>NZ_JBITTH010000016.1:0-214552 GCF_044541755.1 Streptomyces sp. NPDC085524
ACAGCGTCGCACCGATCAGCCGGACGGGGGGCGGAATCGTCTCGGAGACGTAGGCGACGGAGCGGCTGCCCGCGCCGTCGAACATCCACGGCTGGTAGGGGAACCGCCGGGGCGAGGCGTGCCGCGTTCCCCGGGGCCGGCCGCGCCCCCGTGAGCCGGGGCTCCGACCCCGCCGCCCCGCACACGGCTGTCACCGCCGTCCCCCGGAAGGAACCGGTCTCATGAGCACCGCCACCCTGCCCGCCGCACCCGCGCAGACCGGGGCCGCGCTCGCGCTGGAGGACGTACGGCTCGGCCACCCGGACGGCGTCGCCCTGCCGGGCACCGTCACACTGCGGATCGCCCCCCGGGGAGCTGCTGGCCGTGGTCGGGCCCTCCGGCTGCGGGAAGTCCACGCTGCTGCGCACCCTCGCCGGCCTGCTGCCCCCGCTGGACGGGGAGGTCACCCAGGACGGCGAACCGCTCGCCGGGCCCGCCGCCGACCGGGCGCTGGTCTTCCAGCACGACGCGCTGCTGCCCTGGCGCACCGTCCGCGCGAACGTGGAACTGCCGCTCGCGATCCGCCGGGTCCCCCGGGCCGAGCGGCGGCGGTCCGCGGACGACTGGCTGGAGCGGGTCGGTCTGGCCGGGCACGCCGGAAAGCTGCCGCACCAGCTGTCGGGCGGGCAGCGGCAGCGCGTCCAGCTGGCCCGCGCGCTGGCCGGCCGGCCCCGCGCCCTCCTCATGGACGAACCCTTCGGCGCGCTCGACGCGCACACCCGCGCCGGGATGCAGGACCTGCTGGTGGACATCCTGCGGGGCACGGGCGCGACCGTCGTCTTCGTCACCCACGACGTGGACGAGGCCCTCCACCTCGGCGACCGGATCGCCCTGCTCGGCTCCGGCCAGGTGCTGGACGCACCGCATCCGCGCGAACGCGCCGCGCAGCACGCCCCGGACTCGGCCGAACTGCGCCGCCGCATCCTCGACACCCTCTGAAAGGCACCTCCCGTGGAGACCCTGGTGGACACTCCCCTTCGCGTTCCCGCACTCGCCGATGCGACCGAACTCTCCTGCGACGTCCTCGTCATCGGCGGCGGGACCGCCGGCACCATGGCCGCACTGACCGCGGCCGGACGCGGTGCGCGGGTGCTGCTGCTGGAGAAGGCGCACGTACGGCACTCCGGCGCGCTCGCCATGGGCATGGACGGGGTCAACAACGCGGTGATCCCGGGCCGGGCCGAACCCGACGACTACGTCGCCGAGATCACCCGTGCCAACGACGGCGTCGTCGACCAGTCCACGGTCCGGCAGACGGCGACCCGCGGTTTCGCGATGGTGCGGCGCCTGGAGTCGTACGGCGTGAAGTTCGAGAAGGACGAGCACGGCGACTACGCGGTCCGCCAGGTGCACCGGTCCGGTTCGTACGTGCTGCCGATGCCGGAGGGCAAGGACGTCAAGAAGGTGCTCTACCGGCAGCTGAGGCGGCGCGAGATGCGGGAGCGGATCCGCATCGAGAACCGGGTCATGCCGGTGCGGGTGCTCACCCACCCGGAGGACGGCCGGGCCATCGGCGCCGCCGGGTTCAACACCCGCACCGGGGAGTTCGTGATCGTCCGGGCGGGCGCGGTGATCCTGGCCACCGGGCCGTGCGGGCGGCTGGGACTCCCGGCCTCCGGCTATCTGTACGGGACGTACGAGAACCCGACGAACGCGGGTGACGGCTACTCCATGGCCTACCACGCGGGGGCCGCGCTCACCGGGATCGAGTGCTTCCAGATCAACCCGCTGATCAAGGACTACAACGGGCCGGCGTGCGCGTACGTCGCCAACCCGTTCGGCGGCTACCAGGTGAACCGGCACGGCGAGCGGTTCGTGGAGTCGGACTACTGGTCGGGGCAGATGATGGCCGAGTTCGCCGCCGAACTCGCCTCCGACCGGGCCCCTGTGTACCTCAAGCTCAGCCACCTGCCCGAGGAGACCGTCGCCGCCGTCGAATCGATCCTGCACACCACGGAGCGGCCGACCCGCGGCACGTTCCACGCGGGCCGCGGCCACGACTACCGCACCCACGACATCGAGATGCACATCTCGGAGATCGGACTGTGCGGCGGCCACTCCGCCTCGGGCGTACGGGTGGACGCGCACGCCCGCACGACCGTGCCGCGGCTGTACGCCGCCGGGGACCTGGCCTGCGTACCGCACAACTACATGATCGGCGCGTTCGTCTACGGAGACCTGGCCGGGGAGGACGCGGCGCGCTACCGGGCGTACGAGGGCGAGCTGCCCGGCGACCAGCTGGCCGCGGCCCACGAGCTCGTCTACCGGCCGCTGCGCAATCCGGACGGGCCGCCGCAGCCGCAGGTGGAGTACAAGCTGCGGCGGTTCGTCAACGACTACGTGGCGCCGCCCAAGTCGGGTGCGAAGCTGTCCCTCGCCGTGGAGGCGTTCACGCGGATGTCGCAGGAGATCGCCGGGATGGGGGCCCGTACGGCGCACGAACTGATGCGGTGCGCCGAGGTCGGCTTCATCCGGGACTGCGCGGAGATGGCCGCCCGGGCCTCGCTGGCCCGCACCGAGTCCCGGTGGGGCCTGTACCACGAACGCCTCGACCATCCGGAACGCGACGACACGGGCTGGCTGCACCACCTCGACCTGCGCAAGTCGACCACCGGCGCCATGGAGTTCACGGCGCGGCCGGTGGAGCCGTACGTGGTTCCGGTGCCCGGGTTCGAGCCGACGGCGGGTCCGGAGCGGCTGCTGGGCGAGGTCGCGCTGGTGCCGGTGGCCACGGCCGGCCCGAGGGATGCCGCCCCTGCGGCGCGGCCCGCCGGGGACGGCCCCGCCGCACTCCGGGAAGAGGAGTCCCCGGCCGCGGACTCCGCCGCCCCGAGCCCCGCCCTGCTGCGCCTGCTCTCCCTCGCCGAGGAGTCACCCGACCTGGACGCCTTCCGTCCCTACCTGGAGGACGCCGACCCCGGGGTGCGGGCGGCGGCCGTGGCCGCCCTCGGCGAGACCGTTCCGGCCGGCGCCGGGCCCGCGCTGGCCGACCGCCTGCGGGACGACGCGCCCCGGGTCCGCGCCGCCTCGGCGGCGGCGCTGCGCGAGCTCGTCGAGGTCCTCCCGGCCGAGCCGGGGCTGGGGGCCGGGCTGCGGGCGGCACTGGCCGTCGCCGACCCGGTGGTCCGGGCGGCCGCGCTCGATGTGCTGCGCACCCTGCGGCTGGGCGGTGCCGGGGTGTACGCCTCCGCGCTCTCGGACACCGACATCGAGGTCCGTACCACCGCTGTCCGCGCCCTGGTCTCGGTGGACGCGGTGGCGGAGCTGGCGGTGGCGGCCGGCGACCCGGCCCGTGAGGTCCGGGTCGCGGTGGCACGCGGGCTCTCGGCCGTGCACGCCCCCGCCCCGGAGCCGCTCGACGCGCTGCTGGACGACGCGGACCCACTGGTGCGGGGCGCCGCGCTGCGGGCGCTGGCCGCGACCGGGTGCCCGCCCCCGTACGCCGTACGGGCCTCGGCGGCGCTGCAGCACCCCGCGTGGCAGGTCCGGGCCGGTGCGGCGGCCGCCCTCCGGTCGGCGGCGCCCTCCGGGGCGGTTCCCGCTCTCGCCGGGGCCCTGGCCGACCCGAACGCGGACGTCCGCAAGGCCGCGGTGCTCTCGCTCCTCGCCCACGGCGCCGTTCCCGAGGCCCGTACCGCCCTCGCCACGGCCACCGCCGACCCCGACGCCGATGTCCGCGCCTACGCGTCCCGCGCGCCCTCCTGACCAGGGCTCTCGTCGGCGGCAGCCGCCTGGACTGCGGCTACCGCCGCACGGAACTACGCTGATCGGGTGACCGGCTGCACCGGAGGCCATGGCGGTGACCGATGCCATCCGGAGGCGGCCAGAGGGAGGTGATGCCCGATGTCCGCACCTCGGGCACCCCGGGCAGCCGCGGCCCGCCGGAAGGCCGCCACCACTGTCTGCTTGCTGATCTTCGCCGGTACGGCCGCGGGCGCGGGCGCCGCCCGGGCCGATGACAACGGCATCGCCGACCAGAGCGCCCAGGCCATCGCGGACGCCGCGCGCAAGGCCATGTCCGGGGCCACCTCGATGCGCATGGCGGCGAAGGTGACCGAGACGTCGGGCACGACCTCCCTGGACCTCCAGTTCGACGAGAGCGGCAACTGCGTCGGCACGGTCACCCCGCCCGGCAAGGTGGGATCGGCCGAGATCATCAAAAGCGGCAAGGACGTGTGGCTGAAGCTCGACGACGCCCTTCTGCGGTCCCAGGTGCCCGCCGCTGCGGCCGATGACGCGATCGCGCTCATCAACGGCCGCTATCTGCACGGGACCACGAACAGCCTCCTGCTGCGCGACTTCGCCGACTTCTGCGACCTGGACTTCTTCAGGAGGGAACTCTCCTCGAAGCCGGTGGACGAACAGCTGACCAAGGGTCCGCGGACCACCGTCGACGGGCAGCCGGCCATCACGGTCACGAGCAGGCAGGGCGGCCGGACGGGCGTCTACCAGGTCTCCACCGAGGACGAGCCGTACCTCCTGCACATCCGGGGCACCGACGCCTCCGGCGAGAAGCTCGACGCCTCCTTCTCCGATTTCAACGAGACGGTTCCGGCCAAGGCTCCCGCACCGTCCGACTCGGTCGACCTGTCTCAGCTCCAGTAGCCCGCAACCCGGTCCGGGATGCGGGATGTTGCGCTCCGCATGCCGTCGAATGCAAGGGGCACTGATCGGCCACGCGCGGCCTTCTGATAATTCTTCAAGACATGAACATGATCACCCGTCGGCACGCCCTGGCCATCGCTGCCGGCACAGTCACCGCTGCCGGTCTGACCAGCGCCTGCGACTCCTCGGCCAAGGGGGGCACATCGGCCAACGGCGCGTCCGGCGCCCCGGGCCCCTCCGGCAAGCCCCTCGCCATGCCCACCGGCACCATCGACGAGACCTTCGAAGGCCGCCGCATCCAGATCAGCTTCGACGGGGGCGGGGGCGGCCACCACTCCCCCGGCCTGCCCACGATCAAGATCGACGGCAAAGAGCTGCACCTGATGCGCAACGCCGACAACACGTGGGTCACCCTCGTCAACCACTACGAGACGTTCCCCGACCCCATCTCGGCCGCGCGAGCGGCCGTCCGCGAACTCCAAGGTGCCGGTCTGGTCGCCTTCGCTCCGAAGAAGGCAGGACCGATCAAGTGACCGTCCGCAAGAGCGCGTCCACCCTGACCGCAGAAGAGAAGCGCGCCTTCACCAACGCGGTGCTGGAACTGAAGCGCAACGGCATCTACGACCAGTTCGTCGAGGTCCACAACTGGTTCCTCTCGGAGGACAACGACTTCGGCGACCGGGTCGCCCACCGGGGCCCTTCCTTCCTGCCCTGGCACCGCCGCTTCCTGCTCGACTTCGAACTGCACCTGCAGCGGGTGGACCCGAAGGTCACCCTCCCCTACTGGGACTGGACCGTGGACCGCTCCCCCACGTCCTCGCTGTGGGCCGCGGACTTCATGGGCGGCCTCACCCGGGCCCGTGACGGGCAGGTCCTCGACGGTCCCTTCGCCGCCTCGGGGGGCAAGTGGCCCATCACCGTGGGGGTGGACAACCGCCAGTACCTGCGGCGCAACCTCGGCGCGGGCACGCCCCAGCTGCCGACCAAGGCCGAGGTCAACTCCGTGCTCTCCATGCCCGAGTACGACGTGGCGCCCTTCAACAGCGCCTCGAACGGCTTCCGCAACAACCTCGAGGGCTGGCGCGGGATCAACATCCACAACCGGGTCCACATGTGGGTGGGCGGCCAGATGACCAGCGCGGCCTCCCCCAACGACCCGGTGTTCTGGCTGCACCACGCCTTCATCGACATGCTGTGGGCGGAGTGGCAGGTCCGGAACCCGAAGTCGGCGTACGTGCCGGCCACTCCGACGGCCAACGTCGTCGACCTGCACGGCGTCATGAGCCCGTGGACCGACGTGACGCCGGCCGACATGCTCGACCACCGCAAGTTCTACACCTTCGACACCGAGGGCAAGCGGTAGGAAACGGCTTCACCGGACAGGGCGCCCGCACGCGCCCGGTCCGGTGAACCGTTCCCCCTACCGGCGGCTGATCAGACCGCCGGTGGTACCACCGGCTGCGACTGGGTGCCGCAGTGGATGCCGCCGCCGCCGCGCGCGATCTCGTCGATGTTCAGCTGGACGACGTTCCGGCCGGGGTAGGCGGCCTGCAGGATGGCGTAGGCCACGCCGTCGGCGTAGGTGTCGCCGAACTGGGGGGCGATGACCGCGCCGTTGACGGTGTAGTAGTTGGTGTAGCTGGACAGGAACTCCGGCTCGTCCTTCACACGGATGTTCTTGCGGTCCGGGCCGGGGAGTTCGGTGATGGCCAGCGGGCGCCCCTTGGCATCGGTGGCGCTCTGCAGGGCCCGCTTGGTCTCCTCGTAGACCGCGACCCACTTGGCGTCGGTCCGGGGGCCGGGCTTGTCCAGCATGACCTGGCCGGGCGCGATGAAGCGGGCGAGGCAGTCGATGTGGCAGTCGGTGATGTCCTGGCCGGCGATGCCCGGTACCCAGATCACCTTCTCGATGCCGAGCGAGGACTTCAGGTCCTGCTCGACCTGGTCCTGGCTCTTGCCGGGGTTGCGGTTGGGGTTGACCAGCGAACTGACCGTGGCCAGCAGCGTCCCCTCGCCGTCGGTCTCCAGCGAACCGCCCTCGCCCACGAAGGACGCCTGGATGCGGCTGACGCCGTAGTCGTACAGCAGCGTCGCGGCGGCCGCGGCGTCGTTGGCGAAGGGCTGGGCGTACTTCGTACCGGCCTTGCCCCAGCCGTTGAAGTTGGTGTCCACGCCCGCGACCGCACCGGGCGCGACGACGAAGGTGGGGCCGAAGTCGCGGATCCACAGGTCGTCGTTGGGGATCTCGACGACCGTGATGCCGTAGTAGGCACCGGCCCCGCACTCGTACCGGGCGTCGGCGGCCTGTCCGGGCCGGGCCAGCATCACGACCGGCTCGTACCGCGAGATCGCGTCCGCGACGGTCGCAATGTGCCTGCGCACCCCTCCGAGCCGCGTCGACCAGACCGAGGAGAGCGCCGGCCAGGCCATGAACGTACGGACGTGGCGACCGGCCTCGTCGGGCATCCGCAGCGTGGCGGAGCCGCCGGGGGCCGTGGCGGCCCGGGCGACCGAGGGAAGAGCGGAACCGAGGGCCGCGAGCGGCAGCGCGGCCGCGCCGAACTGGAGCAACCTGCGTCGGGACGTGCCTTGCGTGTCCATGGGACTCCTCAAAAAGAAATGAGAGAGAGGCAGGGGATGCACTTCGCATCCTGACGTGAACTGAAAATTCAGTCAATACAACTGGAACAATGGACTCCGGATTTTGCGGCCGGAGTGACGGTGGGCAGAGGTGGGACCGACCGCGGTTCGGCCGCCCCTGCCCACCCGGAGATGCCCGGAGCGTGCGGCAGCCGTTACGGGACCGGCTGCTGCTGGGTGACGCAGTGGATGCCGCCGCCGCCGGCGCCCAGGTAGTCGGTGTTCAGCTGGACGACGGTCCGGCCCGGGAAGAGCCGGACGAGTGCGGACTTCGCCGCGGTGTCGGCGGAGGTGTCGCCGAACTGGGAGGAGATCACCGCCCCGTTGCAGACGTAGTAGTTGGCGTAGGCCGCGACGAAGTTCGGGTCGGCCGAGCGGATCTTGTAGTAGTCCGGTCCCTGGAGCGTGGTGACGGCCATGGGCGTACCGGTCGCCGTCGTGGACGCGGACAGGATCTGGTACTGCTGGCGCGCGTCCTTGGCGTAGGCGTCGGTGTCCGTCGCCAGCGGCATCTGGACCACCGCACGGCCCGGCGCGAGGAACCGGGACGTGGCGTCGACGTGGTCGTCGGTGATGTCCTGGCCGACCACCCCGTCGAACCAGATGACCTTGGACGCGCCGTACGCCGAGCACATCGCGGACTCGATCTGCGCCTGCGACATCCCGGGGTTCCGGTTGCGGTTGATGATGCTGCTCCGCGTCGCCATGAGGGTGCCGGCGCCGTCCTGCTCGATGGCCCCGCCCTCACCCACCAGGTCGGCGTAGGTGATCGGGACGCCCGCATAGGCGGCGATCTTCCCTGCCACCAGGGAGTCCTTGGCGTGCGTCTGCCGGTTGCCCCAGCCGTTGAAGTTCAGGCCAACGGCGTCCAGGCCTCCCGCGCCGTTCGTCCGGAAGACGGGTCCGGTGTCGCGCATCCAGCAGTCGTCGACCGGGATGGACGTGATCACCGTGACCGTCGACCCGCACATCGAGCGCGCCGTGGCGGCGCTCGCGGGGTTGGCACACATGATCACCGGCTCGTACTTCGCGATCGTCTTGGCGATCAGTGCGATGTTGCCCTGGACGCCACTGAGCTTGCTCCGCCAGATCGAGGTGCTGTCCGGCCAGGCCATCCAGGTGCGGGTGTGGCGTACGTCCTCGGCGGGGACCGCGAAGGCGCCCGCCGATGCGGCCGGGCCGATGCGGGACGCCGCCCGCGCCGCCCCTTCGGACGCCCCCAGTGCGGCGCCGGCCGCGGCGAGTGCCGCCGCCGTCAGGAACCCGCGTCGACCGAGGGCTCCGCCGCCCGGCGGCCTCCCTGCTACGTGCTCGTTCATTCACGCCTCCTGCGTCAACTCCCCACGGGATCCCCGCGGTTGGCCGGAAAGCTATTCCTGACCGAGCGCTCGGTCAATATTCTTGGCAGTATTTCTCGCAGCCGCCCGGCCCCTTGGCGAGGGCGATCTTGCGGGGTGCGGGGAAACGCCCAGGTGGCGCTCCGTCACTCGTTAGAGTTGCGCCATGGCAGCGCCTCCGAAGCAGTCCCAGACCCCCGTGTCCGTACCCGTCAGGGCGGGACGGCCCCGCGTCTCGGCCAAGGGGGAACAGACGCGTACACGGCTGATCGCAGCCGCGCGGACGCTGCTGGCCGGCGAGATGAGCGCGCGTTTCACGACGCGCAACGTGGCTGCCCTGTGCGGGGTTTCGCACGGCATGTGCCACTACCACTTCGAGGACCGGACGGACCTCATCCTGGCGGTGATCGACGACATCCGGCCGGAGTGGATCTCCCCGATGGAGGAGGCCGTGGACGCCCCGGGCACCTTCGCGGAGCGCGCGGAACGGGTCGTCCAGATGCTGACCCGGGGCGAGAGCCCGGACCTGTCCCACCTCCATTCCGCGCTGCACTGGCACGCACTGAACGACGAGCGGGTACGGCTGAGCCTGGAGGCGGAGTACCGGAGCTGGCGGGCCTGTTTCGTCCGCCTCTTCCAGGTGCTGGCGGACGAACGCGGCGGCATCGACCCGCGCCCCCTCGGCGAGGCGGTGGCCGCCGCCGTGGACGGACTGGCCGCCATCCAGTCCCTCGACGCCGAGGTCGACGCCGAGTCCGTCTTCCGTACGCTGATCCTCACGCTCGCCGCGGGGGCCTGAGGCGGCCGCTCCGCCCCCGGTCACCTCAGGGCGCGCCGCGCCGCCGCGATCCGGTCCGGGTCCCAGCCCGGCCGGGGAACCGACTCCAGGAGCAGCCGCGTGTAGGGGTGCGCCGGGGCCGCGAGCACCTCGGCGGTGGATCCCGATTCGACGATCGCGCCCTTGCGCATGACGATCACGTCGTCCGTGACGCAGCGGACCACGCCCAGGTCGTGCGTGATGAACAGGTAGCCGATCGCCGTCTGTTCCCGGATGTCGGCCAGCAGGTTGAGGATCTGCGCCTGTACGGACACGTCGAGGGCCGCGACGGCCTCGTCGAGGACGAGGACCGCCGGTTCCACGGCCAGTGCGCGGGCGATGGCGACGCGCTGGCGCTGCCCGCCGGAGAGCTGGCGGGGCAGGGCGTCGGCGGCGCGGGTTCCCAGCCCGACCTGGTCCAGCAGTTCACGGATGCGCGCCGCGTGGTCCCGGCCGGGGAAGTGCAGGCGCAGGGTTTCGCGCAGCACCGCCTCGACGCTGGTGCGCGGGTCCAGGGAGAGGTACGGGTCCTGGAAGACCATCTGCACCTCGCGGGCGCGGGCCAGGCGCTGTGCCCGGCCGCGTCCGGCAGCGGTGCGGTCGCGGCCGTGTACCAGGACCTCGCCGGCGTCGGCCCGCTCCAGGCCCACGACGATCCGGGCCGTGGTGGTCTTGCCGGATCCGGATTCACCCACGATGCCGAGGGAGCCGCCGGCCGGGAGGGTGAACGACACGTCGTCCACGGCCCGTACGTCTCCGTAGGTGCGGTGCAGGCCCACGACTTCCAGCACGTTGTCAGGCATCGACGGCGCTCCCTTCGAGCCGGTCGCTGTGGTGGCACGCCGCCTGGTGTCCGGGGGTTCCGGGTGCGGGCAGCGGCTGGGGGGCCTGGGTGTCGCAGACCTCCGTCGCGAGGGGGCACCGGGCGGCGAAGGGGCAGCCGTGCAGTGCCTGGCGCAGGTCCGGGGGCTGGCCGTCGATGGCGGTGAGCCTGCCGCGCGGTGCCTCCAGACGGGGCGTGGAGGCGAGCAGGGCCGCCGTGTAGGGGTGGCGGGGCCGCGCGAAGAGGACCTCCGCGGGGCCGGTCTCGACGATGCGCCCCGCGTACATGACGCAGACGCGGTCGCTGATGGCCGCGGCGAGGTCCAGGTCGTGGGTGACGAAGAGCAGGCCGGTGCCGAAGCGTTCGCGCAGTGCGGCCAGCAGGGAGATGACCTCGGCCTGGGTGGTGACGTCGAGGGCGGTGGTGGGCTCGTCGGCGAGCAGGAGGGCGGGGTCGCCCATCAGGGCCGCTGCGATCATGACGCGTTGCAGCATGCCGCCGGAGACCTGGCTCGGGTACTTCTTCAGGGCCGAGCGGTCCAGGCCGACCGCCTCGATGAGCTCGGCGGCGCGGGCGTCCGCGTCCGCCTGGCTCATGGCCTTGGTCAGCCGCACGCTCTCGGTGAGGAAGTCCCCGATGCGGCGCAGCGGGTTGATGGCGGCGCGGGGGTCCTGGAAGATCATGGCCACCGTGCCGGTGCGCAGGTCCCGCAGCCGGCCGTCGTCCATGGTGAGCACGTCCTGGCCGCCGACGCGGACGGTGCCCTCGACCGTGGCGCCCGGCGGCAGCAGCCGCAGGGCGCTGCGGGAGGTGAGGCTCTTCCCGGAGCCGGATTCGCCGACGAGGGCGACGGTCTCCCCGGCGCCGACGGTGAGGTCGACGCCGTCGAGGACGGGGCGGGCGGTGCCGGGCAGGCTGAGCCGGAGCCCCCGGATCTCGAGGGTGTACTGCGGCTTGATCGGGTCCGTCGGGTTGATTGGGGTCATCGGTCTCTCCTGGCGACGCGGTCGGCCCAGCGTTCTCCGACCACGTTGAAGGCGACCACGGTCAGCACGATGACGGCGCAGGGCAGGACCGCCGAGAGCGGGTAGCCGAGCTGGATCGCGGTCTGGCCGTCGAAGACCATGCGGCCCCAGTCGGGGGTGAGGGCGGGCACGCCGAGTCCGAGGAAGGACAGTGCCGCGAGGTCCATGAGGGCGTATCCGAAGTTGATCGTGGACTGGGCGAGCACGACGGGGGCGATGTTCGGCAGGACGTGGCGCAGGCAGATCTGCAGTGCGGAGTGCCCCTGCACCTGGTAGGCGCTGACGTAGGGGCGCTCGCGTTCGGCCAGCACCAGGGAGCGGGTGAGGCGGCTGACGTAGGGCAGGTAGGCGACGGCGAGCGCGATGACCGGTGCGGTCAGCCCTTCGCCGTAGACCGAGATGATCAGGATGGCCAGCAGCATGCCGGGGAAGGCGAAGACCAGCTCCGTGCTGCGGGAGAGGAGCGAGTCGAGCCAGCCGCCCTTCCAGGCCGCGGCCATGCCGACGGCGACGCCGGCGACGGTGGAGAAGGCGACCACGCCGAGGGGGCCCAGCAGGGAGGTGCGGGCGCCGAGGAGCAGGCGGGAGAGGGTGTCGCGGCCGGCCGCGTCCACCCCGAGCGGATGCGCGGCGGAGGGGGCGGCGAGCGCGTTGCCCAGGTCGATGACGTTGGGGTCGTACGGCACCACCCAGGAGGCGACCAGTGCCGCCACCACGACGAGGGCGACGAAGCCCAGGCAGACCAGGTACAGCGGTGACCCGGTCACCCGGATCCGGGACAGGCCGGGCCTGCGGGTCAGGACGGCGGTCATGCGGAGGACCTCCTCGATCCGAGGGTGATCCGCGGGTCGACCAGCGGCAGTATCAGGTCGACGATGAGGTTCACGATCATGAACAGGGCGACGATGATCAGGGAGATGGCCTGGACGGTGGGGAAGTCCTTGGTCGTGGTGGACAGTTCGAGGAGCTGGCCGATCCCGCCGATGCTGAAGGCGGTCTCCACGAGGATCGTGCAGACCAGCAGGGTGGAGACGATGAGTCCGCCGGTGGTGAGCACGGTGCCCAGCGCGTTGCGGAACACGTGGCGGCGGATGACCTGGTGTTCGGGGACGCCCCGGCTGCGGGCCACGGTGACGTGTTCGCTGTCGAGGGCTTCGAGCATGGCGGAGCGGGTGACCCGGGCGAGCATGCCGATCAGGTACAGCGCGAGCGCGAGGGCCGGGAGGGTCAGGTGCCAGATCATGTCGCCGAAGCCGTCGCCCGCTCCGCTGCTGGGGAACCAGCCGAGCTTGACGGCGAACAGGCCCTGGAGCATCACGGCCGCGACGAACGAGGGGGTGCCCACGGCGAACGTGGTGGTCACGAGGATGGCGGAGTCGGTGGCGCCGCCCTTGACCGAGCCGATCCAGCCGAGCAGCAGTCCGGCGACCACGACGGCCACCAGGGCCATCGCGACCAGCATCAGGGTGCTGGGCAGCCGGTCGGACAGGAGCCGGGAGACATCGGTGCGGTAGGTGATGGACCGCCCGAAGTCCCCCTGTACGACGTCACCGAGCCAGCGGCCGTACCGGACGAGGAACGGGTCGTTCAGGTGGTACTGGGCGTTGATCGCCTCGAGGGCCTCCGGGGAGGCCGAGCGGCCCGCGAGCAGGAAGCTCGCCGGGCTGCCCGGGGCCAGGTACATGGCGCCGAAGACCACGAACGAGGCGGCGAGCAGGGTGGCCGCCATCTCCCCCAGCCGTCGCGCCGCGAATCTCAGGAAGTTCACTGGGCGGCACCCACATCGGCGGCCCACGGGTAGTACATGTAGGAGATCGTCGTCGGGGCGCCGGTGATCCGCTTGTTCTGGAAGAGGGCGGTGGGCCACTCGGCGACGGGGATCCACAGGAGCTGCTCGGAGGCCTGCTTCTGGAGCTTGGCCTCGATCTCCAGGCGCTGTCCCGGCTCGTAGGTGCCGACGGCCTGGTCGACGAGCGCGTCGTACTGCTTGTCGCTGTAGCCGGCGAAGTTCATGTAGGCGCCGGTCTTGAAGTTCGTCAGCAGGTCGAGCGGGTCGGTGATCGAGTCGTAGTAGGTGAGCGGGAACATGTCTATGCCCTCGCGCGCCGCGGGATCGGTGAACAGCGCGGTGAACGCGTTCGGTGCGATCGTCTTGAGCTGGATGTCCAGGCCGATCTGGGTGCCGGCCGCCTGGACGGCGGTGGCCAGGAGGGAGACGTCCTGGCCGATGGAGCTGGTGGCCACGGTCAGGGTCTTGCCCGTGGCTCCGGCTTCCTTGATCAGCGCCTTGGCCTGCTCGATGTCGCGGTCGGGGCGCGGCAGGCTGTCGAGGGCGGTCTTCAGGGTGCTCTCGGGGGCCGCGGCCCAGGCGGCGCGGGTGGTGAGGGAGTGGGTGACGGTTCCGGCGCCGCCGAGACCGGCCTTGACGAACCCGGCCCGGTCCAGGGCGAGGGACAGGGCGCGGCGTACGCGGACGTCGCCCAGCGGGCCCTGCATGTTGGTGATGTTGACGTTGACCGTGCTCAGGCCCTCGCCGAAGTACAGCTTGCCGACGCCGCTGTCGCGCAGCCGGGCATAGCTCTCGGTGGGGATCAGGTATCCGCCGTCGGCCTCGCCGCTGAGCATGGCGTTGGTGCGGGCGGAGGGGTCGGTCAGGACCCGGAAGACGGCCTTCTTGGACTTGGCCTTGGTGCCCCAGTAGCCGTCGAACCGGTCCAGCTCGATCGACTGGCCCTTGTTCCACGTGCCGAGCTTGAAGGGTCCGGTGCAGGCGAGGCTGCCGGTGGTGCCGTAGTCCTTGCCCGCCGCCTCGATCCCGGCCTTGGACGCGACGACGCCGGCGGCGGTCGCCATGTACTGGGGGAACTGGGAGTCGGGCTTCTTCAGCTTGACGGTGACCTGGAGCGGGCCGGTCTTGGTCACGGAGTCGACGTTCTGGAAGTTCTGGGCCCAGGCCGCCGCGTTGTCCGGATCCATCTGCCGGCCCAGGCTGTAGACCACGTCGTCCGCGCTCATCACACCGCCGTCGTGGAAGCGCACGTTCGGGCGGAGGTCGTAGACCCAGGTGGTGGGGTCGGTGTTCGTCGCCTTCTGGGCCAGCCCGGGCTCGAGGGTGAGTCCCGGCGTCCACCGCATGAGGCTCTCGCAGACGTTCGAGAGGATCGTGTTCTGCGGGTAGTCGAACGCCACCGTGTAGTCGAGCGTGGGCGGCTCGGCGTACACGGCCCAGGTGAAGGAGTCGATCTCGCCCTTCGCCGTGGGCGTGGTCTTCGAGAGGGTGACCTCGCTGATGGGGGCCCCTCCGCTCTTGGGCGGGCCGGAGCAGGCCGCGACCAGGGCGAAGGACGCCAGGACCGCCGTCGTGGCGGCGAGCCGGCCGAGCGGGCCGTCGGTGCGTCTGGCGCTGCGGGGCTGGGGTGTGGTCATCGTCGCGCTCTCTTTCCGTACGTGAGGCGGGTGGCTGACGGGCCGCGGGGCCGGCCCGTCAGGAGCGGTCGGTCTGCGGTGGTCAGCCGTCGGCGCGCACCGAGGGGATCTGCTGCGTGATGCAGTGGACCCCGCCGCCGCCGAAGGCGATCGCGAGCGCCCGTACCCCGACGACCTTGCGGCCGGGGTGGGCCGACGCGATCACGGCGAGGGCCTCCTCGTCCTGGGGCAGGCCCGCCACCGGGACGACGACGCCGTCGTTGGCCACGTAGTAGTTCAGGTAGGACACCTCGATCTCGCCGCCGGCCAGGTCGGCGAAGGCCGACTGGGTGACCTCGACGATCTCCAGGCTGCGGCCGTGGGCGTCGGTGCTGGCCTCCAGCACCGCGCGGTTCGCGCGCATCCGGGCGTAGTCGGGGTGCGCGGGATCGGCGGGCAGGGAGATGACGACCTTGCCGGGGGCCGCGAAGGCGCAGACGCCGTCGACGTGGCCGTTGGTCTCCGTGTCGAGGAGACCGCCGTACGGAAGCCAGACGACCTTGACGACGCCGAGGCGGGATTTCAGTTCGGCTTCGATCTCGTCCCGGTTCATGCCGGGGTTGCGGTTGGGGTGGAGCAGGCACTGCTCCGTGGTGATCAGGGTGCCCTCGCCGTCGACCGTGATCGCGCCGCCCTCGAGGATCATGTCGGAGTGGATGCGCTCGACCCCGAGGTGCTCCAGCAGCAGTCCGCTGATCCGGTCGTCGGAGTCCCACGGGTGGTGCTTCTCGCCCCAGGCGTTGAAGCGGAAGTCCACGCCGGCGCGGCGGCCGTCCCCGTCGAGCACGAACAGCGGTGCGGAGTCGCGGAACCAGGAGTCGTCCAGCGGCATCTCCACGACGGTGACGTCCGGCCCGCAGCAGGCGCGGGCGTCGTCGCCGTAGCCGGGCGGGGCGACCATCGTCACCGGCTCGAACTCGGAGATGGCACGGGCGACGTTCGCGTACTCCTCCTTGACGTCGTCCAGAACGCTGCCCCAGAGGTCCGTGCGGGTGGGCCATGCCATCAGGCACCCGTCGTGGGCGGACCACTCGGCAGGCATACGGAAGGCAGTCATCACGTGTCTCTCTTCTATCTCGCCAGAAGTACCGGTCAGCGGCAGTCGGTGTGGCGCCGGGCCAATTCGAGCCAGAGGCTGGTACGCGGTGGTTGGAATCTTCCTCTCGACTGAAAATTCAGTCAAGAGCCTGGACGGCACATCCAACAGGATTCTGAAATTCCTGTCAGGTCTTTGTCCAGGACAGCAGTCGTTCGGTCAGAGGAAGTAGAGGCGGCTCAGGGGGACCTCCTGGGCCGGTTCCGAGCGCAGGGGCGTCCCGTCGAGGGTGACCAGCCCGCTGCGGGGGTCCACCTGGACCTCTCCCAGGCGGGCGTTGTCGACCATGTCCGCGGGGCCGATGCCCCGCGTGCCCCGTACGGCGACCCGCCGGCGGCGGGTCTTCATCGCGTCGTACGGACTGCGCGGGGACCCCGCCTCGGCCGCGGCACGGCTGACGAAGGCCACCGACAGGTCCGCCGGCGCCGCTCCGTGGCCTCCGAACAGCGGGCCGAGCACGAGGGGCTCGCAGCAGTCCGTGGCCGCGTTGGGGTCGCCGGTGACCCCGTACGCCGGGAAGCCCGCCTTGAGCACCATCTGCGGCTTGGCCCCGAAGAAGGGCGGGCGCCACAGCACGATGTCGGCGAGCTTGCCGACCTCGATGGAGCCGACCTCGTGGGCCAGACCGTGGGCGATGGCCGGGTTGATCGTGAGTTTCGCGATGTACCGGAGCACGCGGGCGTTGTCGTCGCCCTCGCCGTCGCCCTCCAGGGGACCCAGTTCGCCCTTCATCTTCGCCGCCATGGCGAAGGTGCGCCGGACGGTCTCTCCGGCCCGTCCCATGCCCTGGGCGTCGGAGGAGGTGATGGCGATCGCGCCCAGGTCGTGCAGCACGCCTTCGGCGCCCATGGTGCCCGCGCGGATCCGGTCGCGGGCCATGGCCGCGTCGCCGGGCAGGTCCGGCTTCAGGGCGTGGACCGAGACGATCATGCCGTAGTGCTCGTCGATGGCGTCCCGGCCGAAGGGCAGGGTGGGATTGGTGGAGGAGCCGATGACGTTCGGCACGCCCGCCATCTTGAGCACGTTCGGGACGTGCCCGCCGCCGCAGCCCTCGATGTGGAAGGCGTGGATCGTCCGGCCCTCCAGCACCCGCAGGGTGTCCTCCACCGCGAGGCATTCGTTCAGGCCGTCGCTGTGCAGGGCGACCTGTACGTCGTGCTCCTCGGCCACCCGCAGCGCGGTGTCCAGGGCCCGGGTGTGGGCGCCCATGTCCTCGTGGACCTTGAAGCCGCAGGCACCGCCCTCGGCCAGCGCCTCGACCATCGGCGCCTCGTCGGAGGAGGAGCCGCGCGCCAGGAAGCCGATGTTGACGGGCCAGGCGTCGAAGGCGCCGAACCCGCGCTTCAGCGCCCACGGGGAGTTGACCCCGACCCCCCAGGTCGGCCCGATCTCCTGGCCGATGATCGTCGTGACGCCCGAGGCGAGCGAGGCCTCCATGATCCGCGGCGAGAGGAGGTGGACGTGGGTGTCCACCGCTCCGGCCGTCGCGATCAGGCCCTCGCCGGAGACCATCGTGGTCCCCGTGCCGACCACGACGTCGACGCCGTCGAGGGTGTCGGGGTTGCCGGCCCGGCCGATCGCGTGGATCCGGCCCTCGCGGATGCCGATCGAGACCTTGCGGATGCCGAGGACCGCGTCGATCACCAGCACGTTGGTGATGACCATGTCGCAGGTCCCGCGGACCGTGGCGGCCTTCAGGTGCATGCCGTCACGGGCGGTCTTGCCGAAGCCGGCCAGGAACTCGTCCCCGGGCTTCTGCGCGTCCGACTCCACGCGCACCACGAGTCCCGAGTCGCCGAGTCGTACCCGGTCGCCGGCACGGGGGCCGTGCACGGTGGCGTATTCCTGCGGGTCGATGTGCCTGCTGCCGGGGGCGCAGTGGTCGCTGTGGCGGGTCTGGCGGCTCATGCCCGGGTTCCTTCCTGAACGGTGGCGTCGCCGCCCGGGGCCTGGTCGGCACCCCGCACGGCAGCCGGTGCGCCGTCGGCGGGCTCCCGAGCCGCGCCCAGGTACCCGCATGCCGCGGCCCTGCTCAGTGCCAGCTCCTTGGCTCCGGGCGCGTCCAGGGGGCCGTCCACCAGCCCCGCGAAGCCGATCGCGATGCGGTCGCCGCCGATCGGCAGCAGTTCGACCTCCGCGGACCCGCCGGGATCGAAGCGGGTGGAGGATCCCGCCGGGACGGCCAGCCGCATGCCGTAGGCGGCGGCGCGGTCGAAGTCGAGGCGGGGGTTGGCCTCGAAGAAGTGGAAGTGGGAGGTGACGCTCACCGGCACCGCGGCGGTGTTGCGCACCGTGAGGACCGTCGTGGGCCTGGGCCCTTCCACGGTGTCCGAGGCCGGTATGACGGCGCCGGGGGCGGCGGCGTCCCAGGGCACGTCCCCGAACGGGGAGCCGATCACGGCCAGGCGCGTGCCGTCGTCGAAGACGGCCTCGACCATGATCTCGGTGACCACGTCGACGACGCCGGGCAGGACGTCGTCCGGGCCCAGCACGCTGCGGCCGCGGGCGATCGCGTCGGCGAGGCGCAGCCCGTCGCGGGCGGCCTCGCAGACCGTGTCCGCGATGAGTGCGGTCGCTTCGGGGACGTTCAGACGAAGCCCCCGGGCACGACGGGACCGGGCGAGCTCGGCAGCGGTGAACAGCAGGAGCCGGTCACGCTCGGTGGGGGTCAGCGCCATGGGTTCATTCCTTCCTCCGGAAGGTGGGCAGGGGGGCCGCGGCCGCGGGATCGTCACGGGGCCGGGGCGACGGGGAGCGCACTGCGGCCCGGCGGCTCCACGGCCGCGGCTCGCATCGGGTGCGATGCTGTCACTGACTGAAAAATCAGTCAATACAGGAGGCGTGCGGAAGGCAACGCGTTCGGATCACGACGCGTCAGGGCGTACGGGCGCACGTGGCGGCGGCCCCGGCCCCTTCGGGGGCGGGGCGGGGGGCTACTTCTGGCGCAGCCGGGCCAGCTCGACGTCGATGGCGCCTTCCATCAGCGCACGCGCGTGCCCGATCTGGAGTCCGCCGCTGAGCCAGCGCATGCTCAGGCCCTCCAGGAGGGCGGTGAGCCGCTCACCGGCCGCGGCCAGTGCCGCCGCCGGGGCCATCGGCTCCACCTGGCCCAGCAGGGCGGCCACCTCCTGGACCCACACCAGGGTCGCCCTGGCCAGGTCCTCGCGCAGCACCTCGTCGAAGACGGCGCTCGCCCGCAGCTCGCCCCAGGCGGTGCTGTTCTCCCGGACCTCCGCGGTGTCCTGGAGTTCCAGGAGGAGGGTCTCCGTGAGTTCCTCGCGGGGCCCGAGCGGTTCGGCGTCCTCGCCGCGTTCGGTGGTGTAGCGCTCGGCCCGGTCGTTGATGAACTCCAGCGTCGAGCGCAGGAGACCGGTGCGGTCCTTGAAGTGGTAGTAGAGCAGCGAGGTGGACACGCCCGCTTCCGCGGCGACTTCCTCCACGCGCAGGCCTCGGACGCCGCTCCTGGCAATCACCCGGGCGGCCGCTTCGAGAATGGATGTGCGTCGGGCCATGCGCCGAACCTTACCCGGATGATCGTGACCGCGGGGAGCGGGTCCGCCCGTCGGCCGTCACCCCGTTCTGCGGTGGTGGCTCACCGCCACCGTGACGGGTCCGCCGCCCGGTGCGGCCGAGACCAGGCGCACGACGGCGATCTCCTTCTGGTCGGCGCTGCGGATGCAGAACGGGCGCCCGCCGCTCAGGGCGGTGAACGCGATCGTGGTCACCGGCCCCGTCTCGACCCCTCGTACGCAGTCGGCGGGGCTCAGCTCGTTCCCGGCCGCGATGAAGGCGTCGCTGTCCTCGGGGGCGACGAACTCGGTCTGGGTGCGGGCCAGGTACCAGGCGGCGCTCTCCGCCGGGACCACCTTCCCCGTCCTGAGGTCGAATTCGTAGCCGGCGTCCGGCGACGTCAGCTCGGCATCGGCGTAGCCGGCCTTGAAGCCGGCCGACGACGACGCCGAGGGGGACGGGCCGGCCGGCCGGGAGACGGGCGGCGAGGTGCGGCTCGCGGAGGCGGAGGGCGATTCGGCCTCCGCCTCCTCCGGGGCGTCGAGGTAGTAGGCCGCGGCGCCGACGAGCACCAGTGCGGTGGCCGCCGCGAGGGCGGTGGCCGGCAGTCGGCGCCCGCGCCGGCGGGCACGGCGGGCGGCGGGCGGATCGGGCCGGACGCCGGTCGCGGGGTGCGCGGACGGGGCCGCGGGGGCGGCGAGCGTCTGCTGGTGGTGGGTGGGGGTGGGGACCGGGGCGGGGCCGGGCGCGGGCTGCTGGACGCGCCCCGATATCTCGCTGCTGACCTGGTGCGGGAGCCAGCCGTCGGTGAACTCCAGGCGGTGGCCGACCGCGGGGTGGGCCTGCACGGCCGAGATCAGCTCGTCCGGTGCGGGCCGGTCGCCGGGCTGCTTGGCCAGACACCACGACAGGAGGTCGCGCAGGTCGTAGGGCACCCGGTCGAGGTCCGGCTGCTCGTGGACCACCTTGTACAGGGCGGCCGACTCCGCGCCGGCTCCGAACGGGGGCACTCCCCCGGCCACGAACGCCGCCAGCGACCCGAGCGCGAAGACGTCGCTCGCCGGGGTGACCGGCAGGCCCATCGCCTGCTCCGGCGCCATGAACGCGGCAGTGCCGATCCGCAGTCCGACACCGGTCAGCGCGGTGGCGTCGGCCGCGCGCGCGATCCCGAAGTCGATCACGCGCGGACCGTCCTCGGCGATCAGCACGTTGGCGGGCTTGAGGTCCCGGTGGACCACCCCGGCCCGGTGGATCGCCTGGAGCGCCTCGGCGATCCCCGCCACGAGCAGCAGCACCGTGCGGACCGGCAGCGGACCGTGCCGCTGCACCACCTCGTGCAGCGACGGGCCGGGCACGTAGGCGGTGGCCAGCCACGGGGTGGGGGCGTCCACCCCCGAATCGACCACCTGGGCGGTGAACAGCCCGTGGATGCGCCGGGCGCTGGCGACCTCCTGGGCGAACCGCTGGCGGAATTCGGGGTCGCCGGCGAAGTCCGCACGCACCGCCTTCAGCGCGATCGGGCGGCCCCCCGGGGTGTAGGCCAGGTACACCACCCCCATGCCGCCGGAACCGAGCCGGGCGTGGAGGCGGTAGCCGCCGATCTCGTGGGGGTCGTCGGCGGACAGGGCCTTGTGGGCGTGTTGCACACCGGGAAGCTGAGCGGACATGCGGTGGCTCTTTCGGCGATATGTACGAAGCGCAGGACGCGGCCCGCCCCGGCGCCTCCACGGTCACGAGCGGCACCGTGCAGGGCAGAGCCGACTGCCCCCGCATCGTGCCGCTAACTAAAGATTCAGTCAATGTGAGACGATGGCGGCCGAGACGGTGAGGAGGGGATCAGGCAGTGACGGACCGCAGAACGGCAATCTTGGAAGCGGCCGCCCGGCTCATAGCCCGGCGGGGGGTCCGCGGGCTGCGGGTGGAGGAACTGGCGGCCGAAGCCGGGGTGTCCACGGCGCTCGTCTACTACCACTTCAAGGACCGGGCCGGCATACTCCGCCGCACCCTGGAGTTCATCAACGACCGCGCGGAACGATACACGGGCAGCCTCGACGACACGGACCCGTTCCCGGAGGATCCGCGCGAGGCCCTGGAGCAGTCCCTCCTGCTCGAGTTCCAGGACGAGGCCGCGGTACGCGAGAACAGCACGGCCTGGGGCGAACTGCGCGCCAGCGCGATCTTCGAGCCCGATCTGCGGGAGGACCTGGCCAAGGCCGGCCTGAGCTGGGTCCAGGAGGTCGCCTATCTGCTTGCGTGCGCGCTGCCGCTGACACCGGCCCCCGCGCTCACGTCCTCGGCGGAACGGCTGACGGCACTGCTGGAAGGGCTCAGCATGCGCTGGCTCAGCGGCGTGCTGCAGGTGTCGCACGCCCGCGAGCTGATGCTCGACGCCGTCGAAGTGGAACTGGGCCACCTGCGCCGGCTGGGCGGGGACTGACCGCACCGTCCGCCCCGCACTCCCCCATCCGCGCACCGCGCACCCAAGGATTTGACTGAAATTTCAGTCAGTGTCAGAGTGTCGTTCCGGCGGCTCGCCCGCCCTGGCGGACCGACCCCACGTACGGTGAAGCTGACGCGCCGTGCTCCAAGCAGGCCCCGATCGTCGCCCCTGCGCCACGCGTCCCCGCGATGCCCGGCATCCACGGCTAGCTTCATCCCGCCAGTTCACGATCGGAGTCAACCGTGTCCGCGTTCTCAGCATCCCGCCGTGCGGTCCTCCGCACGTTCGCCGGCCTCGGCGCGTTCGCCCTCGGCGCCGCGGCGTGCGGCCCCGGCGAAACCGGACGGCCCGGCACCCAGGCCACCCCTTCCGGCCAGGCCCCCGCGCCGACCGGCCCCCGGCACCTGGGCGCCGAGTGGGAGAGCCACACGCGCACCTTCATGTCCTGGCCCGCCCTGGCCTCCGTATGGGAGCAGGACCTGCCGTACGTACGGGAGGACATCGCCCGGGTGGCGCGCGCGATCGCGCAGTACGAGTACGTGGTGATGATGGCCAGGCCCGACCAGCAGGCCGCGGCCCAGAAGGCGTGCGGCTCCGGCGTCGAGGTCATCCCCGTGGAGGTCGACGACCTGTGGGCCCGTGACACCGTCCCCGTCTTCATCGAGGACGGCGGCAAGCCGGCCGGCGTCGACTTCAACTTCAACGGCTGGGGCAACAAGCAGGAGCACACGAACGACGCCCAGGTCGGCCGCAAGCTGCTCGAGAAGTACAAGATCCCGCGCATCCAGGCGCCGCTGGTCGCCGAAGGGGGCTCCTTCGAGACGGACGGCGAGGGCACCCTCCTGATCACGGAGAGCTCGATCGTCAACGACAACCGCAACCCCGGCAAGAGCCGGGACCGGATCGAGGCGGAACTCAAGCAGACCCTCGGCGTCCAGAAGGTGATCTGGCTGGCCGGCGTGCGCGGCGAGGACATCACCGACGCGCACGTCGACAGCCTCGTGCGCTTCGCGGCCCCGGGCGTCGTCCTCCTGGACAAGGCCTTCCCGGGCACGCCCCCCGATTCCTGGTCCCGCTCCTCCGACCAGGCGAGGTCCGTCCTCTCCAAGGCGACCGACGCCCGCGGGCGACGCCTGCAGATCGTCGACCTGCCGCAGCCCGACCTGGACAGGATCACGGGCCACGGCGACGACTTCGTGTCGACGTACGCCAACTTCTACGTCGCCAACGGCTCGGTGTTCATGCCCCGCTTCGGCGACGCGAAGGCCGACGACCGGGCGCGGGGGATCCTCCAGGAGCACTTCCCCAAGCGGGACATCGTGCCGGTCAGGATCGACACCATCGCCTCGGGCGGCGGCGGCATCCACTGCTCCACCCACGAACAGCCGGGCAAGCCCGCCGACTAGGGCGTCCCTTCGAGGACACGGCTCCCGACACCGCCGCCCGCCCCGGTCCGCCGACGCGCGGGCGGCGGTGTCCGGTGCCAGGCTGGGGTCGTACTCGATCCCGAAAGGCACGCGCCATGATCACCACCGACTTCGTCCCCGGCTCCCCCTGCTGGCTCGACCTGGGTGCTCCCGACGTCCGTGCCACCGCCGCGTTCTACGGCGCCGTACTCGGCTGGGAGTACGAGCCCATGGGCGGGGGCGAGGGAGAGGGCGGGGACATGGAAGGCGGGATGTTCCGGAAGGACGGCAAGCTGGTCGCAGGCCTCGGCAAGCTCACCGAGGAGGGTGCGCGCTCGGCCTGGATGATCTACTTCAGCGTCTCCGACGCGGACGCCACGACCCGGCTCGTCGAGCGCGCGGGCGGGAAGGTGCGGGTGGCGCCGCGGGACCTCGGCGAGTGGGGCCGGATGGCGCAGTACGACGACCCGTCGGGGGGTCAGTTCGCCGTGTGGCAGCCGGGGAAGGACAGCGGCGTCCAACTGGTCGACGAACCGGGCTCGCTGTCCTGGACGGAGCTGTACACGAGCGACGCCGCGGCCGCGCGGGAGTTCTACGGCGGTGTCTTCGGCTGGCGGTTCAGCGACATGGAGCTGCCGGGCGGCGGAGGCACGTACACCCTCATCACCCCCGCCGGACTCCCCGAGGAGCGCATGCAGGGCGGCCTGATGCAGCTTCCCGCGGAACACCTCTCCCTGGCGGGCGGACGGCCGTACTGGCACCCGGTCTTCAACGTCACCGACTGCGACGCCGCGGTCACCGGGAACGGCGGCAGCGTGCAGATGGGTCCGGACGACGCCGAGGGCGTCGGCCGGCTGGCCGTCTGCCTCGACCCGTCGAACGCCGACTTCGTGGTGCTCACCCCCAGCCCGAGCTAGTGCTGTTGACGTGCTCCCACCCGTTCGGGCGTAGGCTTCGCTCAGCATGGACGCGGTGGGGGCGGAGCACATGGCGGCAGAGGCAGAACAGAGGTGGGGGGCGACCCTCGATTCGGTCGTGGTGTACGCGCAGGGCGCGCTCTGCCGCCGCCTGGCCCGGGGCACCGTGCCCTCCGACGGCCGGGTGCGGGTGACGGGACTGCCCCGCTCGCTGGACCCGGGCTCGCTGCGGGCCCGTGTCCTCGGCACCCCGGGGGTCCGCGTCACCGAGGCCCGGCTGGAAGTGGAGGCGGAGCCGCTCGGTACGGGCACGCCCGACGCGCTGCGGCGTGACGTCGAGCGGCTGCGCGACGCATTCGCGGCGGCGCAGGGGCGCCGGGACCGGCAGCTGAGCCGGATCGAAGAGGTCAGGTCCCTCCACCCGGTCCCGCCCGCCCGCGAGCCCGAGGACCCGCACCGGCGCACCCCGGTGGACGCGTGGCTGGAGCTCGCCGAGTTCGTCGACGAGCGGCTGGACGGACTCCACACCCGCCTCGTCGAGCTGGAGGAGGCGCTGCGCGGCCTCGGGCACGAGCTCGCCGTCGCCACCGACCGGCTCTCCCGCGCCTCCACCGACGTTCCGTCCGCGCACGTGGAGACCACCGTGTGCGCGGTCCTGACCTTCGACGGCACCTGTGACGACGAGGTGGAGGTCGAGGTCGAGTACGGGGTGCCGGGCGCGGTCTGGGTGCCGGGCTACCGGCTCACCCACCGTCAGGGCGAGGGCGCCGGCCGCCTGGTGCTGCGCGCGTCGGTCGCCCAGCGGACCGGCGAGGACTGGACCGGCGTCCGCATCGCCCTGGCCACCGCGGACCTGCGGCGCCGCACGGATCTGCCGAAACTCCGCTCGGTCCGGATCGGACGCCGTCAGCCCGCCCCCGCGCCGTCCGGCTGGCGCGAGCCGCCTGCGGGCCTCGCCGGCCTGTTCACCGGCTACCAGGCCGCCGGCCCCCGCCCCGGCACGGCGACGGCTCCCGTTCCGCCGCCGCCTCCCCCGCCGCCGCCTACTCCGCTACCGGCAGCGGCACCCGTGCCGCAGGCCTACGGCGGCCCGCCGGCCCCTGCCCCGGTGCCCGGGGCCGTGGGCGGGGCGATGCCCGACTTCGCCGCCCAGCCCGTCCCCCGGCCGGCCGCCTCCAGGCAGCGTGCCGGAGGCAGGCCGCATGGTGGTGCCGGGTCGTTCGCCGGTGCCCCCGCCCGGACGGCTGCGCCTGCTCCCGCGGCGCCCGCTGCTCCGGCGGCGCCCGGCATGGCCGCGCCGCCGCCCACTCCCGCTCCCGCCCCGGACCCGGTCTCCGGTCCGCCGCGGCCGAGCGGTGCCGAGCTCGACTACGCGGCCCTCGTCCTGTGCGGTCCGGAGGAGCCGGGCGCCCGCCGGGGCCGGCTGTTCCCCGGCCCGGCCGCCGACCCGGGGGCGGACGAGTGCCGCCGCCGTGCCGAAGCCGTGGCCTCGCTGCCGCTGCCCGGGCAGGCGGTACGGCCCCGCGAGTCGGCCGGTTCCTTCGACCACCGCTTCGACGCCGCCGCCCGCGCCGACATCCCGTCGGACGGCACCTGGCACACCGTCACCGTGGGCGAGATCCCGGTCGGCCTGCGCACCGAGTACCTCTGCGTGCCGTCCGTCGAGGAGACGGTGTACGCGACGCTGGTGCTCTCCAACGCCACGGAACAGGCGCTGCTGGCCGGTCCGGTGGAGGTCGTCGTCGACGGGGACTTCCTGCTGACCGCCGCCCTGCCCACGCTCGCGCCCGGCGGTGTCCGCCGGGTGGGGCTCGGGCCGGCCGAGGGCATCCGGGTCACCCGCCGTACGAACCTCAACGAGTCGACCTCGGGCCTGCGGGGCAACACCACCGTGCTCGACCACCGCGTCCACGTGGAGCTGGCCAACCGGCTCGCGGGGCCCGTCACCGTCGAAGTCCGCGAGCGGGTGCCGGTCACCTCCGAACCGGACGTCCGGATCGAGGAACGGGCCGACTGGACGAAGCCCGGGGAAGGCGAGGGGCCCGAGCACCACGCCCGGGGCACCCGCATCTGGCGCCTCGACCTCCCCGCAGGCGCCACTGCCGCCCTCGACGGCGGCTACGAGATCCGCATCCCGACCGGCAAGGCCCTGGTCGGCGGCAACCGCAGGAGCTGACCACCGCCATGTCCACGGTCCCGGAGCCGATCCCCCTTCCCGTCACCGCCGTCACGTGCCTCGAGGACCGAGCCCATGTGGAGCGCACCGCCGTCCTCGATCTGGAGGCGGGCGTCCAGCGCCTGCGTCTGGGGCCGGTCAGCGCGCTGGCCGTCGACCGGACCCTCCACGCGGAGCTGACCGCCGAGCATGCGGCGACCGTGCTCGACGTACGGATCGTGCGCAGCTGGACGCCCCGCGGGCCGGTGCCGTCCGCCGAGGACGACTCGGCCCTGCGCCACCGCGTCCACGCCCTCGAGGAGGAGCAGCGGGATCTGGAGCGGCAGCGCGAGCGGCTGCTGGCCCGCCTCGGGCTGCTCGCCCGCCTCGCCGCCGACCTGCTGCGCGAGATCGGCGAAGGCGCGGGCTCCGGGGAGACCGAGCGCGCCCGCTGGGACCGCGAACTGGACCGGGTCGACGAGGAGCGCGACACGTACGGGGAGCGGCTGCGCGCCGTGGAGGCCCGGCTGGCAGCTCTCGCCGCCGAGCTCGGGGAGACCCGGCGGGCGCTGCTGCTCTCCGAGGAGGAGCCCGCCGAGCTGGTCGGCCATGTGGAGCTGACCGTGGAGACCGCGGCCGCCGGGCCGGTCGGGCTGCGCCTGGGCCACCTCACCCCGTGTGCGCTGTGGCGGCCCTCCTACCGGGCCGTGCTCGACGGGGACGCCCTGACGCTGGAGACCGACGCGGTGGTCTGGCAGCGCACCGGCGAGGACTGGTCGGACGTACGGCTGACGCTGTCGACCGCCCGCTCGGCGCTGGCCGGCGATCCGCCGCGGCTGGGCGAGGACGTGCTGACGCTCAAGGACCGCTCCGCGGCGGAGCGACGCACGGTCGACGTCGAGCTGCGCGAGGAGGAGATCGGTGCCCTCGGCCCGGCCCCGGTGCTCGGTCTGCCGGGGGTGGACGACGGCGGCGAGGCGCGCGTGCTGAACTCCCCCGTGCCGGTCTCCGTACCCGGGGACGGCCGGGCCCACCGGGTGCCGGTCTCCGTCTTCACCGCGGCCGCGAGCAGCGAGTACGCCTGTTCGCCCGAGCTGTCGCCGCTGGTCACGCAGGTGGTGCGGTGCGACAACCGGTCCGGCCACGCGCTGCTCGCGGGGCCCGTGGACCTGGTGCGCGGGAGCGGTTTCAGCGGCCGGGGAACGCTGGACTTCACCGCGCCCGGCGCGGCCGTGGAGCTCGCCTTCGGCAGCTGCGACGACCACGGCGTGGTCCGGGAGACCGAGGAGGCCCGGGACACCGCCGGAATCATGCAGCGGACCGTGGTCACCCGCACGGTCCGGCTGCACCTGTCGCGGTTCTCGGCCCCCGGTGAGCGCGGGGACCGGGTGGTCGTCCTCCGGGAGCGGATTCCGGTCTCCGAGGTGTCGGCGGTGGAGGTGCGTCTGCGGAAGGACGCGTGTTCCCCGGCTCCCGGAGCGGTCGACGCCGAAGGCATCGCCCGCTGGGACGTCCCGCTCCCCCCGGGCGGGCGCCGCACGGTCACGCTCGTGTACGAGGTGTCGGCGAGTTCGAAGGTCGCCGGTCTCTGATCCCGGCCGGAGCAATGAGCCCGGCGGCATTTCCACGAAAAGACCATCCTATTTTCCACGCTTACCCCGGACGGACTGCGGCTGAATGCCGTAGCCGACGCCCTGCGTGTTCTCGTGGCTGTGCGGTCTGCGGTGCGCGACCATACGGACGCCGAACCAGCAGATGGAAACAGCGCGACAGGAAGAAGGACGGACGTGTCCGGCAGCGAAAGCGAGAACCCCGCAATCTCCTCCCCGACCCCCACCCCGACTCCCCCGAGGACGAACCGGGACTGGTGGCCGAACCAGCTGGACCTCCAGGTCCTCCACCGGCAGTCGCCCCAGTCCAATCCGATGGGCGAGGAATTCGACTACGCCAAGGAATTCGCGACCCTGGACGTCGACGCCCTGAAGCGGGACGTCATCGCGGTGATGACGGACTCGCAGGATTGGTGGCCCGCCGATTACGGCCACTACGGGCCGCTCTTCATCCGCATGAGCTGGCACGCGGCGGGAACGTACCGGATCGCCGACGGCCGGGGCGGCGGCGGTTCCGGCGCGCAGCGTTTCGCACCCCTGAACAGCTGGCCGGACAATGCGAGCCTCGACAAGGCACGCCGTCTGCTCTGGCCCGTGAAGCAGAAGTACGGGCAGAAGATCTCGTGGGCCGATCTTCTGGTGTTCGCCGGAAACTGCGCCATGGAATCCATGGGGTTCAAGACCTTCGGGTTCGGTTTCGGGCGGGAGGACATCTGGGAGGCCGAGGAGATCTTCTGGGGGCCCGAGGACACCTGGCTCGGAGACGAGCGCTACACCGGCGACAGGGAACTCACCGGTCCGTTCGGCGCCGTGCAGATGGGGCTGATCTACGTCAATCCGGAAGGCCCCAACGGGAACCCGGATCCGATCGCCGCGGCCCGGGACATCCGCGAGACGTTCGGGCGCATGGCGATGAACGACGAGGAGACGGTCGCGCTCATCGTCGGGGGCCACACGTTCGGCAAGTGCCACGGCGCCGTCGGTCCCGAGTACGTCGGCCCGGAACCCGAGGCCTGCCCCATCGAGCAGCAGGCCCTCGGCTGGAAGAACAGCCACGGCAGCGGCGTGGGCGTCGACACGATCACCAGCGGCCTCGAGGGCGCCTGGACCACCGAGCCGACGAAGTGGGACAACGGCTACCTGGACAACCTGTTCAAGTACGACTGGGAGCTGACGACGAGTCCCGCCGGTGCGCACCAGTGGACCCCCACCGACGCCTCCGCCCAGGGCACGGTGCCCGATGCGCACGATCCGTCGAAGCGGCACGCTCCGATGATGCTGACGACGGACCTCTCGCTGAAGCTGGATCCGGTCTACGGGCCGATCTCGAAGGGCTTCCACGAGAACCCGGACCGGCTCGCGGATGCGTTCGCCAGGGCCTGGTACAAGCTGCTGCACCGCGACATGGGCCCCCTCTCGCGCTACCTCGGCCCCTGGGTCCCCGAGCCGCAGCTGTGGCAGGACCCGGTCCCCGCGGTCGATCACGCTCTGGTCGGGGACCAGGACGTCGCCGACCTCAAGGCCCGCGTGCTGGCCTCGGGGCTGTCCGTCTCCCAGCTGGCCGCCACCGCGTGGGCGTCGGCGGCGAGCTTCCGCGGCACCGACAACCGGGGCGGCGCCAACGGGGCCCGGATCCGGCTCGCGCCGCAGAAGGACTGGGAGGTCAACGCCCGGCCCGAGGTGGCCGAGACGGTGCGGACCCTCGACGGGATCCGGCAGGACTTCAACGCGCAGAACGGCGCGAAGATCTCGCTCGCCGACCTGATCGTCCTGGGCGGCTGCGCGGCGGTCGAGCAGGCGGCGAAGAACGCCGGGCACGACCTCACGGTCCCGTTCGCCCCCGGACGCACGGACGCCTCGCAGGAGCAGACCGACGTGGAGTCGTTCGCCGTACTGGAGCCCAGGGCGGACGGGTTCCGCAACTACCTCCGGGCCGGGGAGAAGCTCTCGCCGGAGACGCTCCTGCTGGACCGCGCCAGCCTGCTGACGCTGACGGCACCGGAGATGACGGTCCTGATCGGCGGCATGCGGGCCCTGAACGCCGGCTTCGGGCAGTCCTCGCACGGCGTGTTCACCGACCGGCCCGAGACACTGACCAACGACTTCTTCGTCAACCTGCTGGACATGGCTACGGAGTGGAAGGCGTCGGCCGCGGACGAGAACGTCTTCGAGGGCCGGGACCGCGCGACCGGCAAGGCCAAGTGGACCGCCACGGCGGTCGACCTCGTCCTCGGTTCGCACTCCGAGCTCCGGGCGCTGTCGGAGGTGTACGCGTCCGCGGACGCCGGAGCGAAGTTCGTGCGCGATTTCGTGGCGGCGTGGGTCAAGGTGATGAACCTGGACCGTTTCGACCTCGTCTGAGCCCCGGTGTCCCGGTCGGCCGGCTCCGCGCCGGACGGCCGGGACGTCCCGGCGGCGCCGTCAGCCCTCCTGCCCGGCGGCGTCGGCGAGTTCCGCCAGGGCTGCGGCCAGTGCGACGAGGCCGGGGCCTGCCGGTCCGCCCGGTTCGGACATGTAGACGTCGCGGCGGATCTCGACCATCAGCGCGCTGACCCGGTCGTCCTTGCCGTAGTGCTCCAGCGGCACGTACGTACCGGCGAAGGGGCTGTCGAGCCCGGTGCCGCCGAAGCCCGCGAACGCCTTCTCGGCCGCGGCGAGGAGCCGGGCCGGAGTGTGGAAGGGGTCCGTGCCCAGGCAGATCGGCGGGCGGCTGCCGTCGCCGTGCAGCTCGTACGGGAGGGGCTCCGTGGGATAGGAGTGCACGTCGATGATCACGGCCCGCCCGGCAGCCTCCAGCCGGTCCTCCACGGCCCGCGTCATCGCCTCCGCGTACGGACGGAACCAGCGCTCGACCAGCGGCCGGCCGTCGAAGCCGTCCGGGCGCAGGCGCTCCCGGTGGGTGGTGCGCGTGTAGACCGCTCCCATGCCCACCGCCAGCATCTCCTCGCGCTCGTCGGGGAACCGCTCGGGGTCGATGACGAGCCGGGACAGCCCGTTGACGAACTGCCACGGCGTGACCGCGCATCCGGCCGCGGCGGCTGCGGCGATGTCGGCGGTGTGGGAGTCCGTGATGTGGTCCAGCTCCCGTTCGAGCGCCCCGTCGTCCAGCACGATGCCGGCGCGGACGGACTCCGGAACGGTGCGTGAGGAGTGCGGCACGTGCAGGATGACCGGCGACGTTCCGGCGCCGGGGAGGAGGCGGAAGGGCTCGGGCGAGTGGTTCATGGGCGTTTCCTCGGTGGGGCGGGACCGTGCCCGCCGACGGGCGCCCGGCAGGGCCTGACGTGCCACATCCTCCCCCGCGGGCGTGCGGAGTACGGCCGAACGGGCGAACGACCCCGCAGAAGGGCCGGATGACGCCGGGTCGTCGCCGCCCGGCCGGCGTCACGTGCGGGCGATGCGGGCCGAGGCGTCCCGTCAGGGCTGCCGGATCGTTTCAGCGCCCTCCTCCCGGAGCGCCGGGGCCGCTGCCGGGCCGGGCCGCGTGGCCTGGGCCAGCAGGCGGAGGGCCGTGTGGCCCGGTGAGCCGGCCGGGGCGGTCGCCACCACCAGGAGCTGGTCCTCGGAGATCGTCAGCGCCTGCTGCGTGACCGTGAACTCCCCGACCAGCGGGTGCCGCAGCCTGTGTTCGGCGATGGTGCAGGGCCGTACCCGGTGGTCGGCCCACATCGTCGCGAACTCGGGGCTCCGCATGCTGAGTTCCCCGACGAGGGCGGCGAGGGCCGAGTCGTCGGGGTGGCGGCCGGCCGCGTAGCGCAGGGAGGCCACGACGGCCCGGGCCTTCTCCTCCCAGGTGGCGTACAGGTCCCGGGTGTGGGCGTCGAGGAACATGAGCGCGGCGTTGTTGGGGCGGTCCGCGGGCCGCTCCGGTGCGCCGGGGTCCAGATGGCCGCCGAACAGGGCGTGGCCCAGCGGGTTCCAGGCCAGGACGTCGGTCCGCCGCCCCGTGACCACGGCCGGCACGTCGGGCATGGAGTCCAGCAGGGCACGCGTCGCCGGTGCGATCCGCTCCGCCGGCGGGCGGCGGGCCGGACGCCGCCGGACCGCGGCGCCCGCCAGGTCGTGCAGGTGGCGGCGCTCGATCTCCTCCAGCCTCAGGGCGCGGGCGATCGCGTCGAGCACCTCCGGTGACGCGTTGTGCGCGTGCCCCTGCTCCAGGCGGGCGTAGTACGAGGCGCTGACCCCGGCGAGCAGGGCCAGTTCCTCACGGCGCAGCCCCCGGACGCGGCGCCGTTCCCCGTACGTGTCGAGGCCGATGTCCTGGGGCCGCAGCCGGGAGCGGCGGGCCTGCAGGAACGCGCCGAGAGAGCTCTGTCCGTCCATGCGCCCAGTATCCGCGGGAACCCGGCCGCCAGCCGCTCCCTGCCGGGGATAGGCAGCGAAGGGTGTGGCTGCCCGCGGCGGCGGCGCCGAGTGTGGGGGCCATGGACACCATCGAATTGGGCGAGGTCGGCGTCAGCCGGGTCCGCGAGTACTACGGACCCCTCGGCCTCGCCCCCCACGGCTTCATCCCCGACAGCAGCACGGACGTCTGGAAGGAGGAATCGGCCTGGCTGCAGCCGGAGTTCGTCGACGGCGAGCCGCCCGTCGCCAACGCGGCCCTGCAGACCTGGGTGCTGCGCAGCGAGGGCCGCACCATCCTGGTCGACACGGGCGGCGGCAACCACAAGGCGCGCCCCGGCATGCCCTGGGACCGGCAGGAGACCGGCTTCCTGGACGACCTCGCCCGGGCCGGGGTACGGCCCGAGGACGTCGACCTCGTCGTCAACACCCATCTGCACGCGGACCACGTGGGCTGGAACACCCGGCTGGACGGCGACGACTGGGTTCCCGCCTTCCCGAACGCCACCTACCTGATCCACCGCAACGACTTCGACTTCTGGAACCCGGCGAACGGTCACGCCTCCGTGCTCGGCGACGGCAACGTCCAGGCCTTCGAGGACAGCGTCGCCCCCGTCCACGAGGCGGGCCGCACCCTGCTGTGGGAGGGCGACAGCCACCGGATCGACGCGAACCTGCGGCTGGAGCTGGCCGCGGGCCACACGCCCGGATCCTCCGTGCTCGCCCTCGCCTCGGGCGGCGACCGGGCCCTGTTCGTCGGGGACCTGCTGCACAGCCCGGTGCAGATCCTGGAGCCGGACGCGAACAGCTGCTTCTGCGAGGACGCGGGGCAGGCGCGGGCCACCCGCCGCAGGCTGCTCGGCCGGGCCGCCGACCAGGGAGCGCTGCTGGTCCCCGCGCACTTCGGCGGCCACGGCGCCGCCGAGGTCGTCCGGGACGGCGGCGGCTTCGCCATCAAGGGCTGGGCGCCGTTCGCCTCGTACACGCCGGGCGGCGAGGGCTGACGGCAGGGCCGCCGGGCCCGTGCCCGGGCGGGCGCCCGTACACCGCGGCGCCTCCCGGGCCGGGCCCTGCCCTGGCTCCGGCCGCAGCGCTACGGCGCGAGGTCCCGCCGGTTCAGCAGTGCGTACGCGCACACCAGGCCCAGTACGCCGACTCCGACGAGGACGCCCAGCTGCGGCCACAGCACCTGGCCCCGGGCCAGCGCATCGCCCGGCGTGTAGTAGTGGAACGGGCTGACGAACCGCAGCGGGGCCGCCTTCGACCAGGCCAGGGCGATGAAGTTCAGGGCGAAGCCGACGGCCCCGATCGCGATCGTCACGCCGACCACCTGGGCGCGCCGCCGGCCCCCGGCCGATACCGCCAGCGCCGGGCCGGCCACGCACAGCGCGAAGCCGCACCCCATCACCCCGGCGGCGAGGACCCCGCTCAGGGGCACATCCCGGTGGATGCCGGGCGACAGCCGGACCCCCACCGCGACCGCGGCCGTGGCCGCCGCGTTCAGCGCGAGGACGGCCAGGCCCAGCGCCGCCGCACGTTCGGTCAGCAGCCGGTTGCGGCTGACCGGGCGCACCATGACGAGTTCGATCGTCCCGGACTCCACGTCCGCTGCGACCGCGGCGGCGGCCAGCGAACCGATCGCGGTCAGCTGCATGGCGATCCAGAACGGGTGGATCAGACCCGCCCCGAGCAGCCCGGGGTAGCTCGCGATCGACACGTCGCCACCGGACCCGCTGAACGCCCTGTACACCGACGGCGGTTGCCTGCCGCCCGCCGCGAACAGCTGCCCCGGCGCGATCGCGTTGGCCACGACCACGATGAGCGTCTCGAAGACGGCCATCCCCACCACCAGGGCGATCAGCATCCGGCGGCGCCGGTGCAGCGCCAGCCAGAACAACGGCCACCGGGTCCTCACGGCCCCTCCTGCGCGGCGCCGTTGCGGTAGAGGTCGAGGAAGGCCTCGTCCAGCCCGGCTTCTTCGACGGTCACGTCGGCGACGCCCATGGCGAGCAGGCTCCGCAGGGCGCTCACCACTTCGGCCGGGGGCACGAGCAGTTCCACCCGGTCCCCTTCCCACCGCGGCGCCCACCGGTCCGCGCGCCCCAGGGGGCGCGCCCCCTTCCCGTCGCCGAAGTGCAGGCGGATCCGGCGCGCCCGCGCCTCCCGGAGGGCCGCGACGCTCTCCACCGTCACCAGCCGCCCCTCACGGACGATGGCCACCCGCCCGCAGGCCCGCTGCACCTCGGGCAGCACGTGGCTCGACAGCAGCACCGTCCGCCCGGCGCCCGCCGTCTCCGCCATCAGCTCGAAGAACGTCTCCTGGACCAGCGGGTCCAGCCCTTCCGTCGGCTCGTCGAGGACGACGAGCCGGGGATCGTGCTGCAGCGCCTGTACGAGCCCCAGCTTCTGCTTCATGCCGCGCGAGTACCCGCCCACCGTGCGGCGCAGGACCGGGGCGGTCAGCCCCAGCCGTTCGCACAGCTCGCCGCGGCGCGGGGCGGGCACCCCCTGCAGGGAGCGGAGCAGGTCCAGGGTCTGTGCGCCCGTGAGCTCCGGGTAGAGCCGCAGCTCGCCCGGGAGGTAGCCGAGCGCCCCGGCGAGCCGGCGGTGTTCGCGGACGGGGTCCAGGCCGAGCACCCTGACCTGCCCGGCCGTGGGCCGCAGCAGACCGGTCAGGCAGCGCAGGGTGGTCGTCTTGCCCGCTCCGTTGGGGCCGAGGAACCCGAACACCTCCCCCTCGTCCACGGTCAGGCTCAGGGCCTCGATCCCGACGACCGGCCCGTACGCCTTGGTCAGGCCGCCGAGCTCGATGGCACGCGAATCCATCCGCATACCCCCAGTCTCCGCCCGCGCCCCCGGGCACGCCCCCGCGCGTGCCAGACTCCCCCGGGGCCGGCGAAGTCCTCCCGGCACGATCAGCCACGATCCGGCACGACCCGGTGCGCGCAGGGGACGAGGAGAGTCATGACGGACCACGACCTGTCCGGCTACGAGAAGAGCACGTTCACCCACGGGGGCACCGAACGCCGGATCCTGCGGCGCGGCACCGGCCCCGCCGTGATCGTGATGGCCGAGATACCGGGCATCACGCCGAAGGTGCTGGAGTTCGCGGACCGGGTCGCCGCGATCGGCTGCACGGCGGTGCTCCCGGTGCTGTTCGGCGAGCCCGGCCGCGACCCCCACCCCGATGCGCACGGCCGGCTCGGCGCCGCCCGGTACGGCGCCTCGTCGATCCTCAAGGTGTGCGTCAGCCGGGAGTTCACCCTGCTGGCCACGGGCCGCAGCTCCCGGGTGGTGGCCTGGCTGCGGGCCCTGGCCGCCCACGAGCACGAGCGGTGCGGCGGCCCGGGCGTCGGCGCCGTGGGCATGTGCCTGACCGGCGGGTTCGCCCTGGCCATGGCCACCGACCCCCGGCTGGTCGCCCCGGTGCTGTCGCAGCCCTCGCTGCCGGTGGCCGTCTCGGCGGGCCGGTCGGGGGTGATCGACATCAGCCCGGCGGAGCTGGCCGTCGTACGGGGGCGGTGCGAGCGGGAGGGGCTGCAGGTCCTGGGGCTGCGGTTCAAGGGCGACAAGTTCGTCCCCGGGGACCGGTTCGCGTTCCTGCGGCGCGAGCTGGGGGATGCCTTCGTCGCCGTGGAGCTGGACGACGGCAGCGCCAACCCCGAGGCCGTGCTGCCGCCGCACTCCGTCCTGACCGAGCATCTGATCGACGCCCCCGGGGAACCCACCCGGGCGGCGCTGGACCAGGTGCTCGGCCTGTTCCGCACCCGCCTGCTCGGCGATTAGCCAAGCCCCCGGCGGCGGGTCACTCCCAGTCGTCCCACGGCGGGTCCGTCTCGTCGAAGTCGAACGGCGGAGGCTCCTCCTCCTCGTGCGGGGCCGCAGGACGAGAGGCGGCCGCCGCCGGGACGGACTCGGCCGCCGGCGGGGCGGCCGGGGCCGGGACCGCGGCGTGGGCCTCGGCCAGGGTGTCGAGCACGCCTTCGGCGTACTTCGCGAGCTTGGCCTCGCCGACGCCGCCGATCGTGCCCAGCTCCTCCGCCGTACCGGGGACCCGCGTCGCGATCTCCCGCAGCGTCGCGTCGTGGAAGACGACGTAGGCCGGTACGCCCTGTTCCTTCGCCGTCGCGGCCCGCCAGGCGCGCAGCGCCTCGAAGACCGGTACCGCCGCCGACGGCAGGTCGACCGGTACGCGAGAGCCTTTCTCCTTGCGCGACCCGGACTCCTTGCGGGCGGGAGCCGCCGCCGTCTCCTTGCGCATCGTGACCTTGCGGCGCCCGCCCAGTACCTCGCCGCTGTCGTCCGTGAGGACGAGCGTGCCGTAGTCGCCTTCCACCGCCAGCAGCCGCAGCGCCAGCAGCTGGCGCACGACCCCGCGCCATTCCGCGGTGCCCAGGTCGGCCCCGACTCCGAACACGGACAGCGCGTCGTGGTCGAACTGGATGACCTTGGCCGTCTTCTTGCCCTGCAGGATGTCGATGATCTGGCCCGCGCCGAACTTCTGGCGCCGTTCCTTCGCCAGCCGCCACACGGTGGAGAGCAGCTTCTGCGCGGCGACCGTCCCGTCCCAGGACTCGGCCGGCGTCAGGCAGGTGTCGCAGTTGCCGCAGGGCCCGCCCAGCTGCCCGAAGTACTCCAGCAGCCGCTCCCGGCGGCAGTCGACCGTCTCGCACAGCGCGAGCATCGCGTCCAGGTGCATGGCCAGCGACCGGCGGTGCGCCTCGTTGCCCTCGGAGCCGTCGATCATCTTGCGCTGCTGGACCACGTCCTGGAGGCCGTACGCCAGCCATGCCGTGGCCGGTTCGCCGTCGCGGCCGGCGCGGCCGGTCTCCTGGTAGTAGCCCTCGACGGATTTCGGCAGGTCGAGGTGGGCCACGAAGCGCACGTCCGGCTTGTCGATGCCCATGCCGAAGGCGATCGTGGCCACCACCACGACCCCGTCCTCCCTCAGGAAGCGCGACTGGTTCGCCGAGCGGGCGCGGGCGTCCATTCCCGCGTGGTACGGCACGGCGTCGATGCCCTGCTCGACCAGGAAGGCCGCCGTCTTCTCCACAGAGGCCCGCGAGAGGCAGTAGACGACCCCGGCGTCCCCCTCGTGCTCGGTCCGGATCAGCTCCAGCAGCTGTTTGAGCGGATTGTTCTTCGCGACGATGCGGTACTGGATGTTCGGCCGGTCGAAGCTGGCGACGAAGTGCTTGGCGTCCTCCAGTCCGAGCCGCTTCGCGATCTCGGCGTGCGTGGCCTCGGTGGCCGTCGCCGTCAGTGCGATCCTCGGCACCTTCGGCCAGCGCTCGTGCAGCATGGACAGCGCGAGGTAGTCCGGCCGGAAGTCGTGGCCCCACTGGGCCACGCAGTGCGCCTCGTCGATCGCGAAGAGCGACACCTTGCCGCGGTCCAGCAGCCGCTGCGTGCCTTCCATCCGCAGCCGCTCGGGCGCCAGGTAGAGCAGGTCCAGCTCGTCGGCGAGGAAGGCCTGCTCGACGGCCTGCCGCTCGTACGGGTCCTGCGTCGAGTTGAGGAATCCGGCCCGCACGCCGAGGGCGGTGAGCGCGTCCACCTGGTCCTGCATCAGCGCGATCAGCGGCGACACCACGATGCCCGTGCCCTCTCTGACGAGCGCCGGGATCTGGTAGCACAGCGACTTGCCGCCGCCGGTCGGCATGAGCACGAGGGCGTCGCCGCCGCCGGTCACCTGCTCGATGATCTGCTGCTGCTCACCGCGGAAGGAGTCGTAACCGAAGACGCGGTGGAGCACACGCAGAGCATCGGAGATCTCGGGGGACGCGTCCGGAAGGGCCATTCGAGAAGCCTAGCGGCACCCGCCGACACACCCGTCCCTTCCGTCCGGGCCTGTGGACGGAGCCGTCCACAGGCCCGGACACCGCCCGTCGGCTCCTGTCAAGTGACGAATTGCCGGGGCTACGGCTCCGCCCCTTCCCCCGGGCACGGTGGAAACCGGCTCTCCCGCGCACCGCGGGAGGAGCGCAGCCAGCGAGATCGGGATGGGATCGGAGGCATCATGTACCCCCGTGCAGGGGTCTTCGTGACCCGCCGCCCCCGGCTCGTCCTCCTCGCCGCGCTCGTCTTCCTGGTGCTGTCCGCCGTGTTCGGCGCCTCGTCGGCCGGCCGGCTGAAGACGCAGGGCTACGACGATCCGCGCTCCGAGTCCAGCCGGGCCGCCCGGGTGGCCGCCGAGCACCTGGGGGCCTCCCCCAACCTGGTCGTCGTCGCGCAGACGCGCGGCGGCTACGTGGACGACCCGGCGGAGCGGCGCGCGGGCGAGGCGCTGGTGAAGCGCCTGGCCGCCCGGCCGCACGTGAGCGCGGTGAGCTCGTACTGGACGACCGGCGATGCGGCCGAGCTGCGCAGCCGGGACGGCCACTCGGCCATGATCGTCGCGCACGTGGACGGCGACGGGGAACGGCTGGCGGAGCGGGTCGAGGGCCTGCGCGACGAACTGGCCACCCCGGCTGCGCCCGCGACGGGCCTGGCCGTGCACGTGGGCGGGCCCGCGCTGGTCGACGCCGAGCTCCAGGACGTCGCGGAGTCCGATCTGAAGCGGGCCGAGTCCGTCGTCCTGCCGGGCACCCTCGTCCTGCTCGTCCTGGTGTTCGGCAGCGTGGTGGCCGCGGCGCTGCCCCTGCTGATCGGGGTCCTGGCCATCGCGGGGACGCTGCTGGTCCTGAGCGTCCTCGCCGCCGTCACCGACGTGTCCGTGTTCGCGCTGAACCTCACCACCGCGCTCGGCCTGGGGCTGGGCATCGACTACGGGCTGCTGATCGTCTCGCGGTTCCGTGAGGAGCTCGCAGCCGGATACCGGCCCCGCAACGCCGCCGTGCGCACCGTGCGCACCGCGGGCCACACGATCCTCTTCAGCGCGGCGACGGTCTCCGCCGCGCTCGCGACGCTGCTGGTGTTCCCTCCGTACTTCCTGCGTTCCTTCGCCTACGCGGGCATCGCCGTGGTGGCGATCGCGGCCGTCAGCGCCGTGACCGTCCTGCCGGCCCTGCTCACCCTGCTCGGGAAGCGGGTGAACGCCTGGCCCGTGCCGTGGCGCCGCCGGGTGCACGCGGGCTCGCGCTCGCGCTTCTGGGAGGGGCTGGCGCGGATCGTCGTACGCCGCCCGATGGCCGCGGCGCTGCCGGTGATCGGTCTGCTCGTGCTGCTGGCCGCCCCGTTCGCACACGCCGGATTCGCCACCCCGGACGACCGGGCGCTGCCGACGAGCGCGGACGTCCGCCGGACCGGGGACCTGGTGCGCGAGGCGTTCGACATGAAGGGCCCCGACGCGCTGACCGTCGTCATGACGGGCGGGTCGTCCCCGCAGGCCCGTGCGGAGTACGCCCGCCGGCTGGCCGCCCTCCCGCAGGTCGCGCAGGTCAAGGGACCCTTCGGCGAGGGCCCGGCCCGCCTCTCGGTGGTGCCGCTGGCCGACCCGCGGTCGCAGGCCGCCCAGCAGCTCGTGCACGCGGTCCGCAGGGCTCCGGCCCCGGCGGGCACCGAGGTGCTGGTCGGCGGACCGAGCGCCGTGCTCGTCGACGCCAAGGCCACCGTGGGAGACCGGCTGCCGCCGGCGCTCTGCGTGATCACCCTCACCACGTTCGCGCTGCTGCTCGGATTCACCCGCAGCGTGCTCCTGCCCCTGAAGGCCATCGCGTTGAACGCCCTCAGCCTCACGGCCGTCCTCGGGGCCATGGTGTGGATCTTCCAGACGGGCCATCTGCAGGGGCTGCTCGGCTTCACGCCCGGACCCCTCAGCACGACCATGCCGGTGCTGCTGTTCTGCATCGTCTTCGGACTGTCGGTGGACTACGAGGTGTTCGTCCTCGCGCGCATCAAGGAGGCGCACGACGCAGGGCAGGACGACGCCCACGCGATCGTCTCGGGCATCGCCCGCACGGGCGGCATCGTCACGACCGCCGGCGCGCTGCTCGCCTTCACCCTGCTGGGCTTCGGCGCCTCCCGGGTCTCCCTCCTCCAGTTCTTCGGGATCGGCGCGGCCCTGGGCGTCCTGCTCGACGCGACGCTCGTACGGGGCGTCCTCGTACCGGCGCTCATGCGCCTGGCGGGCGGCCTGAACTGGTGGGCGCCGCGGCCGCTGCGCAGGGGGCCGCCGCGGCCGGCGCCCCGGCCTCCCCCGGGAGCCTCCGGGAGGTGCCCCCCGGCCCGCAAGCGGGCCCCGGTCCGCACCCCCCTCTGCACCCGGACCCCCGCGCGCCGGTGACCGGCCGGCCGCCCCCTCCGACTCCCCCCTCGTCACGCATCCCGCAGGCATCCCACACAGCGAAGGAAGAACCGTCATGAGCGACATCGCCATCACCGGACTCGGCTGCCGCTTCCCCGGAGCCGCCGACGTCAACGGCTACTGGAAGCTCCTGATGAGCGGGGAGCGGCAGTTCTCCGCCGTCCCGTCGGACCGCTGGAACCACGAGACCTTCCACCAGCCGGGCGACCGGTCGGCCCCCAACGCGGCGTACACCGACCAGGTGGCCTTCCTGACCGGCGTGGACCGCTTCGACGCCGTACACTACGGGGTGCCTCCCGCTCGCGCCCGGGCCATGGACCCGCAGCACCGGCTGATGCTCGACGTCACCCGCGAGGCCCTCGACGACGCGGGGCTGGGCCGCGGGGACTTCGACCGGGAGAACACCGGGGTCTTCTTCGCGGTGTCGGTGTCCGACTACAAGGACCTGATGACGGCCCCGATCCGGGCCATCACCCTGGCCGAGGAAGCCCTCTGCGCGGACGACCCCGACGGCATCGACGCCGTGAAGGAGCAGGCGGGCCTGCTCGGCTCCATCCAGAGCTTCACCCTGCCGGGGAGCCTCCTCAACATGGCGGCCGGCACCGTCAGCCGCCACTTCGACCTGGGCGGCCCCAGCTTCGCGGTCGACGCCGCCTGCTCCGGCTCGCTCGTCGCCCTCGACCAGGCCGTCGCCCAGCTGCGGCAGGGCGCCTGCCGGATCGCCGTGGTCGGCGGGGTGTACCTCAACCTCACCCCCGACAGCCTGGTCGGCTTCTCCAGGCTCCGCGCACTGTCCGCGACCGGGGTGTGCCGCCCGTTCGACGAGGGTGCCGACGGGTTCGTCCTCGGCGAGGGGGCCGGGGTCGTCGTCCTACGGCCGCTGGCCGACGCGCTCGCCGACGGCGACCGCGTGTACGCGGTGGTCAAGGGCATCGGCTCGGCCAACGACGGCGCCTCCCCCGGACCGCTGGTCCCCACCGCCGAGGGCCAGCTGCGCGCCATGCACCGCGCCTACGACGACGCCGGTGCCGCCCCCTCCTCCGTGGGCTTCCTGGAGGCCCACGGCACCGGCACCGCCGCGGGCGACCGCGCCGAGACGGAGGCGCTGCGCCGGCTGCGCACGGAGTGGCCCGACGACGACCCCTCGCTGTGCTACCTCGGGGCGGGCAAGGCCCTCATCGGGCACTCCCTGTCCGCGGCGGGCGTCGCGGGGCTGATCAAGGCGGCCCTGGTCGTCCACCGCCGCACGATCGTGCCGCAGCCGGACACCACCCCCCACCCGGACCTGGCCATCTCCGCCGCGGGCCTGCGCATCGCCGGCACCGCGCGGCCCTGGCCGGACCAGGGCGCCCCGCGGCGGGCCGCGGTCAGCTCGTTCGGCTTCGGCGGCACGAACGTCCACGTGGTGCTGGAGGAGGCGCCGCCCGCCCCGGCCGTGGCCGGTCCCCCGGTACGGGACGAGAGCCCCGCGCCCCTGCTCGTACTGCTCTCGGCCGGCAGCCCCCGGCTGCTGGACCGGCACATCGGCGAGGTGCTCGACGACCTGGACGCCCTCGACCCGGCGGACCGCCCGCCGCTCGCGGCACTGGCCCACACCCTGGGCTCGCGCCTGCCGATGAAGTCCCGGCTCGCGATCGTGGCCACCGGCACGGAGGAGTTCACCGAGCGGCTCCGCGAAGCCCGCGAGCAGCTCCTCGACGGCGCCAGGGGCGACCTCGGGGACGGCGCCTTCGCGGCCGACGCCCCGCTGCCGGCCGACCGGCGCAAGATCGCGTTCCTGTTCCCCGGCCAGGGCAGCCAGGCGCCGGGCATGATGGCGGACCTCCACGAGCGGTTCACCGGCTTCCGGGCGACCGTCGGCGTCCTCAGCGCGGTGGCGCGCCGGGACACCGGCCTCGACCTCGCCGATCTGCTGTACGGCGAGGGCGCGGCGGGCGCCGACGCCGACACCGGGGAGCTCCGGCAGCGGATCACCGCCACCGAGGTGTGCCAGCCGCTGCTCGGCACCGTCCAGATCGCCACCACCCGTCTGCTCGCCGACTGCGGGGTCGCTCCCGACGTCACCCTCGGCCACAGCGTCGGCGAGTTCGCCGCGGCCGCGGCCGCCGGAGCGCTCACCGACGAGGACACGGTCCGGCTGCTGGTCCACCGCGGGGCCGCCCTGCGCCTGGCCGAGACGGGCCTGCGGGGCGGGATGCTCGCCGTGCAGAGCGACAAGGAGACCTGCCGCCGGCTGATCGACGGCATCGACGACGTGTGGCTCGCCTGCTTCAACCAGCCCCGGCAGGTCGTGGTCAGCGGCACGCCCGAAGGGCTCGCCGCCGTGCGGAAGGCCTGCGCGGGTGCCGGGATCGTCACGGCGATGCTCGCCGTGACCAACGCCTTCCACTCGCCGCGGCTGGCGTCCGCCGAAGAGAGCATGCGCGCGGACCTCGCCCGCCGCCCCGTCAGCAGCCCCGTGCTGCCGTTCGTCTCGTCGGTGAACGCCGCGGTCTGCACGGACACCGGGCAGCTGCGCGAGCTGTGGGCCCGGCACGCGTCCACGCCGGTGCACTTCTGCGACGCGGTCGCCGCGGCGTACGAGGCGGGGGCCCGGGTCTTCGTCCAGGTGACGGGCGGCAGCTCGCTGCTCACCTCGGTCCACCGCAACCTCGCCGGCCACGGGGACCTCCACCTCGTCCCCGCCGCGGCGGCGGAGCCGGACGGCGGCCGCGCCTTCGTCCTGGCCCTGGCCCGGCTCGCGGTCCTGGGCGCCCCGGTCGACCCCCGCGCCCTGGTCCCCCAGGAGGACCGCCGGCTGCTGGACCTGCCGGTGGCGAAGCTGGACACGCAGTCGTACTGGGTGACGGACCGGCGCCCCGCCGAATCGACCGCCCCGGAGGCCCCGGCCCGGCCGGAGCCGACGGCTCCGCCGCAGGCCCAACCGCAGCCGAAGCCCGAGCCGATGACTCCGTCCCAGGCCAAAGCCCACGCCCACACTCCGGCTCCGGCCCGGGCACAGGCCCAGGCGCAGGCACACGCCCAGGTGCGGGTGCAGGCCCAGGCTCCGGCCCAGGCCCAGGCGCAGGCCCAGGCACCGGCCCAGGCCCCGGCTCCAGCTCCGGCACCGGCCCCGGGCCGGACTCAGGCTCCGGCGCAGACCCAGGCCCCGGCCCGGCTCCAGGCGAGGGCCGAGGCCCAGGCGCAGCCCCAGGCGCAGACCCAGGCCCCGGCCCGGCTCCAGGCGAGGGCCGAGGCCCAGGCGCAGCCCCAGGCGCAGGCCCAGGCAATGGCCCCGGCCCCGGCTCCAGCTCCGGCACCGGCACAGGCGCGGCCGCAGGCCGGATCGGCACCGGCCGCGCCGGCCGCGGAGGTCTCCGTACCGGCCGCCGAGCAGCCTTCGCTGATCGGGGACATTGACGAGGTCACCGGGACCGTGCTCGGCCACGTGGCCCGGATCAGCGCGTACCCGGTGGGCCACCTGCGGCCCGACCAGCTGCTGATCGACGACCTCGGCTTCGACTCGCTGATGCTGACCGACCTGTTCACCTCCCTCAAGCGGCAGTGGCCCCGGTGGAGGTTCGACGAGCGGGTGGCCGACCGGCCGACCGCCGGCCGGATCGCCGCGCTGCTCGCGACCGGCTCCCCCGGCACGGCCGATGCCGCACCGGCCCCCGCATTGGCCCCCGCACCGGCCCCCGCACCGGTCCCCGGTCAGCGTGCCGAGCACGAGGAGGAGGCTCCTCCCGCGCAGCCCGAGGAGCACACCCGGATCGAGTGCTTCCCGGAGGTCACCGAGCACAGCCGGCGCGTCGCCGCCCTCGGCGGGCTCGGGCTCGCCAATCCGTACTTCCTCGTGCACGAGGGCGGCCTGACGGACACCACCGTCGTCGACGGCCGGGAACTCCTCTCCTACTCCGGCTACAACTACCTGGGCCTGGCCACGCACCCCCGGGTGAACGCGGCGGCCAAGGAGGCGATCGGGCGGTACGGCACCTCGGTGTCCGCGAGCCGGCTGCTGTCCGGCAGCCGTCCGCTCCACCTGGAGCTCGACTCGGAACTCGCCGACCTGCTCGGGTGCGAGGACGCCCTCTCGCTCGCCAACGGGCACGCCACCAACGTCACCGTGATCGGGCACCTGGTCGGACCGGGCGACCTGGTCGTCCACGACTCCCTCGCCCACGACAGCATCCTGCAGGGCTGCAAGCTCTCCGGTGCGACCCGGCGGCCGTTCCCGCACAACGACGCGGCCGCCCTCGACGCCATCCTCACGCAGGTCCGCGACCAGTACCGACGGGTCCTCGTCGTCGTGGAGGGCGTGTACAGCATGGACGGGGACATCGCCGACCTGCCCGCGATCGTGAGGGTCAAGCAGCGGCACGGTGCGCTGCTGATGATCGACGAGGCGCACAGCATCGGGACGACCGGTGCCACGGGGCGCGGCATCGGCGAGCACTTCGGCATCGACCGCCGGGCCGTGGAGCTGTGGTCGGGCACCCTGTCGAAGGCCCTCGCCGGGTGCGGCGGCTACGTCGCCGGGAGCCGGGCGGTCGTCGAGTACCTGCGCTACACCGCTCCGGGCTTCGTCTACAGCGCCGGCATGACCCCGGCCGACACCGCCGCCTCGCTGACGGCCCTGCGGGTGCTGCGCGCCGAACCGGAGCGGGTGGCCCGGCTCGCGGAGAACGCCGCGCTGTTCGCGGGCCTCGCGCGCGACGAGGGAATCGACATCGGGGAGAGCCGCGGCACGGCGATCGTCCCGTGCATCGTCGGTGACTCGCCGAAGACCCTGCGGCTCGCGGAGGCCCTGTTCGGGCAGGGCGTCAGCGTGAACCCGATCCTGTACCCGGCCGTCCCCGAGTCGATGGCCCGGCTGCGCTTCTTCGTCACCAGCGAGCACACGCCCGGCCAGATCCGTCGTACGGTCGCCGCGCTGGCGCAGGAGCTGCGGCACCTGGATCCGGCCCCGGCCGCGGCCGCCGCATGAGCCCCGCAGCCGTGGCCGCCGCCTTCCCGCCGATCGCGCCGGGCAGCGTCCACCGATGGGGCGGCGCCGCCCTCGTCCTGGCCCGGCGCACCGGCCCCGGCGGGGAGCCGCTCCCCTGCCCCGTCCTCTCGCCGGCCGAACGGCGGCTGGCCGGCGCACTCCCGGCCCGGCGGCGGGCCGAGTGGCTGGCGGGCCGGCTGCTCGCCAAGCGCCTGGTGGGCGAGGCCGTCGCCGCACCGGAGCGCGAGGTGGAGATCCTCCCGCGGGAGGACGGCAGCCCGTACGCGGCCGTCGGCGGCAGCCCGGTCGTCGGCCTCCACGTCTCCATCAGCCACACCGCGGGCCACGTGGCCGCCGCCCTCGCCCCGGAACCGGTCGGAGTGGATCTCTGCGAGACCGGCTCGGCCGCGGCGGTACGCCGTGTCGCGGACCACGTCTTCTCGCCCGGGGAGCTCTCCCTCGTCGGTACGGACCGGGCCGAGGCCATGGCCGGCGCGTGGGCGCTGAAGGAGGCCGCGGTGAAGGCCGACCGGAGCGGCGTCTTCGGCTCCGCTCCGCGCGGCGTCGCGATCCTCGGCCTGGCGCCGCCCGTGCTCGGGGGCAGGCGCCGCGCGAGGGTGTGGCGGGCGGGCGGCGTACTGCTCGCCCTCGTCCTCGTACGGCCGTGAGCGCACTGCGTTGGTGCTCCCTGCCCGGCTGGATCATGCTTGTCAGTGGAGCCCCTCGCCGTGCGGGGTGCCGTCGGACATCGGCCAGGGAACTAGCGAGGGCGAGATGAGCGGCGATGGAGCAACTTCCCACCTCCCCCGGTGAGCGGCCGCAGGTGGCGCTGGACGCGTGGGCCTTCGACCAGTCGCCCTGCTTCCTCGCGATCTTCGATGCCGATCTGAGGCTGCTGCGCGCGAACCGCGGAATGGAACGCACGCTGTCCCTCACGGAGGCCGAGATGCGCGGGCGGAGGCTGCCGGAGATCGCGCCGGATCCCGTGAGCGACGAGACCGAGCGGAAGATGCGACTGGTGCTGGAGACCGGTGAGCCGCAGCACCTCGATGCCTTCGTCCGCCCGCCGGGGACGAGCCCGGAGCCCGGCTGGGCGACCTCGCTGTCCCCGGTGCGGGATCCGGGCGGCCGGGTGCGCGCGGTGGGGCTGTCCGCGCACGACAAGACCGCGATGGAGGGCGAGCACCGGCAGCACCTGCTGATGCCCGACGTGGCCGGCGCCCCCATCGGCACCACCCTGGACAGCACCCGTACCGCTCAGGAGCTGGTCGACGTGGCCGTCCCCCGGCTCGCCGACCTCGCCGTCGTCGATCTGCTGGAGCCGCCCCCGCGCGGTGACGAGGCCTCCCGCGGGCGCCCGGCGGGGCCGGTCACCGTGTCGCGCACCGCTGTCCGGTCGGTCCTGGCGGGGAGCCCGGAGGCGCGCATCGCGGTCGGGGCGGCGACCGTGTACCCGCCGCTGTCACCGCCCGCCGAGTGTCTGGCCACGGGCCGCGGCGCCGTGTACGCGGGCACCGACCCGGCGGTGGCCCGGTGGCTGGCCCAGGACACGTCGGCCGCCTGGATCGGCGAGTACGGGGCCCGTGCGCTGATGCTGGTGCCGCTGCGCACCGACGGCGTGACGATCGGCCTGGCCGTCTTCAGCCGTCACGAGCGGCAGGAGCCCTTCCAGCAGGCGGACCTGCTGCTGGCCGAGGAGCTCACGGCGAAGGCCGCCGTCAGCATCCACAAGGCGCGCCGGTACACCCGCGAGCACACCAGCACCATGACCCTGCAGCGCAGCCTGCTGCCCCACACGCTGCCCGACCAGGCGGCGCTGGAGATCGCCTCCCGCTACCTGCCTGCAGGCGCCGAGGCGGGTGTGGGCGGCGACTGGTTCGACGTGATCCCGCTGTCCGGCGCCCGGGTGGCGCTGGTCGTGGGCGACGTCGTCGGCCACGGCATCCGCGCCTCCGCCACGATGGGCCGGGTGCGCACGGCGGTGCGCACCCTGGCCGACGTCGACCTGCCGCCCGACGAGCTGCTCACGCACCTCGACGACCTGATCATCCACCTGTCCGCAGACGAGGCCGATCAGGAGGGCAACGGGGAGGCCGCGGGGGGCATCGGCACCACCTGCCTGTACGTGGTCTACGACCCTGTCACCCGGGGCTGCACCGTCGCGCGGGCCGGTCACCCGCCGCCGGCCGTGGTCGCCCCGGACGGCTCCGCGTACCTGCTGGACGTGCCGGCCGGGCCGCCGCTGGGCCTGGGCGGCCTGCCCTTCGAGACCGTCGAGGTCGAGCTTCCCGAGGGCAGCATCCTCGCCCTGTACACCGACGGCCTGCTCCAGGCCCGCGACCACGACATCGACGAGGCCCTGAACACCATGCTGGCGGCGCTCGTCCGCCCGGCCTCCACCCTGGACACGGTCTGCGACCGGGTGCTGACGGCCCTGCTGACCCACCGCCCCGATGACGACGTCGCCCTGCTCGTCGCCCGGACCCGGGCCCTGCACGCCGACCAGGTGGTCGTCTGGGACCTGTCCTCCGACCCGTCCGTCGTGTCCGAGGCCCGGCGCAAGACCACCGAGCAGCTGACGGCCTGGGGGCTGGAGGAGGCCTCCTTCGTCACCGAGCTCGTCGTCAGCGAACTGGTCACCAATGCCATCCGCTACGGCGCGCCGCCGGTCCAGCTCCGGCTGATCCACGACAAGTCCACCCTGATCTGCGAGGTCTCCGACACGAGCAGTACCGCCCCGCACATGCGGCGGGCGCGGATCTTCGACGAGGGAGGGCGGGGTCTGCTGCTGGTGGCCCAGCTCGCCCAGCGCTGGGGCACGCGGCACACGCCGGTCGGCAAGACCATCTGGGCGGAGCAGTCCCTCGTCGACTTCGGGTCCCTGTGACACCGCTGTGACAGTCGGCGGACACCGCCATGAACTCCGACGAACAAGCTCTTTAACAGGGACATACAGCGACATTCGGGATATGTCCCCTGCTGACAAGGGTGTGAGCAGTGATGACCGAACCGATTCGTCGGAGGAAATCCCATGAGCCTCACACTCGTCGCGCCGCACGTCGAAGCCACCGCCACCGCGCTGGCCCCGCGTGAGCAGGAGGCCCTGCGCCACATCGCCTCCGGGTGCACCTACCTGCAGACGGCCCGCCTGATGGGCCTCTCCAAGCACACGGTCGACGCCTACCTGCGCCGCATCCGGGCCAAGCTGGGCATCAACACCACGGCGGAGATGACCCGCCTGGCCATCGCCCTGGGGCTCTGAGCCCCGGACAGCATCGGCGGGAACCGCCTACCAGCGCCGGGCGTACGGGTCGGGGAAGACCGGCCGGGCCCAGGCGGGAGGCTCCGGGGGCGGCGCCGGGTTCCCCACGACGGTGCGCTTGACGACCATGTTCGAGGCCCCGGTGGCAGCACGCAGGGCCGCCACGAATTCCAGGCAGGAGCCGTACCGGTCCTCGGGGATCTTCGCGAGGGCCTTCGCCAGTACTTCATCGGCAGCGGGCGCGATGTCCGGCCGCCTCTCGGTCACGGGAGGCGGCTGGTCGTATTGGTGTGCCCACAGCAGGGCCACGTCCTCGTCGCGCACGAACGGGGGCCCGCCGGCGAGGGATTCGTACACCACGCAGGCAAGACTGTAGAGATCGCACCGGCCGTCCACGGGACGGCCGGTGATCTGTTCCGGGGCCATGTAGTCGAGCGTGCCGACGAACTCGCCCGCGGTGGTGAACCCGGTGAGCGAGAGCGCCTTCTTCGTCAGCCCGAAGTCCGTGAGGTAGATGTGCTCGGGGTGCTCGGCGTCGGTACCCGCGGCGACCAGGATGTTGGCGGGCTTGACGTCCCGGTGGACCAGATCGTGCTCGTGGGCCGCGTCCAGTGCGGATGCCACCTGGGCGGCGATGCGCAGGGCGGTCGCGACGGGCAGCGGGCCCTCGCGGTCCAGCAGGCCCCGCAGGTCCAGGCCGGAGACGTACCGCATGGCGATGTACAGGACGCCTTCGGTCTCACCGGCTTCGAAGATCGGCACGATGTGCGGGTGGTCGATCTTCGCGGCCACCCTCGATTCGTGGGTGAAGCGGCGCCGGAAGGTCTCGTCGCGGGCGCGCTCCGGGGCGATCAGCTTGAGCGCGACCATCCGGTCGAGGCGCAGGTCCTTGGCGCAGTAGACGACGGCCATGCCGCCCCGGCCGATCATGCGCTCGACCCGGTAGCCCGCGATCTGCCGGCCGATCAGGCCCGAGGCCCGGCCGGTGTACTCGCTCAGGTTCGCTGCCGTGCCCATCGGGGTCCGCCCCCTTCACCGGGCCGGCCCGGCGACGGATGCCGCGGGCCACCTTTCCCTACCGTGAATTCTATCGAGCGATGCATGCGAGTGCCCCTGTGAGACGGCTCCAGGGGTCCCGGTGTGGAGGAGGTCGGGACCCCTGGAGCAGTGGATGTGGCTATGGAATGTGAATGCGGGTGCGGGTTGCGGGTGGGTCAGCCTTCGCCGCCGTTGCCGCCGCGGCCGCCGAAGCCGCTGGTCTCGCAGCCGACGCCGACGCACAGTCCGCCGTCGCCGCCCCAGCCGCCCTTGCCGCCGTCGCCGCCGGCCGGCGCGGCCCCGCCGTTGCCGCCGTTGCCCCCGTTGACGCTGCTGCTGCACAGACCGACGCAGACGCCGCCCTTGCCGCCGTTGGTGCCGTCGGCCCCGATGCCTCCGGTGGTGCCGTTGCCGCCGTTGGCGCTGCCGTTGCAGAGCCCGGCGCAGACCCCGCCGTTGCTGCCGCTGGTGCCGTTGACCGTGCCGTTGCAACTGCCTGCGCACACCTTGTCACCGACGCGGACGCTGCCGTTGCCCAGCTTGACTCCGCCGAGCGCCGCGGCGCCGCTGCCGAGCCGGCTCCCGCTCGTCCGGCCGTCTCCGCTGCCGGATGCGGGGGTGTGGTGCTCGACGACGACGGCCGTGGACGTCGGTGCCGCCGTGGCGGCCGGCACCATCGCCCCTGCGCCCATGAGAGTCGCCGAGACGACGAGACCGAGGCGGAGCTTCCAAGTGCGCACACGCATGACCTTCTCCTTTTCGAGAGACTGAATTCCGTGGCGCGGTTCCGCTCGTCCGCTTTCCGCGCCGATTGCCGAATGGGGATCGATCAGAGGCAGAAGGGGAGTCCGCCGGCCATCAGGGAGCACCAGTCACCGGCGAGGTAGTCCTTCTTCCAGTCGTCGAGCTCGTCGGTCGAGATCTTGTACTTCTTGGCGACCTTCTCCTTCATCTCGTCCGAGTCGTCGGCCACCAGCAGCATCACGATGCGTACCTTGTCGACCGCGTTCAGCTCCGACTTCGACTTGTCGGGCAGGTCCTCGAACCGGAAGCAGCCCACGCTGCCGGGCTTGCCGGGCTCACCCGGCTGACCGGGCTGACCGCCCCTGCCGCCTTCTCCACCCTTGCCGCCCTCTCCGCCCTGGCCGCCCAGAACGCAGTGGGAGGGCGAGGAGCTGATGTCTGCGGTGGTGTGGGTCTGCGACGCTTGCGCGGCGCACGCCGTACCGGTGACGAGAGCCAGAGAGGCCGCCGCCAGGATGAGCGGGCGCTGCCAGGGACTCGTGAACATGGGGGTTCTCCTCTTGCGGATGTCGTGCTGTGTGGGGGGTGAGGGGGGTGGAGGCCCGAAGGCCCCCACCCCGTGGATCAGCTGCTCAGGTCAGGCGCGGGGTCAGAAGATGCTGCCGCCGCCGGCCCCACCGGCTCCGCCGAGGCCGCCGAAGATGCCGCCGAAGCCGCCTGCTCCGCCCTTGCCGCCGTTGCCGCCCTGCAGGATGCCGAAGCCGCCCTTGCCGCCGTTGCCGCCGTCGCCGCCCTTGAGGAGGCCGCTGCCGCCGCCGCCACCGTTGCCGGCGTTGCCGCCGAAGATGCCGGAGCCGCCGTTGCCGCCGTTGCCGCCCTTGCCGCCGATCACGCCGTCGCCGCCGCCACCGCCGCCACCGCCGCCGCCACCGGCGAGGACCCCGTCGCCGCCCTTGCCGCCGTTACCGCCGGCGCCGCCGACACCGAGAACGCTGCCGCCGCCGGAGCCACCGGAGCCACCACCGCCGCCGACCAGGCCGCCGCCGCCGGCGCCGCCGTCCCCTCCGGCGCCTCCGCCGTTCGGGAGGGCTGTGACCGTATGGGTCGGCAGGGGAGCCGCGCTCGCCATGGAGGCCGGGAGCAGGACCGCTCCGGAGGCCATTGCGGCCGAGGCGATCAGCGTCGCGAACCGGAAGCCCTTGCGGTGGGGGCGGACGACGTTGTTGGTCTGAATCTTGCGGTTCATGACTTTCTCCTACTTGTTCGGTGCGGTGACTCATTTCGTTTCCGGGTTTCTGTTCCGGTGAGGCCCGCACCACAAGTAAGCCGTGATCGGCACATCCGGGTCATGTTCCGGAAAGTCGGGACTTGACACACCCGGAGACACCCGGTAAAAACGCGGCCCGCGCTGACGCCGGACGCGGCCACGGGCGGGAGGCTCGACTCCCTGGCGGGGTTCGGCCTCTACGGCGCGCTCCTGTTCGGCGCCCTGGCCGACGCCACGGCCCTGTGGGCACTGGTGCGCGTCATCGTGCGCCGCAGGCGGGCCGTATGACCGCGGCCGGCCGGTACGGTGCCGTTATGGATCTTTCCTCAGCAATTTCGACCGACGGACATCCGGCGCCGGCGGCTGCGATCAAGGCCGCCGCGCGCCGACAGCTGGTGAAGACGGGGGCCGCCGCGCTGACCCTGGACGGCGTCGCCCAGGAGGCGGGTCTCGCCGTCACCGAGGTGGAGGCCGCCTTCCCGCACCGGGACGACCTGCTGACCGCGCTCGTCATCGACGCGTACGACGCCTCCGGCGCCGCGATGGAGCAGGCCGACCTCGCCGCCGCGAAGGCGGGCGCAACGGCGGGTGCGCGGCTCCTCGCGGTCATGCGCGCCCTGCGGCAGTGGTCCTTCGACAACACCGGCGAGTTCAGCCTGATATACGGCTCGCCGGTGCCGGACTACCACGCCCCGCAGGACACGGTCCCGTCCGCCTCGCGCACCCCCGCGGTACTGGCCGGGATCGTGCGGTCGGCGCTCGAAGGCGGTGAACTGGCCCCGCCCCGGCGGGCGGTGCCCGGCCCGCCGCTGCTCCTGCCCGCGGCCGTCGAGCTGTTCGGGGGTACGCCCGGGGCTCCGTTCCCGGACATCATCGAGCGCGGCATCGTCCTGTGGAGCAACCTCATCGGGCTCCTGGTCTTCCAGGTGTTCAGCCGTACCCACGACAGTGTCCGCGACGAGGCCGCCTTCTTCGACTACGCCGTGGCCGTGGCGGCCGAGAGCGTCGGCCTCGTGGTGTCCCCGGGCGAGGACTCCGCCGCCCGCTGATCCGGCAGCCCCGGCGGGACGGTGCGGTTCCGGAACGGACCCGCACCGCCCCGCACCGGCCCGCCTCAGCCAACTCCCCTGATTCCCGGGCAAGTTCGCATCTGTCTGACCTATGTTCGAGGGCGCCGATTTGTTCGCCCCTGGAGGTCAGATTGCAGTTCCGACGACGCCCGGCCCGTCCTCCTCTCATACGCCGCTCCCACTTGCTGGTGGGAGCGGGCCTCGGGTCGCTCCTGATCGGGATGACGCCCTGGCTCGGGGTCGCGAGCCAGACCCCGGCGCCCCGCCCGCCGTCCCCGGGGGCCACGGCCTTCGACCAGCAGGGGGCGAAGCAGTCGCCGCACCACGGCATCGCGCCCGCGAACGCGATGGAGCCCTCGGCCCCCGTCCTCGACCGGACCGGCTGGACGGCCACCGCGAGCGACGAGGAGACCACCGGCGAGAACGGCCGCGCGGCCAACGTCCTCGACGGGGACTCCGCCACCCTCTGGCACAGCAAGTGGACCGGCACCCCCGCCCCGCTCCCGCACACCCTCACCATCGACATGCACCGCACGGCGGTGGTGTCCGCACTCGTCTACCGCCCCCGCGCCGACGGGGCCAACGGGCGGGTCGGCGAGTACGGCATCAGCCTCAGTACGGACGGCCAGAACTGGGGGAACCCCGTCGCCACCGGCACGCTCGCCGACGACGCGACCGCCAAGACCCTCGGGTTCGCACCGCAAGGAGCCCGTTTCGTACGGCTCACCGCGCTCACCGAGGCCGGCGGCCGCGGCCCCTGGACCTCCGCCGCGGAACTCAACCTGCTGGGCGACCCGGGCACCCCCGCCGCCACCGTCGACCTGGCCCGCACCGGCTGGACGGCCACCGCGAGCGACGAGGAGACCACCGGCGAGAACGGCCGCGCGGCCAACGTCCTCGACGGGGACTCCGCCACCCTCTGGCACAGCAAGTGGACCGGCACCCCCGCCCCGCTCCCGCACACCCTCACCATCGACATGCACCGCACGCAGACCGTCGCGGCCCTCACCTACCAGCCGCGCCGGGACGGGCCCAACGGCAGGGCGGGCGCGTACTCCATCACCACCAGCACCGACGGCAGCTCCTTCGGCGCACCGGTGGCCGCGGGCACCTGGCGGGACGACGACACCGTCAAGACCGCCACCTTCACCCGCGCCGCGAACGCCCGCTTCGTACGTCTGACGGTGACCTCCGAGGCCGGCGGCCGCGGCCCGTGGTCCTCGGCCGCCGAGATCCGCCTCAGCGGACCGGCGAGCGCCGCCGTCCACGGCTCCTGGGACCGGATCACCGGCTTCCCCCTGGTGCCGGTCGCCACCGCCGTGCTGCCGGGCGACAAGCTGCTGGCCTGGTCGGCGTACGCGACGGACCGCTTCGGCGGCAGCAACGGCTACACCCAGACGGCGATCCTCGACCTGAAGACCGGCAAGGTCACCCAGCGCCGGATCGACAACACCGGGCACGACATGTTCTGCCCGGGCATAGCGATACTCGCCGACGGCCGGGTCCTCGTCACCGGGGGCAGCAACGCCGAGAGGGCGAGCATCTACGACCCGGCCACCGACGCCTGGTCCGCCACCACCGACATGAACATCGCCCGCGGCTACCAGGCCATGACGCTGATTTCCACCGGTGAGGCCTTCGTCCTCGGCGGTTCCTGGAGCGGGACCGCCGACACCGACAAGGCCGGCGAGGTCTGGTCGCCCGCCACCGGCACCTGGCGCAAGCTCTCCGGCGTCCCCGCCGCCCCGGCGCTGACGGCCGACCCGGCCGGCCGCTACCGCGCCGACAACCACATGTGGCTGTACGCCACGTCGGGCGGGAAGGTGCTGCAGCTCGGGCCGAGCAGGCAGATGAACTGGATCTCGACGACCGGCACGGGAAGCATCACGGCCGCCGGCCCCCGCGCCGACAGCCAGGACGCGATGACCGGCAACGCCGTCTCCTACGACATCGGCAAGCTGCTCACGCTGGGCGGCTCGCCCGCCTACCAGGACTCCCCCGCCACCCGGCGCGCCTACACCGTGAACGTGTCGGGCAACCAGGTCCAGGCCGCCCGTACGGGCGACATGGAGCACGCCCGCGCCTTCAGCAACAGCGTCGTCCTCCCGGACGGCAAGGTGGCCGTCTTCGGCGGGCAGGCCTACCCGGTCCCGTTCAGCGACGCGACCTCCGTCCTGGCCCCCGAGCTGTGGGACCCGGCGACGGGCGCCTTCACCCCGCTGGCCACGATGGCCATCCCGCGCAACTACCACAGCGTGGCGAACCTGCTGCCGGACGGGCGGATCTTCTCGGGCGGCGGCGGCCTGTGCGGTGACTGCGCGACCAACCACGCCGACGGAGCCGTGTTCACGCCGCCGTACCTGCTGAACGCGGACGGCTCGCCGAAGCCGCGACCCGTCATCACCAGCGCCGTGCCCTCGCGGATCGCGCCCGGCGCGACGCTCACGGTGAGCACCCAGAGCCCGGTGGCGTCCTTCGTGCTGATGCGGGCCGCGGCGGCGACCCACTCCACCGACAACGACCAGCGCCGGGTCCCGCTGGAGTCCACCGCCACGGGATCCGGCACGTACACGGTGTCCGTCCCCTCCGACACCGGGGCGGTCCTGCCGGGCACCTACATGCTCTTCGCCCTCGACGCGCAGGGGGTGCCGAGCACCGCCAAGTTCCTGACCGTCTCCGCGCCCGAGCCGGGCGGTGTCGTCAGCGGCCGCCCCGCCCCGGGTTCCCGCCCGTGACGCCGGCGGCCTCCGTGGCGTCCGCACCTGCGGGGCCGGCCGTGCTGTCCGCGATCCGGTCCAGGTCCGCCAGCAGCGACGCCAGCCAGGCGTCCGCCGCGTAGTAGCCGCTGGGCTCCCCTGCCGGTACGGTCCCCGCCGCGCCGCCGTCTGCGTACGGTGCGGCGGGGGCCTGCCGGGCGTCCTCGATCGGGTCAAGGACCGCGGACAGCATCAGCATCCGCCCCGCCACCCGGTCCCCGAGCCTGGTCAGCTCGGCGGCCGCCGTCTGCTCCAGCGGCAGTGCGTGCAGGTCGGCCGGGCCCCGCCCCGGCGCGGGCGGCGCCAGCACCCGGCCCGCGCCCCACAGGGTGTGGTGCCCGGCCAGGAGCACCGCCTGCCAGTCGACCGGGTGCGGCCCCGGCCTGGGGCCCGGCTCGCTCTGGAGCTGCGCGAACGCCGATTCCGCCAGGACGAGCGAATGCCGCAGCGACTTGTGCTCCGGCGGCACGTCCGCGTCCCGTACCCCTTCGGCCGTGAGCGCCGCGGCCGTGGTGACCACGGCCTCGGCCGCGGACCGCAGCAGCGCCGCGCCGGCGCGCCGCACCTCCTGCCGCGCGCCGCGCGGCCAGGCCAGCAGCCCGAAGACGGCGCCGATCGCGCTGCCGATCAGCACGTCCAGCAGCCGCACCTCGGCGAGCCGCCAGGTGGCCGGCGCCAGCTGGGCGAAGACCAGGGCGACCGTCATGGTGAACAGCGCCTGGGACCAGCCGATGCCCTTCACCGGCCCCACCGTGAAGGTGAACAGCATCAGCGGAAGCAGTACGACGGCGTACACGGCGGTATGGGTCCCGACCAGGGCGAGCACCCCGGCCGTGCACAGGGCCCCGATCAGGGTTCCGGCCAGCGCCTGGCGGATGCTGCTGCGCGTGGCCTCCATGGTGGTGCGGGTCAGCGTCAGCGTCGCCAGCATCGCCCAGAAGCCGTGCGGCAGCGTGTCCAGGCCCGCCACGGCCCGGGCGGCCGCCAGCGCCAGGCTGGTCCGTACGGCGTTCTGGAAGAAGACCGACCGGCTGCCCGCATTGCCCATCAGCCGCACCCACCACAGCCGCGGCGCCGGCATCCCGGCGTACCAGAACCGGCCGGACGGCACGTCGGGCGCGGCCTCCCGCCCCCTGACGGCCAGTGCCGCGGCCGCCGCGAGCACCAGTGCGGCGTCGGCCACCTCCAGCAGGTCCGCCCTGCGGCGCAGCGCCGCCGGGCCGGCCCCGTCCGTCGGGGCGGCTGCGAGCGCCGCGCGCTCCGGGCCCGGGCCCGGGCCCGGCGGCTTCCCGGCTCCCGGGGCCCCGCGCAGCAGTGCGGCGGTGTCCGCCGCGGACCGTCCGACGGCCCCCAGCAGGGCGAGCGCGGCCTCGCGGTCCGGGTCGGGCTGCGCGCCGGACGGCGGGGCGGGCAGCCGTCCCAGCCGGTTCAGCAGGGTGCGGGCCGCCAGCCCGGTGTGGCCCAGGCCGCGCGAGCGGACCCCGGCCCCGGCCGGGCGTTCCGCCTCCGGGACGTTCGAGGGCCGCAGCGCCTCGCCCGCGGTCCTGGCCTCGGCCGCGGTCGCCGGGGACAGGGCGTACGGCGCCCGGGCCAGCTCCCCGGCGCAGCGCTCGGCGGTGACCGCGGCCCGGGCGGCGAGCTCCCGGTAGGGCACGGTCGGCGGCTCGGGCAGTACGAAGGCCTCGGCGAGGACCAGCAGCACGAGCCCGGTGGTGGTGCCGATGAGCCGCTCCCTCAGGGTGTCCGGGGCGTACGGCGGGAAGGACGGCAGGATGTACAGCAGCTGGAGCCCCGGCGCCGCACCGGCCGGGCGCGGTCCGCCCACGGCGACGAAGGCCAGCGCGAAGCCGATGACCAGCATCCCGGCCACCGCGGTCCAGGTCCGTACGGCCAGGAAGGTGCCGACGACCACCAGCAGCCAGGCCGCCGGGATCAGCCGGAGCACCATGCCGGCCCGCTGCCGCCCGGTGCCCGGGATGCGCGACAGTCCGGCCAGCGACACCGCGGAGAACAGTGCGTAGGTGGCGGCGACGGTCTGCCCGAAGCCGTACAGGAACAGGAAGAACCCGGCCCCCGCCGCGAGGGTGACCCGCAGCGATCTCCGGGCCGCGCCCGCGTAGGCGGCGGCACCGTTCGTACCCATGGCACCAGCATCGGGCACCCGCCCCGCCCCGGCACTTCCGCCCGCGCGCAAACGCGCCGAAGGGGTGGAAGCGGGCCCCGCGCGGTCGGGACCGGCTAGACGACCTGGGAGGAGCAGGCGGGGCAGAGCCCTCGGTAGGTGACGTCGGCCCCGGAGACCTCGAACCCGAAGCGCCCCTCGGCCGGGAGGACGGCCAGCGGGTCGCCGGTGGGGTGGACGTCGCGGATGAGGCCGCAGCCGGAGCAGACCAGGTGCTGGTGGGGGCGGTGCGCGTTGGGGTCGTACCGCTTGGCGCGGCCGTCGGTGGAGACCTCCACCACTTCGCCCAGCGAGACCAGCTCGCCCAGCGCGTTGTAGACGGTCGCCCGGGAGATCTCGGGCAGCAGCTGCGCCGCACGGGCGTGCACCTCGTCCGCCGTGAGGTGGACGTGGTCCCCGTCGAGGACCTCCGCCACGACACGCCGCTGGGAGGTCAGCCGCCAGCCACGCTCGCGCAGCCGCTCCAGCAGGTCACTCATACCGCTCCACCTTTCAGGCCCGGCGTCATCCCCGAAGGTTCACCCGACGGCTATCCGGGATCCGATTGGATATGGCTTTGGCGCGCTTCTTGACTTGGACTCTGTCCATCGTAGGATCGGTTCCGTTGATAACCAAGTGACTAGAAGGCTCCAGTACGGCTCGAGACCAAGCCGTGACGGACATGCACGGACCGCTCCACCGCATGTAGCTCCTCGCAGCACCATGACCCCCCGGGTCCGGAAGGATTCCCATGTCTGAGAACAACGCGCCCGCCGTAGACGCGAACGCCGAGGCCGGCGGCTGCCCCGTCGCGCACGGGCGGGCCTCGCACCCCACCCAGGGCGGCGGCAACCGCCAGTGGTGGCCGGAGCGGCTCAACCTCAAGATCCTCGCGAAGAACCCCGCCGTGGCCAACCCGCTCGGCGAGGAGTTCGACTACGCCGAGGCGTTCGCCGCCCTGGACCTCGCCGCGATAAAGCAGGACATCGCCGAGGTCCTCACGAACTCGCAGGAGTGGTGGCCGGCCGACTTCGGCAACTACGGCCCGCTCATGATCCGTATGGCCTGGCACAGCGCCGGCACCTACCGCATCAGCGACGGCCGCGGCGGCGCGGGCGCGGGCCAGCAGCGCTTCGCCCCCCTGAACTCCTGGCCGGACAACGGCAACCTGGACAAGGCCCGCCGCCTGCTGTGGCCCGTCAAGAAGAAGTACGGCCAGTCCATCTCCTGGGCCGACCTCATGATCCTGACCGGCAACGTCGCCCTGGAGACGATGGGCTTCAAGACCTTCGGCTTCGCCGGCGGCCGCGCCGACGTCTGGGAAGCCGACGAGGACGTCTACTGGGGCCCCGAGACCACCTGGCTCGGCGACGAGCGCTACACGGGCGACCGTGAGCTGGAGAGCCCGCTCGGTGCGGTCCAGATGGGCCTCATCTACGTGAACCCCGAGGGCCCCAACGGCAACCCGGACCCGATCGCCGCCGCGCGCGACATCCGCGAGACCTTCCGCCGGATGGCGATGAACGACGAGGAGACCGTCGCCCTCATCGCCGGCGGCCACACCTTCGGCAAGGCCCACGGTGCGGGCCCGGCGGACAACGTCGGCGCCGACCCCGAGGCCGCCCCGCTGGAGGCCCAGGGCTTCGGCTGGTCGAGCACGTACGGCTCCGGCAAGGGCGCCGACTCGATCACCAGTGGGCTCGAGGTCACCTGGACCACCACGCCCGCCAAGTGGGGCCACGACTTCTTCAAGCACCTCTTCGAGTACGAGTACGAGCTCACCCAGAGCCCGGCCGGCGCGAACCAGTGGGTGGCGAAGAACGCCGAGGCGATCATCCCCGACGCCTTCGACCCGTCGAAGAAGCACCTCCCGACGATGCTCACCACCGACCTGTCGCTGCGCTTCGACCCGGTCTACGAGCAGATCTCGCGCCGCTTCTACGAGAACCCCGACCAGTTCGCGGACGCCTTCGCCCGTGCCTGGTACAAGCTGACCCACCGCGACCTCGGTCCGGTCGTCCGCTACCTCGGCCCGGAGGTCCCCGCCGAGACCCTGCTGTGGCAGGACCCGCTGCCGGCCCGCGACGGCGAGCTGATCGACGACGCGGACATCGCCTCCCTCAAGGAGCAGATCCTCGGCTCGGACCTCACGGTCTCCCAGCTGGTCTCCGCGGCCTGGGCCGCGGCCTCCTCCTTCCGCGGCAGCGACAAGCGCGGCGGCGCCAACGGCGGTCGCATCCGCCTGGAGCCGCAGCGCAACTGGGAGGTCAACAACCCGGACGACCTCGCGCAGGTGCTCCGCACCCTCGAGGGCATCCAGGCCTCCTTCAACTCCGGCGCCAAGAAGGTCTCGCTGGCCGACCTGGTCGTGCTCGCGGGCTCCGCGGCCGTCGAGAAGGCCGCGCAGGACGGTGGCGTCGCGGTCGAGGTCCCGTTCACGCCGGGCCGTGTCGACGCGACGCAGGAGCAGACGGACGTCGAGTCCTTCGCCGCCCTGGAGCCCTCCTCCGACGGCTTCCGCAACTACGTGGGCAAGGGCAACCGCCTGCCGGCCGAGTTCCTGCTGGTCGACAAGGCGAACCTGCTGACCGTCTCCGCTCCCGAGATGACGGTCCTCGTCGGCGGTCTGCGCGTCCTGGGCGCCAACCACGCCGGTTCGAAGCACGGCGTCTTCACGGACCGTCCGGGCACCCTGACCAACGACTACTTCGCGAACCTGCTCGACATGGGCACGACGTGGAAGTCGACGTCCGCGGCGCAGGACGAGTTCGAGGGCCGTGACGCCTCGGGCGCGGTCAAGTGGACCGGTACCCGTGCCGACCTCGTCTTCGGCTCGAACTCCGAGCTGCGCGCGCTCGCGGAGGTCTACGCGAGCGACGACGCCAAGGAGAAGTTCGTGAAGGACTTCGTCTCGGCGTGGGTCAAGGTCATGAACCTCGACCGGTTCGACCTGGTCTGATCGCCCGCGTCGGGGCCGGCCCGCACGGGCCGGCCCCGACGCGCGTCCGCCGCACGGGACCGCCGTCGATGACGGCGGTCCCGTGCGGCGGATCCTTCACACCTCTGAGTGAGCCGCGGGCCGTACGGCGCAATGCCCTGCGGCGATTCCCTAAGGTGAGGCCGAGGGCGGCGGGCAGCCGCCGACCGGCACGTCTCATGCTCGGGAGCCCGCGTGGCGCAGCACCGCACGACGTCACTGCGCTCGCGCCTCCGGTACCGGTTCGACAACCTGGTGGCCGGGGGAACGGCCGGGCTCGTCGGCTGGCTCGCCCTCGGCTGCCTGGCCGTCGTGGTCCCGGCGAGCGCGGTGCTCGTCTGGTCCGGCCGGACGCCCCCGACGACCCTCGCCGGACGGCTCACGGCGGTGTGGGTCAGCGTCGGCCAGACCCTCAAGATCGGGGGTGCGGTCGGCTCCCCGCTCCACGTGCTGGCCTCCGTCACGCTCGCGCTCGTGGCCCTGCTCTTCGTGTCGACCCTGGTCAGCCTGATCACCACGGGCATCGACCAGCGCCTCATGTCCCTGCGCCGCGGCCACTCCACCGTGCTGGAGGCCGGGCACACCGTGGTCCTCGGCTGGTCCGACCAGGTCTTCCCCGTGGTCGGCGAACTGGTGGCCGCCAACGCCAACCGGCGCCGCGCCGCCGTGGCCGTCCTCGCCCCGAAGGACAAGGTGGAGATGGAGGACGAGATCTCCGCCCGCCTCGCCGACAGCGGTACGACGCGGATCATCTGCCGCAACGGCAGCACCACCGACCCCGCCGAGCTCTGCCGGGTGAGTCCGCGGACGGCGAAGGCCGTCCTGGTCCTGCCGCCCGTCGGGGACGGGGGTGACACCCACGTGGTGAAGACCCTGCTCGCCCTCGACGCGGCCGTGCCGGGGGACGGCGGGCCGGTGGTGGTCGCAGCGGTCCGTGAGACCCGCAACCGCGTGACCGCGGGGCTCGCCGCCGGCCGGGGCGGACACGTCCTGTGCGTGGACGACATCGTCGCCCGGCTCCTCGTCCAGACCGCCCGCCAGCCCGGCCTCTCCCTCGTGTACCAGGAGCTGCTGGACTTCGAGGGCGACGAGTTCTACGCCACCCCCGCCGGGACGCTCGCGGGCCGCACCTTCGGCGAGGCCCTGCTGTCCTTCGCCACCTCCTCGGTGGTCGGCCTGCTGCATCCCGACGGCCGGGTGGCGCTCAACCCGGATCCGGACACGCCGATCGGCGCGGCGGACTCGGTCCTCGTCGTCTCGGAGGACGACGACACGGCCGTCCCCTCGGACGTGGCCTCCTGGGTCGACGAGGAGGCCATCGTCGCGCCCCTCCCCCGGCCCGCCCTGCCCGAACGCCTGCTCCTGCTCGGCTGGAACCGGCGCGCCCCGATCGTCGTCGACCAGCTGGACCAGTACGTGGCCCCCGGGAGCACCCTGGACGTCGTGGCCCTCGACGCCGCCGGCTCCGCCGCGCCCCGGGAGCGGCTCGAAGTGGCCTTCCATCGCGGGGACACCACCGATCCCCTGGCCCTGGCCAAGCTGGACGTGCCGTCGTACGACGGCGTGATCGTCCTCGGCGAGGAGACGGGGACGGCGACGGCGAGCGGGACGGGGACCGAGTGGGTCACGGCCCCGGGCGCGGAGTCCCGGACCGACGACAGGACGCTGGTCACGCTGCTGCACCTGCGGGCCATCGGGGAGGCCGCGCACCGCCGGCTGACGCTCACCACCGAGATGTCCGACGACGGCAACCGGCTCCTCGCGCCCGCCCGGGAGGGCGCCGACTTCATCGTGAGCGGCCGGCTGATCAGCCTCCTGATGACCCAGATCTCGGAGGGCCCCCACCTGGCCCAGGTGTTCGCCGAGCTGTTCCGGGCTGAGGGGAACGAGCTCTACCTGAAGCCGGCCGCGGACTACGTCCGGACCGGCTCCGAGGTCTCCTTCGCCACCGTCGTCGAGGCCGCGCGCCGCCGCCGTGAATGCGCGGTCGGCTACCGCCTGCGGGCGCAGGCGGCGACCGGCCCCGGCTTCGGTGTGCGGATCAACCCGGACAAGCGGCAGCGGGTCCGCTTCGCCGAGGGCGACTGGCTGATCGTCCTCGCCGAGGAGTGACGGGCCGCGGAGCGACCGGCCGGAAGCGGCCGGCCGGGGAGCCGCGGAGCGGCCTACGGGGCCAGGTGGACCTCCAGGGCGGTCCGCACCCCCGACTCCAGGGCGCCTTCGATCCACGCGGGCTTGACGGAGGTGTGGCAGCCGGCGAAGTGGAGGGGGCCCTCCGCCGTGCGGACGTGCGGGAAGAGCTCGGTGTGCTGGCCGGGCAGCAGGACGGACGCCTCGCCGTACGCGTACGGGTCGCGCATCCAGGACTGGGTGCGGCCGACACCGGTGTAGAACACCTCGATCCGCTGCCCGAACACCTCCTGGACCCCGGCGAGCGCGCGCGGGTAGCGCTCCTCGTCGTCCAGGGAGTCCCACTTCAGCGCGTCGTCGGACCAGCTGTACGAGGCGAGGACGACCCCGCCGGGGCTGCCTTCGACGGGGTACGAGGGCTGGAACATGAAACGGTTCGGGTTGTCGGTGGCCGAACCGCCGCCGATGACCCCGGCCGCCTCGGGCTGGTCGCGGGTGACCACCCGGCAGGCGGCGTAGTGGGCGCGCTGGGCCTCGGAGATGTGTCCCCTGGGCACGGAGGGGTGGGCACCCAGGAGACCGCCGTCCGCCGGGGTCTTCGCGACCTGGTAGCTGCGGTACAGGCCCGGCTTCACGGCCTCCAGTTCGCGCTTCCAGTCGGCTTCGTCGAACTCCCACCAGCGGCGGCTGAACTCCAGCAGCACCTTGGTGGCGGCGTCGTAGTGCAGTTCCGTGACCGCGCGCCGCTTGCCGTACGAGAGCGGGGGCGCGACCGGGATGTGGCGCAGCCCGGAGAAGGGGACGGTGATGATCGCGGTGTCGGCCGTGAAGGTCTCGCGCCGCACGGTGCCGTCGCGGCCCTCGGAGACGGTGTCGATGCTCACCCTGCCGTCGCCGTGCGTGATCCGGGTGGCACGGCGGTCGAGCCGTACGAGGTCCTTGACGCGGGCGTAGAGCGCGTCGGCCAGCGTGGCGGTGCCGCCGGGCAGTTCGAAGAAGGCGGTGTCGGGGCTGATCAGCGAGGCCCCGATGAAGCTGTGGATGAAGGCGAGGTGCAGGCGGGAGGTGAGGTTCTCGACGGTGCCGATCAGGTCGATGGTCCGTTCGTCGAGCTTCGCCTCCTCGGTGAGGTAGCGGTACATCGACATGTGGCCGTAGCGCTGCACGACGCGCGCCCAGCCCTCGACGAGTGCCTTGTCCTTCTTGCCCTCGATCTCCTTGCGTACGGGGGCGAAGGCGTTCCGGACGATCTGCGCGGCGGGCACGGACTCGTAGGCCGCCGGAACCCCGAAGGAGCGGTTGAGGACCTTCGGATCGCGGGCGTAATCGGCCCGGCGGACCCGGATTCCGTTGACGTGGATCCACGTCCGGTGGGCGGGGCGGCCGGCTCCGTCGACGTCGACCAGGTGGAAGCGCCGGCGCTTCAGGCCCAGGCCGTCGATCAGCCCGGTGACCAGCGGGTGGCTGTCGGGGATGCGCATGGCCCCGGCCTCCGCGTACTGCTTCGGGTCCGCGAAGGGTGCTTGGGCCTTCTCGTGGCCGCCCGCGCGGAAGGTCTTGATCCGGCCGCCCACCCGGTTCGCGTTGGCTTCGATGACCGTGACCTCGTGTCCGGCCTCGTGCAGCAGGTGGGCCGCGGTGAGCCCGGCGGGCCCGGCGCCGACGATCAGCACCTTCCTGCCGGGGCGCCCGGTGCCGCGCTGCCTGGGCAGGCCGCTCTTCAGCAGGACGTCCGCGTAGTGCGGTACCAGCGGCTGGTCGTTCTCGTCCCGTACGAGGATGGCCCGCGCGATGGTGAGGCAGGTGTCCCAGTCGGGCCGGGCCGAACCCGTGGGGACCTGCGGGGTCTCGGCCGAGGCGGCGGCGACCGTCAGCGTGGCGGCGCCCGCGACGGCGGCCGCGCCAGCGATGACGGTACGGCGGGAGGGCCGGCGTGCGGGCTCCGGGGCGGGCTCTGCGGAGGGTCCGGGAGTGGGGAGCGGGTCCGTGATCATGGAGCAACTCTTGCGGCCGCCCGGATGCCCGGATGCCCAAAAGCCCCTCCGAGGGTGCACAACCACCCGGACGTGCGGCGCGGTCAACCAGGGGCTGACGCACAGGATTTCGTACGGCCGACCCCCGTCGGCAGGGGCCGGCCGTGCGGGTGCGCGGGCTGCTGCCGCGCCGACGCGGTCAGCGCCGTCGCGAATCCGAGCACGCCCAGGTACGTCCACGGGCTGACGCCCGGGTCCCAGGTGCGGGTCAGGCCCTCGGTGGACGCACCCTGCGCCGGGCGCCAGGAGGTCCGGCAAGAGCGTCAGAGGGGGTCCGCCTCCAGGAAGTCCCAGAGGTCCGGTTCCGTGCGGCCCGGGCCGCCGGGCAGGGCCTGCTGCGCCCAGATGACCTTCCCCTCCGAGGTGTACCGCGTGCCCCAGTGCTCGCTGAGCTGCGCCACCAGGAAGAGGCCCCGGCCGCCCTCGTCGGTGGTGGCGGCGTACCGCAGGTGCGGGGCGGTGCTGCTGCCGTCCCACACCTCGCAGGTCAGGGTGTGGTCGTACAGGAGCCGTACGCGTACCGGCGCGCGGCCGTGCCGCACGGCGTTGGTGATCAGCTCGCTGAGGATCAGCTCCGTGGCGAAGGCGAGGTCCGGCAGACCCCACTCCTCGAGCTTCCTCGCCGCCGCGTTGCGCACCGCGCCGACCGCGCTGGGCTGGAACGCGACGTCCCACTGTGCGACCCGGTCCGGGCCCAGGGTCCGGGTGCGCGCGATGAGCAGCGCCACGTCGTCGGTGGGCCGGGCCGGCAGCAGCATGTCGAGTACGGCCCGGCAGCTCTCCTCGGGGGTGCGGTCGGGCCTGCTGAGGGCCGTGCGGAGCAGTTCCAGCCCTTCGCCGATGTCCCGGTTGCGTTCCTCGACGAGACCGTCCGTGTACAGGACGAGCTGGCTGTCCTCCGCCAGTTCCAGTTCGGCGGTCTCGAAGGGCATGCCGCCCAGGCCCAGCGGAGGCCCTGCGGGCAGGTCGACGACGGTGGTCGTCCCGTCGGGGGCGACGAGCATGGGCGGCAGGTGCCCGGCCCGGGCCGCCGTGCAGATGCGGGAGACGGGGTCGTAGACGGCGTAGAGGCAGGTCGCGCCGAGGATCCCGCCGGCGCCGTCGCCGGCCTCCCCGTCGTGGTCGATGCGCTGGACGAGGTCGTCCAGGCGGGCGAGGATCTCGTCGGGCGGCAGGTCGAGGGAGGCGAAGTTGTGCACCGCCGTGCGCAGCCGTCCCATGGTGGCGGCGGCGTGCAGGCCGTGGCCGACGACGTCGCCGACGACGAGGGCGACCCGGCTGCCCGGCAGCGGGATCACGTCGAACCAGTCGCCTCCGACACCGGACTGCGCGGGCAGGTAGAAGTGGGCGACGTCGACGGCGCTCTGCTCGGGCAGGGCCCGGGGCAGCAGGCTGCGCTGGAGCGTCACGGCGAGGGCGTGCTCCCGCGTGTAGCGGCGGGCGTTGTCCATGCTGACCGCGGCCCGGGCGACGAGCTCCTCGGCCAGTGACAGGTCGTCCTCGTCGAAGGGTTCGGGCTTGCGCGACCGCCAGAAGTTGACCACGCCGAGTACGACGCCCCGGGCCTTCAGCGGGGCCGCGATCAGCGAGTGGATCCCGTAGTCGACGATGGCCCGGGCCCGCGGCGGGTCCTGGGCCTCCCAGCCCGGCGCATCGCTCAGGTCGGGCACCAGCTCCGCTTCGCCGGTGCCGTAGCCGATGGCCTGCGGGGTGGACGGCAGGAAGTCGATCAGGCGGCCGCGGGGGTAGAGCGGGTGGTCGGTGCGGATGCCGTTGACGGCGGTGCGCCGCATGTCGGCGTCGGGGCCGGGCTCGTCCCCGTCGAGCACCGCGGCGGCCAGGTCGACGGTGACGAAGTCCGCGAAGCGGGGGACGGCGACCCTGGCGAGCTCCTCGGATGTCCGCACGACGTCGAGGGTGGTGCCGATGTCCCCGCCCGCGTCGTAGAGCAGTTTCAGCCGCCTGCGGGCGGTGTCCGCGCGGCCGGACAGCACGCGCATCTCGGTGGAGTCGCGGATGGTGGCCACGGTGCCCTCGGGCTTGCCTCCGGGGTGCGTGAGCCGCTGGTTGACCACGAGGAGCCGCTCGCCGCTCTCCAGCACCTCGTCGGTGGCGACCCGGCCGGAGAGCAGGAGGTCCGCCATCCGGCGGTCGAGTCCCGGCGCCTCCTCGATCCGGCGCCCCTCGGCGTCGTCCGGCAGCCCGAGGAGGCGTTTGGCCTCGTCGTTCGCCAGCAGGAGCCGCCCTTCGCCGTCCGTGATGACCACCCCTTCGCGGACGGCGTGGAGCACCGCGTCGTGGTGCTCGTACATGCGGGTCATCTCCTGCGTGCCCAGCCCGTGGGTCTGGCGGCGCAGTCTGCGGCTGATCAGGGCCGTGCCGACGGTGGCCAGGGCCAGGCCGCCGGCGATGGCCAGGAGGATCACCGGGAGCTGGCGGTCGACGGCGCCGCTCACGTTCTTCACGGTGAGGCCGGCCGAGACCAGCGCGACGACCTTGCCGTCGGCGTCGGTGACGGGCACCACCGCCTGGATCTCCTTGCCGAGCGGGCCCTTCACGCTCTCGGTGTGGACCTTGCCCGCCAGAGAGGGCTCGATCGTGCCGACGAAGCGTTTTCCGATGCGGTCCGGTTTGGGATGGCTGTAGCGGATGCCGTTGGTGTCCATCACGACGATGAAGTCCACCTTGGCGGCCTTGCGGGTGCCCTCGGCGAGGGGCTGCAGGACGGCGGACGGGTTGCCCGTCTTCAGGGCGTCCTGGAGGCCCAGGGAGTGCGCGAAGGTCTGGGCGACGGAGACCGACCGGTTGCGTGCCTCGCGGTCGATGTCGTGCCGCGACTGGAGCAGGAGGGCCAGCAGCGCCCCGGCTGCGAGCAACACCACGATCGTCACCTGGAGGACGAATACCTGGCCGGCGACGCTCCTGAACCGGTTGCCTAGAGGTGACCGCACCGACGTACCCGGCACGGGTGGCGAGGAATGGTCACGCCCCCAGTTGTAGCACCTCTGGGCGGCGATGGCTCACGACAGGCCCGGCACGCGTCCGATAAGTCACCAGGAGTGACGAAAAAAGAACGGCCCCGCCCTTCCATTCCCTGAATTCCAATCTTTGACGATCGGGCGACCGATAGAAATAGGAAGATGCAACCACGATGACCGGCAACGGAGTTACCGACCAGAAGCCGTGGAACGTCGCACTCAAATTCGGGTACCTTCTGTCACGTCGCCGCTACACCTCGGGCACAAGGCCCTCTTGGGACTCGCGGCGCGAAGGACCAGACACCCGTTGACGACAGCGACCGAAGTCTTCATTGTCCGGCCGTACACTCCTCATTGCGAAGTCATTAACAACGAGGGCGATCATGCGGTCATCGGCATCTCTCCCGGTAATAGTTATTTCTCGGCCCAGCGCGTTCTCGATCTCGCGCAGTGGGGCATGCGCAACTTCGACCAGGTCGACATCATCTACACCGACCTCTACGTCGCCGAGATGTACGAAGCCCTCGGCTACGACGAGATCGAGGCACGGCGCAAGGCGGTGAAGAACCTGCGCGGGGTGCGCGCCAAGGTCAACAACGCCGCCGCCGAGGCCGACCCCTCGGGCGAGCGGCTGCGCGCCCGCCCGATGTCGGCGCTGACCGACATCCCCGCCTACAAGGCGCTCCACGCCGACCTGACCAGCCGGCTGGAGAACGACCCCGAGTTCCTGGCCACCTGCGGCGAACTCGTGGACTCGTTCCTCTCCTCCAAGGTCCTGAACGGGGAGACCGCCACCACCCGGCAGCGCGAGGTCTGCCTGCAGTACGTCTGCGCCGAGGCGCCGCTCTTCCTCGACACGCCCGCGATCATGGGCGTGCCTTCTTCGCTCAACTGCTACCACCAGCTCCTGCCGATGGCGGAATTGCTGTACTCGCGCGGCTCGGGCCTGCGCGCCTCCCGCAACCAGGGTCACGCCGTCATCACCCCCGCCGAAGGAACCTTCGATGAGCACTGACACCATTCTCGACTTCCCGTTCGACGCCCGCGGCGACAGGATCCCCGCCGAGGTCGAGCAGCTCCGCTCCGAGCCCGTCAAGAAGGTCCGGACGATAGCCGGGGACGAAGCCTGGCTCGTTTGCTCGTATCAGCTGTGCAAGCAGGTCCTCGAAGACCCCCGCTTCAGCCTCAAGGACACCTCGGCCCCGGGCGTGCCCCGTCAGTACGCGCTGACGATCCCGCCCGAGGTCGTCAACAACATGGGCAACATCACCGGCGCCGGCCTGCGCAAGGCCGTGCTCAAGGCGATCAACCCCAAGGCCCCCGGCCTGAACGACTGGATGCGGGCCGAGGCCAACGCGCTGGTCGACAGCATGCTGGCCTACGGTGCGCCGGTCGACCTGCGCGGCCAGTTCACCAACCCGTACTCCGAGAACCTGCACTGCCGCATCCTCGGCATCCCGCAGGCGGACGCCCCGAAGCTGGCGAACAGCCTCGACATCGCGTTCATGAACTCGGCCTGCCCCGTCACCGGTGCCAAGCTCAACTGGGACCGCGACATGGCGTACATGGTCGAGCGCCTGGACGACCCGGCCACGACCGGTCTGATGGCCGAGCTCGCGGCCCTGCGCGACGACCCGGACTACGCGCACCTGACGGACGAGATGCTGGCCACGGTCGGCGTCACCTTCTTCGGTGCCGGCGTCATCTCCACCATGGGCTTCCTGACCATGGCGATCTTCTCGCTCCTGCAGAACCCCGACGTGTGGGAGCAGCTGCGCGAGAACCCGGAGAAGATCCCGACGGCGGTCGACGAGCTGCTGCGCGTCAACCTCTCCATCGCCGACGGCCTGCCCCGGCTGGCCACGGAGGACGTCCAGCTCGGCGACGTCCTGGTGAAGAAGGGCGAGCTGTGCCTCGTCCTGGTCGAGGGCGCCAACACCGACCCGTCGGTGTTCCCGGACCCGCACACGTTCGACATCGACCGGGAGAACGCCAACCAGCACCTCTCCTTCGGCGGCGGCGGCCACTACTGCCCCGCCACGGCCCTCGGCAAGCGGCACACCGAGATCGCCATCGAGGTCCTCCTGGAGAAGATGCCCAACCTGGCGCTGGCCGTGCCGGTGGACCAGCTCGTGTGGCGCACCCGTTTCATGAAGCGCATCCCGGAGCGCCTGTCCGTGCTCTGGTAACAGCGCGCCGACGCCGTCCTCGGCGCGAGGTACGAGGCGTGAGGTATGACGATGGCCCCGGCCGGGTTTCCCCGGCCGGGGCCGTCGTGCTACCGCTCAGTGGGTCCGGATCAGACGCCCGGGACCGGGTAGGTGGGGTACTCGACCCCGGAGACGTGCTGGACGACCCGGATGACCTGGCACGAGTAGCCGAACTCGTTGTCGTACCAGAGGTAGAGGATCGCGTTGTCGCCGTCGACCTTGGTGGCGCCCGCGTCGACGATCGAGGAGTGGCGCGAGCCGACGAAGTCCATGGAGACGGCGTCGGGGGCCGTGGTGAAGTCGATCTGGCGCTTCAGCGGCGAGTGCAGCGAGACGTCGCGGAGGTAGTCCAGGACCTCCTCGCGCGTGGTCTCACGGCCCAGGCGCAGGCTCAGGATGGCGATCGAGACGTCCGGGACGGGGACGCGGATCGAGCTGCCGGTGATCGGGGCCTTGAGGTCGGGCAGCGCCTTGGCGACGGCCGAGGCGGCACCGGTCTCGGTGATCACCATGTTGAGCGGTGCGGAGCGGCCGCGGCGGTCGGCCTTGTGGTAGTTGTCCAGCAGGTTCTGGTCGTTCGTGAACGAGTGGACGGTCTCCACGTGACCGCGCAGCACGCCGTACTCGTCGTCCATGGCCTTGAGCGGCGGGACGATGGCGTTGGTGGTGCAGGAGGCGCAGGACAGGATCTGCTCGTCCGGCTTGATCGTGTCGTGGTTGACGCCGTGGACGATGTTCGGGACGTCGCCCTTGCCCGGGGCCGTCAGGACGACCTTGTCGATACCGGGGCGCAGGTGCTTCGACAGACCCTCGCGGTCGCGCCACTTGCCCGTGTTGTCGATGAGGATGGCGTCCTTGATGCCGTACGCCGTGTAGTCGACCTCGGACGGGTCGTTGGCGTAGATCACCTTGATCGCGTTGCCGTTGGCGATGATCGTGCTGTTCGCCTCGTCGACGGTGATGGTGCCGTTGAACTGGCCGTGGATCGAGTCGCGGCGCAGCAGCGAGGCGCGCTTGACGATGTCTTCGGCGGCCCGGTCGCCGCCACCGCGGACGACGATGGCGCGCAGGCGCAGGCCGTTGCCGGAGCCGGCCTTCTCGATGAGCAGGCGGGCGACGAGTCGGCCGATGCGGCCGAAGCCGTAGAGGACGACGTCACGGCCGGTGGAGCGCTCGAGCTTGTTCTCGCCGGTGGCACCGGCGACGGCCCCGGCGGTGAACTCCGCCACCGAGAGGCCGCGGCTGTCGCTCTTGTAGTCGGCGGCGAGCATGCCGATGTCGATCTGCGAAGGGCCGAGATCGAGCGTGGTGAGCACCTGCAGGAACGGCATGGTCTCGGTGACCGAGAGCTCCTCACCGTCGATCTGCCGGGCGAATCGGTGGGTCTTGAGGATGCTGACCACCGACTTGTTCACCAGCGAGCGGCTGTGAAGCAGGACCGTGACGTCCCGCTCCCGGTGCAGCTTCCCGATGATCGGAATCATCGACTCCGCGATCTCTTCGCGGTTTTTCCAGCTGCTGAACGAGTCCTCAATGACAGTCACAGGTTTATCTTTCGAGCTAGGCGGTGCTCATATGCTAACCACCTTATCCCCTGCCCTTTCACGCGCCCCCCTCGGGCTACGCTGCGAGTGATCCTCTAGGAGTCAGGGATGGAGCAGCACATGGAGACGCAGAGCCGCACCGCGCTGGTGGAAGGCCTGATGGAGCGCTTCCCGCACGTGCCCCGGGAGGCCGTGATCAAGGAGGATCTGCTCCGGGGAGGCATGGCCTTCGACGAGTCGGCGCTCAGCGGTACGGCCGACGGGGGCAGCGGGGACGTGAAGCCGAAGTCGTACTTCATCTTCTCCTTCGACCACCGGACCCTGCCCGAGCTCGGCGCCGCAGCCCTGAACCGCCCGCCGGAGGAGATCGTCCTCACCGGCGGCCCCTACGGCCTGCGCCGCACGGTCGTGTCGGTACGGGTCAACCCGGACTCCCCCTACGTCGTGCGCGGCGGCGAGGACGGCTCGCTCGGCCTCTACCTGGACGGCGTACGGATCTCGGACGTCGGCCTGCCGCCGATGCCGGAGTACTACCGGCACAAGCTGTCGAACGGGAAGTCGGTCATGGAGGTCGCGCCGACCATCCAGTGGGGCTACCTGATCTACCTGACGGTCTTCCGGGTGTGCCAGTACTTCGGCGCCAAGGAGGAGTGCCAGTTCTGCGACATCAACCACAACTGGCGCCAGCACAAGGCGGCGGGCCGCCCCTACACCGGCGTGAAGCCGGTCGAGGAGGTGCTGGAGGCCCTGGAGATCATCGACCGGTACGACACGGCGGGCACCTCGCGGGCGTACACCCTGACCGGCGGTTCGATCACCTCGCAGGTCGGCGGCCGTGACGAGGCCGACTTCTACGGCCACTACGCGAAGGCCATCGAGGAGCGCTTCCCCGGTCGCTGGACGGGCAAGGTCGTCGCCCAGGCCCTCCCCCGCGACGCGGTGCAGCGCTTCCACGACTACGGCATCAAGATCTACCACCCGAACTTCGAGGTGTGGGACCGCCGGCTGTTCGAGCTGCACTGCCCGGGCAAGGAGCGCTACGTCGGCCGCGACGAGTGGCACCGCAGGATCCTGGACTCCGCCGAGGTCTTCGGCCCGCGCAACGTGATCCCGAACTTCGTGGCGGGCATCGAGATGGCCGAGCCCTTCGGCTTCACCAAGGTCAGCGAGGCCATCGAGTCGACCACCGAGGGCCTGCGGTTCTTCATGTCGAACGGCGTCGTGCCCCGCTTCACCACCTGGTGCCCGGAGCCGACGACCCCGCTGGGCAAGGCCAACCCGCTGGGCGCGCCGCTGGAGTACCACATCCGGCTGCTGGAGGCCTACCGGGCGACACTGGAGGAGTTCGGGCTGAGCTCCCCGCCCGGCTACGGTCCGGCCGGTCCGGGGCGCGCGGTGTTCTCCGTGAGCTCGTTCATGGACAGCCTGGAGGGGCTCGAAGCCGCCGACGCCTGACCCGGGGCCCTCACCCTTCGGCGCCGCCCCCGAGCCGGTCCCGCTGGATGCGGCGGGCCAGGGTGCGGCGCACGGAGGCCGATGCGGGTGCGGGTGGGGCCGCGGTCTTCGGCGGGACGTCGAGGCCACGGCTGATCTCGTCGTAGGCGGACCGGTGGCCGCCCGGCAGCGCCTCCCGGTGCAGCCTCAGGTCCTCTTCCACGAGGCGCCGCAGCTCGTCGACGCCCGCCGGCGTGAAGCGCCCCCGCCCCCGGGCGAGGGCGTCGACGCGGCGTGCGCAGCGGGCGGTCCCGCCGCAGCGCTCGGAGATGTCCTCGGCCAGACCCCACAGGCGCCCTTCGAGCCACGGTACGTCGTACTGGTCGAGGGAGAGCGCCATCGGCGCCGGGGCGCCCTCGCCGTCCCTGCCCTTCGCCACCTGCTTCGAGACGGCGGGCTGGCTCATGCCGGTGAGCCTGGCGATCCTGTCCTGGGTCCAGCCCAGACCCGCCAGCACGGTGATCATTTCGGCGCGGAGCCCGCGCATCTCCTCGCCCGCGCGGATGACCTCGTTCATCTCGGCGAGCATCCGCCCGGCCTGTTCCTCGGTCAGCGCCCCGAGGTCCCGCCCCGTTCCTTCTCCACCTGCCATGGCTCCCTTATACACCGGCCGGGGCCTCCTCCATAACCGGGTTGTATAACTTGGTTATGACGTGCGAGCATCCCGCCATGCCCACTTTCCCCGCACCCGACGGAACCCTCCTCGCCTACCGCGTGACCGGAGACGGCGATCCCGTCCTCTGCATCCCGGGCGGCCCCGCCGACGCCGCCTACCTCGGCGATCTCGGCGGCCTGTCCGCGCACCGCCGGCTGATCGTCCCGGACCTGCGCGGCACCGGCCGGTCCGCGGTCCCCGAGGACCCGTCCTCGTACCGCTGCGACCGGCTCGTCGAGGACGTCGAGGCCCTGCGCGCCCACCTCGGACTCCCCCGGACGGACCTGCTGGCCCACTCCGCCGGCACGAACATCGCCGTCCAGTACGCGGCCCGCCACCCGGAGCGCGTCGGCCGGCTCGCCCTGATCGGCCCCAGCAGCCGGGCCGTCGGCCTGGAGGTGAGCGGGGAGACACGGCGGGCGTGCGCGCGGCTGCGCGGGGACGAGCCGTGGTTCCCGGAGGCGTACGCCGCCCTGGTGGCGCTCACCGAGGGCCGGGGCGGTGACCCGGCGGCCATCGCCCCCTTCTTCTGGGGCCGTTGGGACGCCGCCGCCCGGGAGCACGACGCGGCCGCCCGGCCGGAGAACCAGGAGGCCGTCGCCGGCTTCGGGGCCGAGGGGGCCTTCGACCCGGAGGGCACGCGCGCGGCGCTCGCCGAATTCGGGCACCCGGTGCTGGTGCTCACCGGGGAGTTCGACCTGAACAGCCCTCCCCCGATGGCCGACGAGTTCGCCGGGCTGTTCCCCGACGCCGCGTTCGCGGTGCAGCCGGGGGCGGGACACTATCCGTGGATCGACGACGCCGACCGGTTCGCGGACGCCGTCGGGGCCTTTCTGACGGCAACCGTCTCGCAATACGAGACGGTAGGGTTTCGAATTCCCTCCGCAGATAACAATCCTTCGTGAACGGGGTTTGAACTCCGGACGATCTCCTATCCTCCCGGCATGCCGATCTTCGGAACCCGCCGCCGCAAGCCGCGCCTCGCACCTGAGCTCGACGACGTCCCACTCGGCCGGGTCCTGAAGGCTTTGGAGGGCAGCCCGTCCCCGGGCCTGGCAGATCTTCAGATCGCGCAGGTGGAGCAGCTGCTGGCGGACGCCGGCACGGACTGGGACCGGCGTTCGCACCGCATCGGCGTCCTGGCCCACGCCGCGGCCGACTCCAACTTCGTACGGACATGGCCCGCCCGGCGCCCCGGCAGCGGCGACGCACTGCTGCTGCAGGCCTGGGCGGACCTCGTACGGGGGACCCGCCGGGGCGACATGGACGATGCCCAGGCGACGGTCGACGCCTGCTACGACGCGGCGGACCTGCAGCCCGCCGACCCCGCTCCGTGGGTGGTGCTGCTGGGGATCCTGCGCCTGCTGCAGCGCCCCTCCCAGGAGGTGTTCCGGATATGGCAGGAGGTGCTGTCCCGCGACACCTGGAACCGCGAGGCGCACCTGCAGATGCTCGGCTACCTCTCGCCCGACGAGTGCGGCTCGCACATGCAGGTGCTCGAATTCATCGACGCCTCGCGCTCCCGCATGCCGGCCAACGCGCCCACCTCCGGCATAGAGCTGACGGCGACCGTCCGGCGGCACCACACCGGCGCCGCCGCCGAGGACGACCTGAGCACGCTCATGGCGCGCAGGCACTGGGCGAGCGCTCCCGCCGCGCCGGTCCTGGACCGGGCGTACGCCAACTGGCGCAGCCCCGGCTTCCTGCACCACGCGGCGGCCAAGGCCGATCTGAACCTGCTGGCCTTCGCGCTGGTGCAGGCGAACCGCATCCGGGACGCGGGTGAGGTCTTCCAGCTGATCGACGGCACGGTGACCGAGTGGCCGTGGCGGCTCAGCGGCGACCCGATGCAGCAGTACGCGTACTGGCGGGACCGCGCACAGCGCTGACCCGCGCAGTCCGCGTGCGCGCGGGCCGCATCCGCGCGGGCCGCATCCGCGCGGGCCGCACGCGCGCCGCCCGAAGGCGGACCGCCCCTACACACACGCCGCCCCCATCCGCCGCGCCCGCCTGGGGCCCGTGGCGAGTCCCGCCGTGCGCCTCCCCGGAGGGGGCCTCTCCCGACCCGGCGTCAGCGTGCTCCGGTCACACGGCTTTCCGCGGCCGCCGGCTCGGCCACCGTTCTGACAAATCATCAGGTCATCTGTCCCGGACTATTGACTCTGATGTCAGCAGCCGAGATTCTCGGCAGGATCCCCCACCGTGCCATCTGCCGAGCGAAGACGTGATGATGACATGCACATGACTGCTCTTCCGCGCTTCAGGCGCCGACCGCTAGCGGTCCTCTCGATCCTCCTCACCGTGGTCGCCATGGTGATCGGCCCCGCAGCCAGCTCCTCCGCCGACCCCGGCTGGTGGAACCCGGTCGCGCGGCCCGCGCCGGACTCCGAGATCAACGTCACCGGCGAGCCCTTCAAGGGCACCGACGCCCAGGGGCGGGTCCGCGGCTTCGTCGACGCCCACGACCACCTGATGTCCAACGAGGGCTTCGGCGGCCGCCTCATCTGCGGCAAGCCGTTCTCCGAGCAGGGCGTCGCCGACGCGCTCAAGGACTGCCCCGAGCACTACCCCGACGGCACGCTCGCCATCTTCGACTTCATCACCAAGGGCGGCGACGGCAAGCACGACCCGGACGGCTGGCCCACCTTCAAGGACTGGCCCGCCCACGACTCGCTCACCCACCAGCAGAACTACTACGCCTGGGTGGAGCGTGCCTGGCGCGGCGGCCAGCGGGTGCTCGTCAACGACCTCGTCACCAACGGGGTCATCTGCTCGGTCTACTTCTTCAAGGACCGCGGCTGCGACGAGATGACCGCCATCCGCCTGGAGGCGCAGAAGACCTACGACATGCAGGCGTACATCGACAAGATGTACGGCGGCCCGGGCAAGGGCTGGTTCCGCATCGTCACCGACTCCGGCCAGGCCCGCGAGGTGATCAAGCAGGGCAAGCTCGCCGTCGTCCTCGGGGTCGAGACCTCCGAGCCCTTCGGCTGCAAGCAGATCCTGGACATCGCCCAGTGCTCCAAGGAGGACATCGACCGCGGCCTCGACGAGCTGCACAAGCTCGGCGTGCGCAGCATGTTCCTCTGCCACAAGTTCGACAACGCGCTCTGCGGGGTCCGCTTCGACGAGGGCGCCCTGGGCACCGCGATCAACGTCGGCCAGTTCCTGTCGACCGGCACCTTCTGGAAGACGGAGCAGTGCGCCGGCCCCCAGCACGACAACCCCATCGGGCTCGCGGCGGCCCCCGAGGCGCAGAAGCAGCTCCCGGCGGGCGTGGCCGTGCCCTCGTACGCGTCGAACGCGCAGTGCAACAGCCGCGGTCTGACCGATCTGGGCGAGTACGCGGTGCGCGGGATGATGAAGCGCAAGATGATGCTCGAGGTCGACCACATGAGCGTGAAGGCCGCCGGCCGGGCCTTCGACATCCTGGAGACCGAGTCCTACCCCGGCGTGATCTCCTCGCACAGCTGGATGGACTCGGAGTGGAGCGAGCGGGTCTACAAGCTCGGCGGCTTCATCGCCCAGTACATGGGCGGCTCCGAGGGCTTCAGCGGGGAGGCCAAGAGCAAGGACGCCCTGCGCGACAAGTACAACGTCGGCCTCGGGTACGGCACCGACATGAACGGCGTCGGCGGCTGGCCCGGCCCCCGGGGCGCGAACACCCCCAACCCGGTGAAGTACCCCTTCCGCAGCACCGACGGCGGCTCGGTCATCGACAAGCAGACGACCGGGCAGCGCACGTGGGACCTGAACACCGACGGCGCCTCGCACTACGGCCTGGTCCCGGACTGGATCGAGGACATCCGGCTCGTCGGCGGCCAGGACGTGGTGGACGACCTCTTCAAGGGCGCCGAGTCCTACCTCGGCACCTGGGGCGCCTCCGAGCGTCACAAGGCCGGCGTGAACCTCGCCGCGGGCGCTCCCACCTCGGCCAGCTCGGCGGAGTGGAACCCGTTCACCAGCTACGCGTCCGGCCGGGCCGTGGACGGGGACACGGGCTCGCGCTGGGCGAGCGACTGGAGCGACGACCAGTGGCTCCAGATCGATCTCGGGAGCACGAACCTCGTCAAGCGCGTCACGCTCAACTGGGAGCGCGCGTACGGTAAGGGCTACCGCATCGAGGTGTCGTCCGACGGCACGAACTGGCAGTCCGTCTGGTCCACGACGACCGGTGACGGCGGCCTGGACACGGCCCAGTTCGACGGGGTCTCGGCCCGCTACGTACGCGTCCACGGGGTGCAGCGCGGCACCAAGTGGGGCTACTCCCTGTACGAGGTCGGCGTCTACAGCAGCTGACCCGCGGGGAAGCACGGAACACCCCGGGGCCGGCCGGATCAGGACTCGTTCCCGATCCGGCCGGCCCCGGCACGAGAACGGGAGGGACCCGATGGCACGGATGCCGTCCGCCGAGCGCCGCCGCCAGTTGACCGAGGCCGCGATCCGCGCCATGACCCGCGACGGCGTCGCGCGGACGACGACGCGGTCCATCGCCGCCGAGGCGGGCGTGTCGCTGAGCGTCTTCCACTACTGCTTCGACTCCAAGCAGGCCCTGCTCGAATCCGTCATCACCGCGATCACCGGCGAGTACATCACCGTGGTGCGGGAGGCGATCCGGCCGAAGGCCACGCTCCGGGAGACCGTACGGGCCGGGTTCCGGGCGTACTGGGACCACGTGGCCGCCCATCCGGGCACGCACATGCTCACCTACGAGCTGACCCAGTACGCGATGCGCCAGCCCGGCTTCGAGCACCTGGCGCGCCGGCAGTACGAGGTGTACTCCGAGACCTACACCGAGCTCCTCGAAGAGCTCCGGGGCAGTGTGGAGTTCGAGCTGCGCATCCCGCTGCCCGCGCTGGCCCGCTACCTGGTGGCCATGACCGACGGGCTGACGCTGAACCTCCTCGTACTCGGCGACGACAAGGCCGCCGCGGAGATCCTCGACACGATGACGGAGCACGTGGCCGCCCTCGTCACCCACGACGGCTGACCGCCCCGGCGGGGCGGCCGGCTCAGGCCCGGTGGAGCAGGGTGGTCAGCACCTCGTGGAGGACGCCTTCCGGGTCCTCCGCGCCCTGCGGCCACCGCCAGGCCACGAACCCGTCGGGGCGTACGAGCACCGCTCCGGCCGGCGTCGTGCCGTGCGCCCCGGCCCAGTCGGCGCCCTCCTCCGGTTCGAGGTCGGCCCCGGGGCCGGTGCCGACCGCGTACGCGACCAGGTCCACGCCCAGTTCCCCGGCGACGGACCGGGCCGCGTCCCGCCAGGGCGTGCCCTCGGAGCTGAGCAGCACGAACGACCGCTCGTAGAGGTCCACGGTCGACACCCGCTCCCCGGGCCCCGGCTCCCCGCAGAAGCGCAGCCACAGGTGCGGGGCCCGGGTACCCGGATCGCCGGACGGGCGCATCCGCTCGGGGACGACGGGCTGCTCGTGGTCGGCGCCGAGGACCGCGCCCTGGTGGTAGCGGTAGCCCATGGCCACGGACAGGACCCCGCCCGGCCGTCCTCCGCCGGGTGCGGCGGACTCGGGGTCGGGCTCGTAGCCCGGGTGGCTGTGCTCGGCCGAGCGGGCCGAGGCGCGCGCGCTCGTCGCCCGCGCCACCGGCAGCCGTTCGGCCTCGTAGCTCTCCAGCAGCCGCGGGCCCGCCGAGCCCTTCAGCACCGCGGCGAGCTTCCAGGCCAGGTTGTGGGCGTCCTGGATGCCGGTGTTCGAGCCGAACGCGCCGGTGGGGGACATCTCGTGGGCGGAGTCGCCGGCGAGGAAGACCCGCCCGGACCCGTACCGCTCGGCGACCCGTTCCGCGGCGTGCCACGGTGCCTTCCCGGTGATCTCCACGTCCAGGCCGGGCGCGCCGACGGCCCGCCGGATGTGCTCGGCGCAGCGCTCGTCGGTGAAGTCCTCCATCGTCTCGCCCCGGTCGGGGTGCCAGGGCGCGTGGAAGACCCACCGTTCGGCGTTGTCCACGGGCAGCAGGGCCCCGTCCGCACCGGGTTTGGTCAGGTAGCAGACGATGAAGCGCCGGTCGCCGACCACGCCCGCCAGGCCGCGGGAGCGGAAGGTGATGCTGACGTTGTGGAAGAGGTCGCCGGGGCCGGTCTGCCCGATGCGGAGCTCCTCCCGGACGGGGCTGCGCGGCCCGTCGGCGGCGACGAGGTAGTCCGCGCGCACCTTGAGGTGTTCCCCGGTCTCCAGGCCCTTCATGACGGCGGTCACCCCCGTGGCGTCCTGGTCGAAGGAGAGCAGCTCGGTGGAGAACCGCAGGTCGGCGCCGAGCCCCGGGGTCACGGACATCAGCACCGGCTCGATGTCGTTCTGGCTGCACAGGCACCACGTCGCCGGGCTGAAGCGGGCCAGGCCGCCGCCGGGGTCGATCTCCTCGAACAGCCACTCCTGGTCGTCGCCGGTCAGCGAGCCGCCCTGCAGGATGCCGTGGTTGTCCGACAGGACGCTCGCGGCGGCACGGATGCGGTCCTCGACACCCGCGACCCGGAACAGCTCCATGGTCCGCACGTTGATCCCGCGCCCGCGCGGGTGCAGCGAGGTGCCCGCGTGCTTCTCGACGAGCATGTGCCCGATGCCGTGCCGCCCGAGGAACAGCGAGGTGCACAGGCCCACGAGTGAGCCGCCCACGATGAGGACCGGGACGCGGAGGTCGACGTTTTCCTTCATGGCTCTTCCATGCCCTGTGCGAGGGCCGTTCCCTCGCGCCTTCACCCGCTTGGTTCTCCCCTCTCGCGCCGGGCGGTCCAGGGGACAACGATCGGTTGCGGGTGGCGCCGCCGCCCGTGGCGACCGCGACGTCCCGAAGGAGTGTGAAAGATGACAACCTTGTCGGAACGGATATCCCAGTCCGCCTTCGACGGCTCGAGACTTCGGGTCGTGCTGCTGCTGGACCTGTACGACGGCGCTCAGAACCGGTTCCTGGAGGTGTACGAGCATCTGCGCAAGCAGGTGTCCTCCGTGCCCGGCCACATCAGCGACGAGCTGTGCCAGTCCATCGAGAACCCGTCGCAGTGGCTGATCACCAGCGAATGGGAGAGCGCACCGCGCTTCCTCGCCTGGGTGAACAGCGAGGACCACGTCGCTTCGGTGCAGCCGCTCCACGGCTGCGTACGGGACACGCGCTCGCTGCGGTTCAGCGTCATGCGGGAGGCCGGCAAGGACACCGCCGCTCCCCTGGTCTCCCCCGCGCCGCGGCGCGGGGACGGGGTGGTGCGCCACGCACTCACCTTCACCGTCAAGCCGGGCACCGAGGCCGTGGTCGCGGGGCTGCTGGCCTCGTACGTCTCCCCGCAGGCCCGGGTCGACGAGAGCACCCGGCTGCGCCGCACCTCCCTCTTCATGCACGGCAACCGCGTCGTGCGGGCGATCGAGGTGGAGGGCGACCTGCAGGCGGCCCTGAGCCATGTGGCCCGGCAGCCCGAGGTCAGGGCACTGGAGGAGGCCATCAACCCGTACCTGGAGATGGACCGCGACCTCGCCGACCCGGGATCGGCCCGGACGTTCTTCACCCGGGCGGCCCTCCCGGCCGTGCACCACGTGGCGGCGGCGCGGCCCGAGAGCGCGGACCTCGGGCGGCACGCGCTCTTCTATCCCGCGAAGGACGGGTGCGGCATGGCGCTCGCCCGGCTGCTGGCACGGCAGGACGAGATGGCGGTGGACGATCCGACGAGCCCCGTCGAGGCCAGCACCGTCTTCCAGCGCGACGACTTCGTCGTCCGGGTCCTGGACGTCCGCGGGCCGCTCGACGCCCGGCCCGCCCTGGCGCTCGGCGTGGAGGGCGTCCACAAGGCGGCCGTCCTCGCCCGGCTGCTCGACAGCGCCAAGGACGGCGTGCCCACCACCGACCAGGAGATCTCGCGCTTCCTCGCGCGCTCCGAAATGCGCCTGATCACCGACCGGCGTTCGCCGGCGCGAGTCTGAGGAGTAGTCCGTCATGACCGATCGACTGACCATCGAAGAACTGGCCGCCCTGATGAAGAAGGGCGCGGGCGTCACCGTCGACGCCCGCGACATGGCGAGCCGCCCCGATGCGGGGTTCGACGAGTGGGGCCTGGACTCCCTGGGCCTGCTCGGCATCGTCGGCGAACTGGAGAACCGGCACAGCCGGCCCCTGCCGCCCGATGCGGAGCGGTGCAAGTCGCCGCAGGAGTTCCTCGACCTCGTCAACGGCGCCCTGATGACGGGCACCTGAACGGGCACCTGAACGGGTACCGGACCGGCGCACGCGTGCCGACGCCCCCGGGACCGGCCCCGCGCCGGTGCCGGGGGCGTTTGCGCGGCGGCTGCGCGCCGGGCGTCCCGGGGTCATCCGGGCACGGTGGACTCGAACGCGTGCAGGTACGGATTGACCGGGCGGACCGAGGTGACCACCAGACCCGCGTCCGCCATCCGGGTGCGCATGCTCTCCTCGGTGTGCTTCGCACCTCCGACGTTGAGCAGCAGGAGCAGGTCCATGGCCGTGGTGAACTTCATCGACGGGGTGTCGTCGACGAGGTTCTCGATGACGACGACCCGGGCGCCGGGGCGGGCCGCCGCGATCACGTTCCGCAGGGTCCTGCGGGTGCTGTCGTCGTCCCACTCGAGGATGTTCTTGATGATGTAGAGGTCGGCCTCGACCGGGACGGCCTCGCGGCAGTCCCCGGGGACGATCTCGGCGCGCGCCGCGAGCGGGCCGCCGTCCCGCAGCCGGGGGTCCGCCTTCGCCGCCACGCCCGGCAGGTCGAGCAGGGCTCCCCGTACGGCCGGGTGCTTCTCCAGCAGGCTCGCCAGCACGTGGCCCTGGCCGCCGCCGACGTCGGCGACCGTCGAGACGCCGGTGAGGTCGAGGAGCTCCGCGACGTCCAGCGCCGACTGCATGCTGGAGGTGGTCATGGCCCGGTTGAAGACGTGGGCCGACTCGTGGGCGTCCTCGTGGAGGTAGTCGAAGAACCCCTTGCCGTAGAGGTCCTGGAAGACGCTGCCGCCGGTGCGCACCGCGTCGTCCAGGCGCGGCCAGGCCTGCCAGGTCCAGGGCTCGGTGCACCACAGGGAGATGTAGCGCAGGCTGTGCGGATCGTCCTCGCGCAGCAGCCGCGACATGTCCGTGTGGACGTAGGCGCCCTGCTCGGTCTCGGCGAACATCCCGTAGCAGGACAGGGCCCGCAGCAGTCTGCGGAGCGGCCGGGGCTCGCATCCGACGGCCGTCGCGAGTTCCTCGGCGGTGGCGGGCCGGTCCCCGAGCGCGTCGGCCACGCCGAGGCGGGCGGCGGCCCGGACGGCCGCGGCGCAGGCCGCACCGAAGACGAGCTCGCGCAGCCGCATGGCGGGCTGCGGCGTGTGGGGCTGGGTGGGGGGCGAGAGGGGGTTCGGCTTCGGACTCACCGTGGTCATGGGGCCTCGTCTCTCCTGGTGGCGGGGAACACGGTCAGCACATCCCGGCGGGCTGGGACGTCCGGCAGCGGTTGCCGGTGAACTTGTTGCCGGTTCCGGTGCCCTGGTTGGCGAGGTCGGCCGGCATGTTGCCCCGCACCACGTTGTCCTTGATGACGTTGTCGTTGTTCTTGGCGCCCACGAAGCTCTTGAACAGCAGGATCCCGCCCGAGAGCGGCGAGGAGCCGACGTTGTCGCGGACGGAGTTCGAACGGATGACCGTGTCCTCGGCTCCGGTGAGGACGATGCCCACGCCCTGGATGTCGGGGAGGCGGGTGTTGCCCTTGCAGAACTTGTTGTTCGCGTGGATGCGGTTGCCGCGGATGGTCATGTCGCCGGCGCCGGGGATGCCCTCGTCGCCGACGACGAACACGCCGCCGCAGTTCCCGGTGGCGTTGTTGTCGTTGACGGTGAGGTTGCGGACGCGCCTGACCGTCACTCCGATCCGGTTCCCGGTCAGGGTGTTGTCCCGGACCACGGCTCCCAGGGTGTCGGTGGCCCCGCCCTCCCGGTCGACGGTGTTGGCGATGAAGATGCCGGACTCCGCGTTGTCCCGGGCGGTGTTGCCGCGGAACAGCCCACGGGTGGACCTCTCCTGGGCGATGCCCCAGGTCCCGTTCTTCTCGGAGATCACCTGCTCGACGGCGAGCCGGTCGGTGCGGGAGGCCCAGATGCCGTTCCGCTTGAAGCCGGAGACGGTCAGCGAGCGGATGTTCACCCGGTCGACGGTCTTCTCCGCCGTGCCCATGACGCAGATGCCGGTGTCGGCCTGCGAGCAGGCGGTTCCGGCCGCGCGGGCGGGCGGTGCCGCGGCAGCGGCCGCCGGCGGCATGATCACGGTCTGGCGCCCCCACCCGCGCAGGGTCAGCCGCTTGGTGATCAGCACGTTCTCCCGATAGGTGCCGGGCAGCACGGTGATGCTGTCCCCCGGCTTCGCGGCGTCCACGGCCGCCTGGATCGATTCTCCCGGATGCACCATGTGTCCGGCCGCGGCGGCGGGTGGCGCGGCGACGCCGAGACCTGCGGCCATGACGACTGAGATGCATGTGAGGCACTTGAGCTGTCGGTTCGTCACCTTGCCGAAGCTAGGGGCGTTCCCGGCCGCCCGCCACACCGGGTAAGCGGATGGATACATCCCGTCGGCAAACGGATTCATTTTGGGATCCACCGGCGTGGCGGCTTCCCCCTTGTTGACCACGGTTCGGGAACCGGGCTGGTCGGCGGGGGTTTCCCGGCCCCGCCGGGGACGGGCAACGGGAAACCCGTCGACCCCGGCCCGGGGGCGGGCACAGCCTTGAGGGGTCCGCAGGAAGCCGGACCCGGAGCAGGACCCGGAGTCAGGACCGGAGCAGGAACCGGCGCCGGCCCCGGAGCAGGACCGCACCGACACCGCAGCACGACCCGAGGGGAAACCATGTTCAAGCTGTTCCGCGGCGCCGCCGCGCTCGCGACCGCCACCGTCGCCGTCATCGCGCTCAGCGGCACGGTTCAGGCCAAGCCCGCCGACACCTGGGCCGGATGCCCGGACGGAGCGGTCTGCATCTACCCGCAGAACCAGAACCCCGCCGTCAAGCCGACCCACGTCTTCTACAGCTACGGGGCCCACAACCTGGACGGCCAGTACGGGAACCACTGGGTCCTCAACAACCAGTACGGCGGTGCGACCGCAAACCTGTGCACGGGCTACAACGGAGCGGGCTGCGGCAACCCCATCGCGGCCAAGACGGGCGTGTACGCCAACCTGACGCCCATCAACTCGATCCGCCTCAACCCGTAGCACCGAACCCCCACGCAGGAGCGTCCGGAGCCGTACCCGAAACGGCTCCGGACGCTCCCGTTCCGGTCATGTACGTGCGAAGACCCGGCTCCCCGTCAGACCCCCGCGGTAGCCTGGGCGGTGCCGTCTCGCTGCCTCGCACGCACTGCCATGGGGGATGTTGTGGGCGATCCGGACCACCGCCGGAAGACCGGTCACCAGATCGATTCCGACCTTGCCGAAGACTCCGAGCCGCCCTTCCCCGTTCGATTGCGGCGTCTGCGTCTGCAACGCGGGCTGTCACTGGCCGACCTGGCGCGGCAGACCCATTACAGCAAGGGCTACCTGAGCAAGATCGAGACCGGCGCGAAGCGCGCGACCCCCGATGTCGCGCGCCGCTGCGACGAGGTACTGCGAGCGGAGGGCGAACTCCTGCGGATGGTGCGGGAAAACGAACCCCCGTCGGCACCGGATCACCCCGCCGACCCCGGCGAGTGCCCCTACCGCGGCCTGCCGGCGTTCACCGTGCGGGAGGCGGGCTGGTTCTTCGGCCGGGAGCGGGCCACCGCCGAACTGGTGGAGCGGCTCTTCGAGCGGGCCGGCAGCGGTCCGCTGCTGCTTGTCGCCCCGTCCGGCGCCGGCAAGTCGTCCCTGCTGAACGCGGGCCTCGTACCGGCCCTGAAGCGTCCGGGCGGCTTCCCGATGGCGGGCGCCGACTCCTGGCCGGTGGTGCGGCTCACTCCCACGGCGCATCCCCTGGACGAGCTGCTGGACCGTACCGCGAAGGTGCTCGGCAGCGACCTCGGCCTCGGCCCGCAGGAGTTGGCGGCCGAGCCGACGCTCCTGCTCGGGGCCGTCCGCCGGCTGTGCGGCGACTCCCCCGACGGCGCGCGGGACCGGCCGGCTCCGCCGCCGCGGCCGGTGCTGATCGTCGATCAGTTCGAGGAACTGTTCACCCTCTGCTCCGACGAGGACGAGCGGCGCGCCTTCGTTCGGGTCCTGCGGGCCCTGGCCGCCGCCCGTCCGGCGGGGGCCGGGCACGACCCGGCCCTCGTGGTGCTCGGCGTACGGGCCGACTTCTCGGGGAACTGCCTGGACCTCCCGGAGCTGGCACCGGTCTTCGCCCGGGGACTGTTCGTGCTCCCGCCGATGTCCGTGGCGGAGCTGCGGGAGTCGGTCACGCGCCCGGCGGAGTGCGCCGGCCTCTCCCTCGAGCCGGGGCTCGTCCCCCTGCTGCTGCGCGATGCCGGTCTGCAGGACGATCCCGCGGAGCGGATCCCCTCCGGTGCGCTCCCCCTGGTGTCCCACGCGCTGATGGCCACCTGGCGCCAGCGGGAGGGGGACACGCTGACCGTCGCGGGATACGAGCGGACCGGCGGGATCCGGGGGGCGGTGGCGCGGACCGCCGAGGACGTCTTCGCCCGGCTGTACCCGGCCGAGCAGCGGACCGTGCGCCGGATGCTCGTACGGCTCGTCCACGTGGTCGACGGCGCCGACGGCTCGGGGGTGACGCGGCGCCGGATGAGCCGGAGCGAGCTGATGGCGGCGCAGCCGGCCGGGCCCGGCCGTGCGGCGGCCGCGCTCGACAGCTTCGTACGGGCCCGCCTGGTCACCATGGACAGCGACACCGTGGAGATCACCCACGAGGCACTGCTGGACGCCTGGCCGCGGCTGCGCGGCTGGATCCGGGCCGACCGCGCGGGGCTGCTGATCCACCAGCAACTGGCCCTCGCCGCCGCGGAATGGGAGCGCGAGGGGCGCGATCCTTCGGCGCTGCACCGCGGCACCCGGCTGGACAACGCCCTCGCCTGGGCCGACGAGCTCGACGGCCGCAGCCGCCTCGGCCCCCTGGAGGAGGCCTTCCTGCGGGCCGGTCAGGCCGCCGAGGAGGCCCGGCAGCGGCAGGCCGGGCGCCAGGTGCGGCTGCGGCAGCGGATGCTGGCCACGCTCGTGGTCCTGCTGGTCCTCGCCGTGGGCGCGGGCGGGCTGGCGTACCAGCAGCGGGCGGGCGCGCTGGGCCAGGAGCGCGTGGCCCGGTCGCGGGCGCTCGCCCTGCAGTCCGCGGCGCTCGCGGCGGGCCAGCCCGAGGCCTCGATGCGGCTCGCCGGGGAGGCCTACCGCGCCGCGCCGACGAACGAGGCCCGGGGCGCCCTGCTGAGCACCCAGTCGCAGCCGTTCATCGCCCGGCTCGGCGGGCACGCCGGGCCGGTCAACGCGGTGGCGTTCGCCCCCGACGGCCGGACCCTGGCCTCGGCCGGCGCCGACGGCACGGTGCGCGTGCGGGAGACGGCCGGGCAGCGGACCCTGGCGTCCTTCACCCTGCCGGGCCGGGTCCGCGCGGTGGCGTTCAGCCCCGACGGCCGCACCCTCGCGGCCACGTCCACGGACGGGCCGGCCCGGCTGTGGGACGTCGCCGGGCGCCGCATCGCGGCGGTGCTGCCGGCGAGCACGGCCGGTGCCCGGGCCCTCGCCTTCGCTCCGGACGGCCGGACCCTGGCGGTGGCGGGCCCGGACGGGACGATCCGGCTCTGGGACGCGACGGTCGGGGCGGGGGGCTCGGCCGGGGAAGCGGCGGCGGGCTCGGCCGGGGAGGACGGCGCCGTGGCCTCCCTGGCGGGGCACACCGGACGGGTCAACGCCCTCGCCTACGCCCCGGACGGCCGGACGCTCGTCTCGGCCGGCGCGGACCGGACCGTACGGCTGTGGGACCCGGTGGAGGCCCGCCCGCTGGCCGTCCTCGCCGGGCACACCGACGAGGTGCTGGGCGCGGCCTTCGCCCCGGACGGCCGTACGGTCGCCAGCGGGGGCGTCGACCGGACGGTACGGCTGTGGGACGTGGCGGGCCGCCGGACGACCGCGACGCTGACCGGCAACAGCGACGACGTCAACGGGGTGGCGTACACCCCGGACGGGACGACGGTGATCAGCGCGGGCGGCGACGGCGCGACCCGGCTGTGGGACGTGGACAGCGGCCGGCTGACGGCGACCCTCTCCGGACACACCGACTACGTCCTCGGGGTGGCCGTGGACGCCGGCGGCGCCGTGCTGGCCACCGCCGGGTTCGACCAGTCGGTGGTGCTGTGGGACCTGCGCGGGGCGGTGCTGGCCTCGCGGCCGTTCTCGGAGATCTGGCACGCGGCGTACAGCCCCGACGGGAAGCTCCTGGCCACGGCGGAGGCCGATCACGCAGTGCGGCTGTGGGACGTGGCGGGTCGCAAGGTCCTGGCCGTCCTCGAGGGGCACGGCGAGACGGTGTTCTCGGTGGCCTTCTCACCCGACGGCCGCACGCTCGCCTCGGCCGGGTCCGACGGCACGATCCGGCTGTGGGACGTGCCGGCGCGCCGCGCCTCGGCCGTCCTGCCGGGCCGGGCGGGAACGGTGTTCTCGGTGGCCTTCTCGCCCGACGGCCGCACCCTGGCCTCCGCCGGGTCCGACGGTGCCGTCCGCCTGTGGGACACCGCGGCGCGCACCGAGTCGGCCGTCCTCAGCGGTCACACGGACTTCGCGAACGACGTGGAGTTCAGCCCGGACGGGCGCACCCTGGCGAGCGCCGGCGACGATCTGACGGTGCGCCTGTGGGACGTGGCCGGCCGCCGCGCGCTCGCCACGCTCTCCGGCCACACGGGTGCGGTGCGCGGGGTGGCCTTCAGCCCGGACGGGGCCACCCTGGCCAGCAGCGGCAACGACGGGACCGTCCGGCTCTGGGACGCCCGGCGCCACCGCTTCGAGGCCGCGCTGACCGGCCACACCGGTTCGGCCCGCGGCATCGCCTTCTCCCCCGACGGCCGTACCCTCGCCAGCAGCGGCAACGACCGTACGGTGCGCCTGTGGGACGTGGCCGGGCGCCGGCCGGTGGCCGCGCTGACGGGGCACACGAACGCGGTCTGGGGCGTGGTGTTCTCCCCGGACGGGCGGACGGTGGCCTCCAGCAGTACCGACGGCACGGTCCGGTTGTGGGACCCGGACGTCGGGGCGCGGCTGGCGGCGATCGACCGGACGCTGCGCGCGGGCGACTGAGGCGGATCCCGAAGGGCCCGGGCGCGCCTACGCGTTGGCGATGACCAGCAGGGTGCGCGCGGGCTCCGTGCCCGACAGGCGGCAGCGGTGCGGGACTTCGCCGCGGTGGTGGGCGCTCTGGCCCGCGCGCAGGGTGAGGGGGTCCTCGCCCTCGACCTCCAGGACGATCTCGCCCGCCAGGACGTACAGGAAGTCCTCGCCGGGGTGTTCGAACCAGCCGCGCTCGCCTTGGCCGGGCTCGAAGTGGTGCTCGTACGCCTCCATGAGGGTGCTGCGCCCGCCGGGGATGAGCACCTGCGCGACCTGCCCCGCGGCCTCGTCGACCCGGATCACCTGGGGGTCCGCCTCGTGGCTGACCGTGCCGGGCCGGCCGGGCGGCCGCAGGAAGGTGCCGGGGGTGACGTCGAGGGCCTCGGCGATCCGGTAGATGGAGCTGAGGCTGGGCGTGGCGAGTCCGCGTTCCAGCTGGCTGAGGAAGGGCTGCGAGAGCCCGGACCGGGCGGCGAGCACGGCCATGGAGACGCCGCGTTGCTTGCGGCAGCCGCGGATCACCTGTCCGACCTCGATGGCTTCGGGCGTGGGTTCTGGGCGAGACACGCTGGTGAACGTACCCCATGGCGTATCCCGGGCCGGGCGGCTCCGGAAGGTTTCGTACTGCCGCAACACTCCCTTAATAAGCGTCGTCAATTATTGACCTCACTTATCCCGCCTTGAGCGAACGCCCGCCCCGGGCGAACGAACGACCCAGGAGCCGCCCCGTGCACGCCACCCCCTCACCGCCCGGCCGGACCCTCGGCCGACTCGGCCGACTCGGCCCGGCCCTGGGCGCGGCCGGTGCCGTGCTCGCCCTCTGGTACCTGCTCGCCGGGTCCGGGGCGGTGGCTCCCGGGCTGCTTCCCACACCCGGCCAGACCCTCGCCGCCCTCGCGGACAGCGCCTCCAGCGGAACCCTGGCCACGGACCTCGGCGCCAGCCTGACCCGGGCGGGACAGGGCTTCGCCCTGGGCGCGGCGTTCGGCAGTGCGCTCGGCTTCGCCACCGGCAGCCTGCCCTGGCTGTCCGCCGCCGTGTCCCCGGTGGTCTCCTTCCTCCGCCCGATCCCGGCGATCGCGCTGGTGCCGCTGGCCACCGCCTGGTTCGGCATCGGCGAGAGCGCGAAGCGCCTGCTCATCGCGTACGCCGTGCTCCTCGCGGTGTGGCTGTACGTGCACGACGGGGTCTCCCGGGTGCCCGTCTCGCACCTGCGGGCGGCCCGGTCGCTCGGGGCGCCCCTGCACCGCCGGATCACCGAGGTCCTGCTGCCCGCCGCGGCCCCGGCCCTGCTCGCGGCGCTGCGCTACGGGGCCTCGGTGGCGCTGCTCGCCCTGGTCGCGGCCGAACTGGGCGGCGCCGACAGCGGACTGGCGTACCGGCTCCAGGTGGACGGCCAGTTCCTGCGGGTGGACCGGATGTTCGCGGGCCTGCTCGTCCTCGGACTGCTCGGGGTGGCCGTCGACCTCGTACTGGCGGCGGCGGGCCGCCGGTTCGCGCACTGGAGCGAGTCATGAGCCTCGACGTACGCCTGGAGGGGCTGTCGGTCGGCTACGGCACGGCCCCGGTCCTGGAGCACACCGATCTTGAGTTCCCGGCGGGCTCGTTCACGGCCCTGCTGGGCCCCAGCGGCTGCGGCAAGTCCACCGTGCTGAACACGATCGCGGGGTTCGTACGGCCCGCCGCCGGGCGGGTGACCGCCGGCTCGGCGCAGGTGCTCGGGCCGGGCCCGGAGCGGGGCGTGGTCTTCCAGCACTACGCGCTCTTCCCCTGGCGCACGGCCCGCGGGAACGTCGAGTTCGCCCTCAAGCGGCTCGGCCTGCCCCGCGCGGAACGCCGGCGGCGGGCGCTGGCGGCACTCGCCGAAGTCGGGCTCGCGGACGGCGCGGAGAAGTACCCGGCGGAGCTTTCGGGCGGGATGCGCCAGCGCGTGGCACTGGCCCGAGCCCTGGCCGCCGAGCCGGAAGTCCTGCTGATGGACGAGCCGTTCGGGGCGCTCGACGCCCTGACCCGGACCCGGATGCAGGAGCTGCTGCGGGAGCTGTGGCGGCGCACCGGCACGACCGTCCTCTTCGTCACGCACGACATCGACGAGGCCCTGGCCCTCGCCGAACGGGTGATCGTCCTCGGCGGCTCCCCCGGACGCGTGCTCGCCGACCACCCCGTGCCGGCCGGGCCGCCCGACCCGGACCTCCGCTCCTTGATCGCCCGCCATCTCGGCTCCGAATGACCCCCTTGCCCCACCCTTCGAACCCCGCCCCCGGAAGGACCTCCCCCATGCTCAGATCCCGCACAGTGGCCGCCGTACTCCTCACGGCCCTGCTCGGCACCGTCGCCACCGCCTGCGCCGGTTCCTCCTCCGACGAGGCGGGCGGCGGCGCCCGTCCCGCCGTCTCCATCGCGGCGAGCGACCACCTCGGCGGCGCCCCCGTCCATGTGGCCCAGGAGCGCGGCCTCTGGTCCGCGGAGGGCCTCGACGCCACCGTCACCACCCATCCCACGGGCCGCGACGCGCTGAACGCCGTGCTCGGCGGCCAGGCTCAGCTCGGCGTCGTCGGCGACCTGCCCGCCGTGACCGCCGCGCTGGGCGGGCGCGAGCTGCGGATCGTCGCCGACCTGTCCCGGTTCTCGGACTGGCGGCTGCTGACCCGGGCCGACCGGTCGATCACCGGTTTCGCCGCGCTGAAGGGCCGCAAGGTGGGCGTCCCGCAGGGCACGAACGTCGAGTACGCGCTGTCGCGCATGCTCGCCTCGGCGCAGCTGACGGCCTCCGACGTGACGGTGGTCAACCTGGCCCCGAACCAGGTCCCCGCCGCGCTGGCCCGCGGTGACGTCGACGCGGGGGTCACCTTCCCCGGGTTCTACGACGCCACCCGCACCGCCCTGGGCGGCGACTACGCCGAGCTCCGCTTCACCGGGTACACCGCGAGGACCCTCCTCGTCGCCGGCCCCAAGGCCGACAAGGAGACCACGGCCGCGGTGCTCCGTACGGTGCTGAGCGCGCAGCGCGAGATCGCCGCCGACCCGGCGGGCGCGCGCAAGGCCGTGGTCACCCAGTCCAAGGGCACCCTCCAGGCCGGATACGTCGACGTCTTCCAGCCCCGCTACACCTACGGCGCCGCCCTCTCTCCCGAGCTGCTCGCGCAACTGGAGGAGGAGGCCGGTTGGGCGAAGGCCGCCCAGAGCCTGCCGGGAGCCGCGGACCGTGCCTCGTTGCAGCGGTACCTGGACCCCGCACCCCTGACGGCCGCCGACGCCTCCGCCGTCACCGTCCACTGACGCCCCCCGAGCCCACGTACTCCGACCCGACATCCCCCGATCCGGTTTCCATCGAGCCGGCTTCCCCCGAGGAGATCCCCATGACCGTCGACCAGAACACCCTGCGCCGCCGCGGCGTCGGACTGATCGCCCACGACCCCGAGCGCAGCTACGGCGGCTACACCCTCTACACGCCGATCACCAGCGCCGGCGAGATCCACCTCGTCGACATCGAGGGACGCACCGCCCACACCTGGAACTCCCCCCACCCGCCCGGCCGCCAGGCGCAGCTCCTCCCCAACGGGAACCTCTTCTACGCGGCCAAGGACACCAGCGGCCCGGTCCTCTTCCCCATCTGGGAGGTCTACCACGGCGGCATCTTCCAGGAACTGGCCCCGGACTCCTCCGTCGTGCGCGAGGTCCGCCACCCCTTCCACCACCACGACGCCTCGATCCTGCGCAACGGCAACCTCCTCATCGGTGCCGTGGAACCCCTCGACCCCACCGACGCGGCCCGTATCCGGGGCGGCATCCCCGGCTCCGAGGCGGAGGGCGGGGTGATCTACGGGGACGTGGTGTACGAACTGACCTGGGACGGCGAGATCGTGTGGCGCTGGGCCGCCATCGAGCACCTCGACCCCGAGGAGGTGCCGCTCGACCCGCACTTCGACCGCAACCACTGGCCGATGGCCAACACCGTCAACGAGAGCGCGGACGGTTCCATCGTGGTGGGCTTCCGCAGCGCCTCCACCGCCGTGTCGATCGACCGTGCCGACGGGTCCGTCCAGTGGTCGTTCGGCCCCGACGTGCTCGCCCAGCAGCACCACCCGCACGAGCTGCCCGGCGGGAACATCCTGGTCTTCGACAACGGCAGTTACCGCGACACCACCTCCGTGCCGTACTCGCGGGTGCTGGAGCTCGACCCGCGCACGGGCAAGGAGGTGTGGTCGTACGAGGACAACCCGCCGCAGAACTTCTACAGCCCGTACATGTCCAGCGCTCAGCGCCTGCCGAACGGCAACACCTTCATCGCCGAGGGCTCCTTCGGCCGGCTCTTCGAGGTGACCCCGGACCGGGAGGTGGTGTGGGAGTTCGTGGTCCCGCAGTTCCGGTCCTTCGGCGACGGCGTGGGTCTGGAGTCCTCGGCCGGTGCCCAGAACTCCGTCTTCCGCGCCTACCGTTACAGCGCCGACGAGCTGCCCTGGCTGTAAACGGAAACCCCGTTTTATTTCGCCAAAGGGCGTTCTGTGTACGGCGGATGAAATCGCCGTGCGCTCGACAGGACATCGATATCGGAGACGTTGACAGCCCTTCCGAGGGCTGCCTAGCTTACGCCGCAGACAAACACATCAGCGGCCTCTTTCTGTCCGGCATGACGGCTGCTTTTCGAGAATTCACCTTGTCGAAGCCGAAACCGCTGGAGCGTCCGTGCCCGAATCGCTCACCCTCGCCGCACCCACCGGCCGGTCCGGGGAACCCCCCGGGCCGGCCGAGCGCGTCCTCCCGCTCCGCCGCCCGGGGCGGTGGATCGCCACCGCCCTCGTACTGGTCCTGGTCGCCCAGGCCGTACACGGGCTGCTCACCAACCCCTTCTACCAATGGGACCGGTTCGCCTACTGGTTCGCGCGGCCCGTCGTCCTCGACGGCCTGCTCATCACCCTCCAGGTGACCGCGTACAGCGCGGTCCTGGGACTGATCGGCGGGGTACTCCTCGCCCTGGCCAGGCTCTCGGCCAATCCGGTGCTGCGGTCCGTGAGCTGGACGTACGTCTGGCTGTTCCGGTCCGTGCCGCTGATCGTGGTCCTGCTCTTCCTCTACAACTTCAGTGCGCTCTACCCGAAGCTGAGCATCGGGGTGCCCTTCGGCCCCGCCTTCCTCACCTTCGACGAGTCCCGTCTCGCCACCGACATGGCGCTGGCGGTGGTGGGGCTGAGCCTGGCCGAGGCGGCCTACGCGGCCGAGGTGGTGCGGGCGGGCCTGCTCTCCGTGGACCACGGCCAGCACGAGGCGGCGTCCGCGCTGGGCCTGCCCAAGCGGTACCAGTTCACCCGGATCGTCTTCCCGCAGGCGCTGCGCGCGATCGTCCCCGCGTACGTGAACCTGCTGCTGGGGCTGGTCAAGGCCACGTCGCTGGTCTTCTACGTGTCCCTGCTCGACCTCTTCGGCACGGTGCAGAGCCTCGGCAGCACCTACTCCGGCGACGTGGTGCCGCTCCTGCTGGTGGCCACCGCCTGGTACGTGCTCCTCACCAGCGTGATCTCCGTCGTCCAGTTCTACGTGGAGCGGTACTACGCGCGCGGCGCCCTGCGCACCCTGCCACCCACCCCCCTGGAGCGGGCCCGGGCGGGCTTGCGTGACCTGGGGGTCCGCTTCCGGAAGGAGACGGCACGATGACCGCGACCACCGCCACGGACACCGCCGCGCGGCCCGCCGCGATCGAGGTCCACGACGTGCACAAGTGGTTCGGCGGCCGCCGCGTCCTGGACGGGGTGAACCTGACGGTCCGGCCGGGCACGGTCACCGTGGTCCTGGGGCGGTCCGGCTCCGGCAAGTCCACGCTCCTGCGGGTCGTCAACCACCTTGAGAAGCCCGAGGCCGGACACGTCAGCGTGGGCGGCGAGCTGATCGGCGTACAGCGGCACGGGAAGCGGCTGAAGGAACTCGCCGAGCGGGAGATCCTCGCCCAGCGCGGCCGGATCGGCTTCGTCTTCCAGAACTTCAACCTCTTCCCGCACCTGACCGTCCTGGACAACGTCGCCGCCGCCCCCGTGGCCGCCGGCAGGCTCCCCCGGGCCGAGGCCGAGTCGCTGGCGCGCCGGCTGCTGGAGCGGGTCGGGCTCGGGGACCGGACCGGCGCCTACCCCCGACAGCTCTCCGGTGGCCAGCAGCAGCGGGTGGCCATCGCCCGCGCGCTCGCCCTGCGCCCCGGGGTCATCCTCTTCGACGAACCGACCTCGGCGCTCGACCCCGAGCTCGTCGGCGAGGTGCTCTCCGTCATCAAGGACCTGGCCACCGGCGGCACCACGCTGCTGATCGTGACGCACGAGATCGGCTTCGCCCGTGAGGTCGCCGACGAGGTCGTCTTCCTCGACGAGGGCCGCATCGTCGAACAGGGGCCGCCCGAGCAGGTGCTCGACCGACCGGCCCACCCCCGTACCCGAGAGTTCCTGAGCAAGGTCCTGTGACTCCCCCGCATTCCGCCCCGCCCTGCCCACTCCCGTAAAGGAACGTCATGCACCACCAGTCCTCCCTGCGCACACGGCTCATACGCGGACTCGGCGCCGCCACCGCCACCGTGACCCTCGCCTCCGGTCTCACCGCCTGCGGCGGCGACGCCGGGGCCGACGGACCGGCCTCCGACGTGGTCACCATCGGCGGGGTGTCCAACGGCGCCGCCCAGCAGGCCGAGCTGTCCGTCCCGGTCGTCGAGTCGCTGCGCGGCCGGCTCCCCGCGTCCGTCCGCGAACGCGGGGAGCTGGTGATCGGGGTCGGCGCGCTGCCCGCGGGCTTCCCGCCGCTGGCGTACGTCGGCACCGACCAGCAGACCCTGACCGGCGCGGAGCCCGACCTCGGCAGGCTGGTGGCGGCCACCCTCGGGCTCAAGCCCGTGGTGAAGAACTCCACCTGGGAGAACCTCTTCGTCGGCGTCGACAGCAGCAAGGTCGACGTCGCCTTCAGCAACGTCACGGTCACCGAGGAACGCAAGAAGAAGTACGAGTTCGCCTCGTACCGCAAGGACAACCTGGGCTTCGAGGTGCTGAAGGACAGCACCTGGAACTTCGGCGGCGACTTCCGCAACCTCGCCGGCCGCCACGTCGCGGTCGCCAAGGGCACCAACCAGGAGAAGATCCTGCTGGAGTGGCAGACGAAGGCCAAGGCCGAGGGCAAGGACTTCGAAATCAAGTACTTCCCGGACTCCAACAGCACCGCCCTGGCCCTGAGCGGCAAGAAGATCGACGTCAATTTCGGCCCGAACCCGTCCATCGCCTACCACATCACCCAGACGGCGGGCACCAGCACGCCCACGCGCAACGCCGGCTCCTACTCCGGCGCCGGCGAGACCCTCCAGGGCCTGATCGCGGCGACCGCCAAGAAGGACAGCGGGCTGGCCGAGCCGGTGGCGGCGGCGATCGACCACCTGATCGAGACCGGCCAGTACGGCAAGCTGCTGGCCGCGTGGAACCTCTCCGACGAGGCCGTCGCGAAGTCGGAGGTCAACCCGCCCGGCCTGCCGCTGACCAACTCATGAGCACGGGCACGCGCGCACCGCTCTCCCCGCACGTGCTCGACAACCCGGCCTGGGCATCGCTCTCCGGTGCGCACGCCGCCCTCGCCGAGCACCCGGCGGGCGGCGGGCGTGCCGCCCGGTACCCCGCCGACGTGTCGCCCTTCACCGCCCTCGCCGACCCGGACGACCCCCGCTCCTGGGCCGACCTGCGCACCCTGGTGGGCGACGGCGAGATCGCCGGGCTGTCCGGGGTACTGACGCCGCCCGAAGGCTGGGAGACGGTCTCCGCGATCCCGGGTGTCCAGCTGGTCGACACCTCGCTGCGCGCGGAACCGGCGCCCGAGGCGGTCCGGCTGGGCCCAGCCGATGTTCCGGAGGTCCTCGCCCTGATCGAGCTGACGCAGCCCGGGCCGTTCCGGTCCCGTACCGTCGAGCTGGGCACGTACCTCGGCATCCGCCACCGGGGCCGGCTCGTCGCGATGGCCGGGGAACGGCTGCGGCCGCCCGGCTGGACCGAGATCAGCGCGGTGTGCACCCATCCCGACCACCGGGGCCGGGGGCTCGCGACACGGCTGGTCCGCGCGGTGGCGGCGGGCATCCGCGAGCGCGGCGAGGTCCCCTTCCTGCACACCGCCGCGAGCAACACCGAGGCGATCCGGCTCTACGAGTCGATCGGGTTCACCCTGCGCCACCGGCCCTTCTTCATGGCGGTCCGCGCGCCGGGAAACACCGCCGCCACATCCTCTTAACACCGTCAAATTCTTTTCGCACCGGGGCCATTGAACGGGCCGGGGAGCGCGCTTTAGCGTTTTCGAAAGGATCTCCTGAACTCGCCTTTCACGGCCGGTCCGTTTCCGTTGTTCCCCATGCCGATCAGGAAGGCTCGATTCGACGTGTCCACACTGCATCTCGCCGTCGCCCTCGACGGCGCGGGCCGGCACCCCGCCGCCTGGCGGGAGCCGGGCGCCCGGCCCGGCGAGCTGTTCACCGCCCGGTACTGGGCCGACGTCACCGCCGAGGCCGAGGCCGGGCTGCTGGACTTCGTCACCTTCGCCGACGCCCTCTCCCTCCAGTCCTCCTCCCCGGCCGCGCCCGACGAGCGTACGGACCAGGTGCGCGGGCGGCTCGACGCGGTGCTCACCGCCGCCCGGATCGCACCCCTCACCCGGCACATCGGCCTGGTGCCCGGGGTGACCGTCACCCACACCGAGCCCTTCCACATCTCCAAGGCCATAGCGACGCTCGACCACGTCAGCCGCGGCCGCGCCGGCCTCGGCATCCAGGTGAGCGGAGTGCCCCACGAGGCGCGCCACTTCGGGCGCCGCGAGTTCCCGGTGGACGAGACCGAGCTGTACGGGGAGGCCGCCGACCACGCCGAGGTGGTCCGGCGGCTGTGGGACAGCTGGGAGGACGACGCGGAGATCCGGGACGTGGCGACCGGCCGCTTCGTGGACCGCCACAAGCTCCACTACATCGACTTCGAGGGCCGGCACTTCACGGTACGGGGCCCGTCGATCACCCCGCGCCCGCCGCAGGGGCAGCCCCTGGTAGCGGCGGAGTCCGGGATCCTGGACGGCTCGGCCGACCTCGTGTACGTCGGTGCGGGCGACGCCGACGGGGCCCGCGCCGCCGTGTCCCGGATCACGGGCGACCCCGCGCACGTCTTCGGCGACCTCACGGTGTTCCTGGACGCGGACGGCCCGGCCGCCGCGAGCCGCCGGGCCCGTCTCGACGCACTCGACCCCACCCCGTACGCCGACGGCACGGCGGCCTTCACCGGCACCCCGGCACAGCTCGCGGACCTGCTCGAGGACTGGCGGTCGGCGGGCCTGACCGGGTTCCGGCTGCGACCCGGCGTGATCGCCCACGACCTGCCCGCCATCACCCGGTCCCTGGTGCCCGAGCTCCAGCGGCGCGGGGTCTTCCGCCGTGCGTACGAGGCGGACACCCTGCGCGGCCTGCTGGGGCTGGAGCGCCCCGCCAGCCGCTACGCCCGCCCGCCCGCCGCCTGACCCCCGCGACCGATCGACCGACCGGAAAGGACGATCCATGAGCACCAAGCCGCTCAAGCGGATCCATCTCGCCGCCCATTTCCCGGGCGTCAACAACACCACCGTGTGGAGCGACCCGGCGGCCGGCAGCCACATCGACTTCGACTCGTTCGTCCATTTCGCGCGGACCGCCGAGCGCGCCAAGTTCGACTTCCTCTTCCTCGCCGAGGGGCTGCGCCTGCGCGAACAGGGCGGCGAGATCTACGACCTGGACGTCGTCGGCCGGCCCGACACCTTCACGGTGCTCGCCGCGCTGGCGGCGGTCACCGAGCGCCTCGGCCTGACCGGCACCATCAACTCCACCTTCAACGAACCGTACGAGGTGGCCCGTCAGTTCGCCTCGCTCGACCACCTCTCCGACGGCCGGTCCGCCTGGAACGTCGTCACCTCCTGGGACGCCTTCACCGGGGAGAACTTCCGCCGCGGGGGCTTCCTGCCCCGCGAGGACCGCTACTCCCGCGCCCAGGAGTTCCTGGCCACGGCCACCGAGCTGTTCGACTCCTGGGACGGCACCGAGATCGTCGCCGACGCCGGATCGGGCACCTTCCTGCGCGACGCCCGCGCCGGGGCGTTCCGCCACCAGGGACGGCACTTCGGCATCGAGGGCCGGTTCAACGTCCCGCGGAGCCCGCAGGGGCGTCCGGTGATCTTCCAGGCGGGCGATTCCGACGAGGGCCGCGAGTTCGCCGCCTCGAGCGCCGACGCGATCTTCGGCCGGTACGGGACCCTCGACGAGGGCCGCGCGTTCTACGCGGACGTCAAGGGCCGTCTCGCCAAGTACGGCCGTACGCAGGACCAGTTGAAGATCCTGCCCGCGGCCACCTTCGTCCTCGGCGACACCGACGCCGAGGCGCAGGAGCTCGCCCACGAGGTGCGCCGGCTCCAGGTCAGCGGGCAGACCGCGATCAAGTACCTGGAGCACGTCTGGAACCGGGACCTTTCGGCCTACGACCCGGACGGCCCGCTGCCCGGCATCGACCCGGAACCCGGGGAGAACACCGTCGCCCTCGGGCGGGCGAGCGTACGCCAGTTCTCCGACCCGCTCGCCACGGCGCGGCAGTGGCGCGAGCTCGCCGCGGCCAAGAACCTGTCCATCCGGGAGCTCGTCATCGCCACCACCTCCCGGCAGACCTTCGTCGGCTCGGCCGCCACCGTCGCCGACAGGATCGACACCCTGGTGCAGGCGGACGCCGCCGACGGCTTCATCCTGGTCCCGCACATCACCCCGGGCGGCCTGGACGTCTTCGCCGACACCGTGGTCCCGCTGCTCCAGGAGCGCGGTGTCTTCCGCACCGACTACGAAGGGACCACGCTGCGCGACCACCTCGGCCTCGCCGTGCCGGAGCCGGCCGCCGGCCGGGCCGCGGGTGGGGCCGCCGCCTCGTGAAGTTCCTCGCCATCACCCTGATCACGGATTCCGCCGATCCGGTGACCGGCTCCCCCACCCCGACCCGCGAACGGTTCCGCGAGGTCGTCGACGCCGCGGTGTTCGCGGAGCAGCTCGGGTTCGACGGGTTCGGTGTGGGCGAGCGTCACGAACGGCCGTTCCTGTCGTCCTCGCCGCCCGTGGTCCTGTCGCACATCGCGGCCCTGACCCGCCGGATCCGGCTGTACACGGCCGTCACGACGCTGAGCCTGCTCGATCCGGTCCGGGCGTACGAGGACTACGCGACGCTCGACCACCTCAGCGACGGGCGCCTGGAGCTGATGATCGGCAAGGGCAACGGAACGGCCCAGCGCGAGCTGTTCCAGGTGGCCCCCGAGGACCAGTGGGAGCGCAACTCCGAGGGCTACGAGCTGTTCCGGCGGCTCTGGCGCGAGGACGAGGTGACCGCCCGGCCGCGGTTCCGCCCGGAGCTGACCGCGGCGGAGGCGCTGCCGAGGCCGTTCCAGCGGGAGCTTCGCGTCTGGCACGGCAGCGCCACCAGCCGGGAGTCCGTCGACCTCGCGGCGCGCCACGGCGATCCGCTGTTCTCGGCGAACGTCACCCATCCGATCGGCCCGTACGCCGAGCTCATCCGCCACTACCGGGAGCGCTGGGAGCACTACGGGCACGACCCGGCCCACGCGGTCGTCGGCGCGGGCACGGCCGGCTACCACGCGGCGCCCACCTCGCAGCAGGCGGTGGCGGCGTACCGGCCTGCTTTCGCCCGGTACCTGGGCTTCCACGAGCAGCTGGGCACCCCTCCCGTGTTCCCCACCCTGGAGGACTTCGTCGAGCGCAGTTCCGCGCTGATCGGCAGCCCGCAGCAGGTGATCGAGAAGGTCCACCGCTACCACGAGGAGTTCGGCCACACCGTCCTGCACCTACAGGCCGAGCCGGGCGGGCTCACCCGCGCGGAGCACCGGGACTCGCTCGAACTCTTCCAGTCCGAGATCGCGCCGGTGCTGCGCCGCGAGATCCCCGACCCGTCCTTCTCCGACCTTTAAGGAGCCGCCATGTCCGGCATCCCCCTCGGGGTCCTCGACCTGATCCCGGTCACGTCCGGTTCCACCGCCGCCGACGCCCTGCACCGCAGCATCGACCTGGCCCGGCGGGCGGAGGGCTTCGGCTACGCCCGCTACTGGTTCGCCGAGCACCACCTCAACCCGGGGGTCGCCGGGACCTCACCGGCGGTGGTCCTCGCACTGACCGCCTCGGCGACGAGCAGCATCCGGCTCGGCTCCGGTGCGGTGCAGCTCGGACACCGCACCGCACTGTCGACGGTCGAGGAGTTCGGCCTGATCGACGCGCTGCACCCGGGCCGCATCGACCTGGGGCTGGGCCGCTCGGCGGGCCGGCCACCGGCGCGCACCGGGGAGCCCGCGCCGCCCACCACCCCGGTCGTGGACGGGTACACGGCGAACGGGCTGCGCATCCCGGAACGGTTCTCCTTCGCGCACCTGATCGGCCACCCGCGCCTCCTGCTCCAGCAGAAGCTGCTGAACCTGCCCGGCGCCCAGCCTCAGGATTACGCCGAGCAGGTCGACGACGTCCTCGCGCTGCTGCGGGGCGAGTACCGCTCCCCGGAAGGGGTGGAGGCGCACGCCGTCCCAGGCGAGGGGGCCGACGTACAGGTGTGGATCCTGGGGAGCAGCGGTGGGGTCAGTGCGGAGGCGGCGGGGCGCAACGGGCTGCGGTTCGCCGCGAACTACCACGTCAGCCCCGCCTCGGTGCTCGAGGCCGCCGACGCCTACCGGGCCGCCTTCAAGCCGTCCGCCGAGCTGGACCGGCCGTACCTGACGGTCTCGGCCGACGTCGTCGTCGCCGGGGACGACGAGACGGCCCGGGAGCTGGCCACCGGGTACGCGCCCTGGGTGCGCAGCATCCGCAGCGGCGAGGGCGCCATCCCGTTCCCCACCCCCGCAGAAGCACGCGCCCTGCCCTGGACCGAAGCGGACCGGGCGCTGGTGGCCGACCGGGTGGAGACCCAGTTCGCGGGTTCGGCGCGGACCGTGGCCGATCAGCTGGAGCGGCTCCAGGAGGCCACCGGGGCGGACGAGTTGCTGATCACCACCATCACCCACGACCACGCGGCCCGGGTCGACTCGTACCGGCTGCTGGCCGAGGAGTGGGCGCGCCGCTGACCGCCGGCCGGGCTCGGCAGCGGTGCGGAACGGAACGGAACGGAGCCGGCCGGCGCGGGTCGCGGGCCGGCCGGCTACCCCGTGCGGGGGGGGTGTCAGTCCCCGTCGCGGACCGCGACGATGCCGTTGAAGACGCCGACGTAGGCCGTGCCGTCCGGGCCGAGGGTGATCGGGGCCCAGTTGTTGTCGTACAGCGGTCCGGTTCCGGTCAGCCGGCTCCAGCGCCGCTCACCGGTGCGGAAGTCCACGGCGGTGAGGTACCAGGCGTCGACGCCCCAGAAGTTGGGCTGCTTCTCGTAGAAGTAGAGCAGTCCGTTGGCGGTGGAGAGCTTGGGGACGACGGAGGGAGCACGGATCGCGCTCTCCCAGACCGTGTCGCAGCCGCTGCCGTCCGGGCGGACGTCGATGCGGCTGACGCCGCCGACGACCGACTTGCCCATGAGCAGCGTCGTCACGTTCTCGTAGCCGTAGTTGTTCTCGACGACGATGCTGTTGCCCCAGGTGATCAGGGAGTTGTCGGTGGTCGAGGCGCCGGAGCCGAACACGGGCACCTTGCAGACCAGCCTCTGGCCGGCGGGGACGTCCACGCCCCGCTTGTAGACCAGGACGTTCATCCGGTCGTCGGCGTTGTCGGTGATGGCGACGTAGCCGTTGCCGAAGAGGTCCGGGGTGGTGCCCGAACCCTGGTTCACGGAGCCGGGCTTGGTGCCGGTGCCGCGGTCGTACGCCTGGCGCCACTGCACCACGGGGGTTCCGTCGGCGGCGGCGCGGAAGCTGTAGAGCGCGTGGTCGGAGACGATGGAGACGCCGTCCTCGGCCACCGAGAAGGAGTTCTGGATCTCCTCGCCCGCCAGCTGTACGGAGCGGATCTGCGAGGTCGCCGGGTCCACGGTGCCGACGCGGCCCTGGCGGGTGACCCACCAGATGCGCCCGTTCCAGTCGGGCATCACGGAGGTGACGGGGTCACAGGTGCCACTGGGCCACAGGTTGGTCCAGCTGACGCAGTCGTGCGGTACCTGGCCGGTGAGGTCCCAGTCGTCGTCTATCGCGAACTTCCAGCTCCCGTCGGGGTTCTGGGAGTGGGACAGCCGCAGGATGTGCTGGCGGGAGTCGGCCAGTACGGCCCGGTCCTGGTTGTCCAGGTAGAAGTAGGCGCCGCCCGAGGTGTCCTTGAAGATCTTCGAGAAGTCGAGCTGGGTGATCGCCTCGACCGTCGAGGAACGCTGCGGGAGCTTGTACTCCGCGAGCGTGGCCAGCGTACGGGGCTCCAGGAGCTTGACCTTGAAGCCCGAGAAGGTCCCGCAGACGGTGACGAGCCGGCCCGCGGAGTCGAAGGTGGCGGTGGCGCACTCGCCGCCGAGGGCCGCGATGGCCTCGCTCTTGACCTGGAGGTTCTTGCCGAGCGGGCCCGACCAGGGCGAGGTGGCGCTGCCGCCCGCGTCGGAGTGCATGCCCGCGCGGCCGTTGGGCGCGAGGAACGGGTGCTGCGGCGGCGCTTCCCCGGGCAGCGGGGCCGCGGCGGCCGGGGCGCCCTCGTAGTGGCTGACCAGGCGGTGGCCGGGGGTCTTGGGTATCTCGTCGGCCCCCGCCGGCGTGATGGCGTTGATCGTCGCGAATACGGCGACCACCGGTATCACGGCGCAGTTCAGCGCTCTTCGGAACATGCGGGCCTCCTCCCTATTCTCTTCGGTTCTGTTGACAAGGTGTCTGACATCGCGCCGCGGCCAGACGCTAGATCGCCTTGCCCGAAGAGTCCATGGATGTTCCGTGCGATTCACGAACACGCAACAGTTGATCGACATCGCCGGTCTACGGCTTGAGGCTGCCGACCACGTCGGCCGTGGCGGCCAGGCCGTTGTGGATGGTCGCGGCCATGCTGCTGCTCGCCAGGTAGAACCCGAGCAGCACGCAGACGAGCGCGTGCGAGAACTTGAGGCCGCCGCTGCGCAGGAAGATCCACGCGAGGACGATCAGCAGGACGACCACGGAGAGGGAAATCACCATCGAAACCTCCTTGCTCGGCGCCATGTTGGCGCAGAGAGGGGTCCCACCGGGCGAACGAGGTGTCCGCCGAACGGGTGTTGACCGTCCGTGACGTTCATCCGGTCCTTGACGATCAGCCGGCGGGGAGCCGGAAAGGCCGGCGCCGGCCTCTTGCCCGGCCTGCGATCCGCGTGCCATATATGTCTAGACCTTTCCGGCCGAAGGAAGCGGAGGACGGCACCCGTGCGACGCACCGCCCCCACACTCGCCCTGTACCTGGCCCTCGCGGCCCCGGCGGCGGCCTGCACCGCGTCCGACACCACACCGCCCTCCGCCCCCGCCGGACTCACCGCCCAGGCCGGCAGCGCCACCAGCGTGCACGTCATGTGGAACGCCGCCGCCGAGGGCGAGGGGGTGAGCGGCTACCAGGTCTTCGAAGCCGGCGCCCTGGTGCGCGAACTCCCGGCCGGGAAGACCATGGTGGACGTCACCGGCCTCAGCCCGCAGACCGGGTACACCTTCACGGTCCGGGCCCGGGACGCCGCCGGGAACCTCTCCGAACCGGGCCCGCCCGTGAGCGTGACCACTCCGGCGGCCAAGGCCGAGGACCGGCAGCCGCCCACCGCCCCGGCCTCGGTCGCGGCCCGCGCGACGGGCCCCCGGGCGGCCCTGGTGTCCTGGACCCCGGCGAGCGACGACACGGGCGTGACCGCGTACGACGTCTACCAGGGCGGCGTGCGCATCCACACAGCGGGCCCGGGCGCGAGCGAAACCGCACTGACGGGCCTCCAGCCCGACACCGTCTACACCCTCACGGTCCGCGCCCGCGACGGGGCGGACAACTCCTCCCCCGACGGCCCCGCCGTGGACGTGACGACCCCGCCCGCCTCCGGCGACGGCCCGAACACCGCTCCCGCCGAGTTCACCGCGACCGCCTCCCCCGGCACGGTGGCCCTCGCCTGGACCGCCCCGGACACCGGACGCGCAACCAGCGAGTACGAGCTGTACGTCAACGGACGGGCCACCACCGTCATCCAGTTCGGCGCGGGCGCGGTCCCCAGCGGCCGGGCGGAGCACCGGCTCACGGTGACCGAGCCCGCCGGTACGGTGTGGGCCGTCAAACTGCGGGCCAGACTGCCCGACGGGAACTGGGGCGCCTTCTCCGCGGAACGGACCATCACCCTCGCGGGGTGAGTTTCGGCAACGATCTGGCCGGAACCGACTCTGTCGGATAAGAAGATCACGCACAATACATCCGTGTTCGGTGAGTACTCGGTCAATGACAATCAGGCAGGATCCGCCGACGGCGATCCCGCGCGCACCCCGGCGACCGCGGCGGGGAACCTGCCGCCGGCACCCTCCGGCTTCGTCGGCCGCGAACGCGAACTGGCGCTGCTGCGGGATCTGTTGAAGGACCGGCGGCTGATCACCCTCACCGGGGTGGGCGGTGTCGGCAAGTCCCGGCTCGCCCTGCGGGCCGTCTCCGAGGCCCGGGGGCCGAAACCCGACGGCGTGTGGTGGGTGGAGCTTTCGCCGCTGCGCGACCCCGGCCTGCTCACCACGACCATCTCCCACGCCGTCGGCCTCGCGGACCACTCGGCGCGGCCCCTGGACGAGGAGTTGTGCGCCTGGATGGCGGACAAGAAGCTCCTGCTCGTACTGGACACCTGCGAGCACCTGGTGACCGACTGCCGCCACCTGGTGGGCGAACTCCTGCAGTCCGCACCCGGGTTGACCGTCGTGGTCACCTCCCGCGAGCCGCTCGGCTCCCCCGGCGAGGAGGTCGTCGAGGTACGCCCGCTGCCCTGCGAGGGGCCCGACAGCGACGCCCTCGTCCTCTTCCGCGCCCGCGCCCTCGCCGCGACCCCTCAGGCGGCGGCCGTGTTCGCGGACCCCGCCCGTACGACGGTCGCCGCCGAGGTCTGCAGGCGGCTCGACGGCATCCCGCTCGCTCTCGAACTCGCGGGAGCCCGGATGCGGTTGTGGTCGCTGGAGCAGATGGCGGAACGGCTCGGCGAACGCTTCGACGTGCTGTCGACGTGCCACTCGTCGGATGGCCGGGCCTCGCGGGTGCCCCGGCACCAGACGATGCGCACCACGATCGGCTGGAGCCACGAGCTGTGCGAGCCGCTGGAGCGGCTGCTCTGGGCCCGCTTGTCCGTGTTCTCGGGGGACTTCGACATCGCCGCCGCCCGCGCGGTGTGCGCGGGCGGTCCGCTGGGCGCCTCACGCGTGGAGCGCGTACTGGCGGGCCTGGTCGCCAAGTCGGTCGTGCTGCGCAGCGAGGAGCGGGGTGCGGGGGCCCGCTACCGGATGCTGGACACGATCCGCGAGTACGGGCACGACTGGCTGGCCGAGCTCGGCGAGGTGCAGATCGTCTCCGACCGGCACGCACACTGGTACGCGGCGCTCTGCGAGGCCGCCGACCGGGGCTGGCTGGGCCCGGGCCAGGTCGACTGGTACCGCAGGATGACCGCCGAGCACGCACAGCTCCGCACGGCCCTGGAACACCTGCTGGGCACCGACCCGGAGGCGGCCCTGGGGATGGCCGGGGCGCTGTGGTTCTACTGGTTCTCCTGCGGGCACGTGCACGAGGGCCGGGGCTTCCTGGAACGGGCCCTGCGGGCCGACCCGCACCCGGGGCCGGCCCGCCAGCAGGCCCTGTGGGCGCTCGGGCTCACCGCGCTGCTCCAGGGCGACATGGAGGCGGCGGTCGGGCTCGGCGAGGAGTGCACGCGGGACGCCGCCGTGCTGGGGGACCCGGAGCGGGAGCTGCGCGCGGCCTATCTGCACGCGGTGGCGGTCATGATGCCGGGCGATCCGGCACGGGCCCTGGCGCTGGCCGGGCCGCGGGCCCGGGCGGGCCACGGCGGGCGTACCGACGGCGCGGGCTGGCTGCTGTGCAAACTGGCCACCGGCTACGCGCTGTGCGACCTGCGGAGGTTCGAGGAGGCGGCGGAAGAGGCGCGGTCACTGCGGGAGGCCTGCGCGGAGCTGGGGGAACGCTGGCTGCGGGCCTACGCGGACTACATCCTGGCGGTGGCGGCGCTGGGCCTCGGCGAACACGGCGAGGCGGCCCGGCACGTGCGGGCGATGCTGTCGGGGAAGCGGCTGCTCGGCGACCGCTTCGGGATCGCGCTGGGCCTCGACCTGCTGGCCGCGGCAGTGGCGGCGCTGGGCGACGGCGAACTGGCGGCGCGGCTGCTGGGCACCGGGCACGCCTGGTGGCGCACCGTGGGCCGGCCGCAGATGGGCTCCCCCTCGCTGACGGCCCTGCGGGACCAGGGCGAGCGGCAGGCCCGGGCGGCGATCGGCGACGCCGCGTACGAGACGGCCTTCCTGGGCGGCGCTGCCGCACCCACCGGCTGACCGGCGGCCGGTGGGCGGCGTAACTCGTGGGCTCCCGTCAGTACGGGAGGGGTCTGCCCGACGGTGTGCGCAGATCCAGGTCTCGGGGAGCGGGCTTGGGGACGGGCTTGCGGATCAGCTGCTGGCGCATGCTGCCTCCTGGCTCAGACCAGGGCCGGGCGGCGGGGTTCCACCGTCTGGCCTTCGGGGAGCAGTTCACCTGTGTCGTCGAAGACGACCACGCCGTTGCAGAGCAGACTCCATCCCTGTTCCGGATGGGAAGCCACGGTGCGGGCCGCGTCGTGATCGGCGCTGTCGGCGGACGGGCAGGGGGGCTGGTGGGAGCACATGGCGCACCTCCTCGCAAGTGTGGGGCGGGAAGGCCGGTGGTCACCCGGTCGAATCCGCGATCCACGGTGGCGGTGAGTATTACTGATCGCCACCCCCCGGCGGAACCCATATTCGGGGTCCAGTTCAAGGTGTGTATGCCCGATTACCATGCGCTCATGCCCGTTATCCGGATCGTTCACCAGACACACCTGCCCCCTTCCGAATCGTGGAAACGGCTGACGGACTGGGCGGGGCACGGCGCGCAGGTCCCTCTCACGCGGACGATCATCGAGACGCCCGGGCCCACGCGCGTCGGGACGATCTTCAGGGCTCGAACGGGCGTGGGCAGGGTCACATTCGACGACCCGATGGAAGTCGTCGTCTGGCACCCCCCGACGGAGACCGGGCCGGGCTTCGTCCGGCTGGAGAAGCTCGGCCGCGCGGTGACGGGCTGGGCGGAGATCGAGATCCGCCCCTCCCCCGGCGGGGGCAGCGAGATCCACTGGAACGAGTCCCTCCGCCTCACCCTCCTCCCCCGCCTCCTGGACCCGCTGGTGGCCAGGGCGGGCCACCGCCTCTTCGGCCGGGCCCTGACCCGCCTCCTGGCCCGGCCCGCCGCCTGACGAGCCGGACCGGGGGCGGGACGGGCCCGGGGACCGGGGGCGGCCCGCTAGCGGATCGGGAGGCCGGACAGGGTCCGGGCGATGACGAGCCGCTGGATCTCGCTCGTCCCCTCGAAGATCGTGTAGATCGCGCTGTCCCGGTGCATGCGCTCCACCGGGTACTCCCGGGTGAACCCGTTGCCGCCGAGGATCTGGACCGCCTGGGCGGTGACCTTCTTGGCCACCTCGCTCGCGAAGAGCTTCGACATCGAGCCCTCCGCCGAGGTGAACGGCCGGCCCGCGACCGCCATCCACGAGGCGCGCCACACCATCAGCCGGGCGGCGTCGATCTGCGTCCGCATGTCGGCGAGCTGGAAGGCCACGCCCTGGTTGTCGATGATCGGACGGCCGAACTGGGTGCGGGTCTTCGCGTAGTCCAGCGCCACCTCGTACGCCGCGCGCGCCGTGCCGACCGCCATCGCGCCGACGGCGGGCCGGGAGGCCTCGAAGGTGGCCATGGCGGCGTTCTTCACGCGCTCGCCGCCGCCGCTGCGGGCCCGCTCGTGCGCCCGCGCCAGCCGCTCGTCCAGCTTCTCCTTGCCGCCGAGCAGGCAGGACCCCGGGACCCGTACGTCCTCCAGCACCACCTCGGCGGTGTGCGAGGCCCGGATGCCGTGCTTCTTGAACTTCTGCCCCTGGGACAGCCCCGGGGTGTTCGGCGGGACGATGAAGGAGGCGTGCCCCTTGGTGCCCAGCTCCGGGTCGACCACGGCCACGACGATGTGGACGTTGGCGATGCCGCCGTTGGTCGCCCAGGTCTTGGTGCCGTTCAGCACCCACTCGTCCTTGGCCTGGTCGTAGACGGCCCGTGTCCGCATGGCCCCGACGTCCGAGCCGGCGTCCGGCTCGGAGGAGCAGAAGGCGGCCACCTTCACGTCGTCCGGGGTGCCGTACATCTGCGGGATCCAGGTGCCGATCTGCTCCTCGGTGCCGTTGGCGACGACGCCGATGGCCGCGAGTCCGGTGCCCACGATGGACAGGGCGATGCCCGCGTCGCCCCAGAACAGCTCCTCCATCGCCATCGGGATGCCGAGGCCCGTCGGGTCGAAGAACTGCTGGGCGTAGAAGTCGAGGGAGTAGATGCCGACCTTGGCGGCCTCCTGGATGACGGGCCAGGGAGTCTCCTCGCGCTCGTCCCATTCCGCGGCGGCGGGCCGGATCACATCGGCGGCGAAGCCGTGGATCCACTCCTGCACCTGCTTCTGGTCGTCGTTCAGCTCCATGGTGAACTCCGCCATGTCCCCTCCACCTGTCCGTACTCGTCCTAGCGCGGGTTACCAGCAGTAACCGCCACGATCGCCACAGTCTGTTACCGGCGAGTAAGCACTGTCAAGCACGGCCGGAGGAGGCAAGGCCGATGGGATCGGGAGGGTGTGCGGGGTGTTACGTTGCGTGGGCGTCACGCACATCGCAAGGGCGGGGAGAGAATCACGTCATGGAGACCACGCAGCAGGCCGGCGAGCCCGGAGCGGCCGACCGCCGGCGCCGGGAACTGCTCGAAGCGGCCGACCGGGTCGTGCTCAGGGACGGCCCCAAGGCCTCCATGAACGCCATCGCGGCCGAGGCCGGCATCACCAAGCCGATCCTCTACCGCCACTTCGGCGACAAGGCCGGCCTCTACCAGGCCCTCGCCGTCCGGCACACGGACGCCCTGCTGGACTCCCTGCGGGCCGCGCTCGACGCCCCGGCCGAGCGCCGGAGCCGGGTGGAGCACACGCTCGACACCTACCTCGCCGCCATCGAGGCCCGCCCGCAGGTCTACCGCTTCCTGATGCACCCGGCCGAGGACTCCCACAGCACCGAGCGCGGCTTCGACGTGGGCCTGCACTCGGCGCCGCTGCTGCGCAGGCTCGGCGAGGAGCTGGCCCAGGTGATCGGCGAACGGGTCGACCTCGGCCCCGGCGGTGAGCGCCTGGCCCGGGTGTGGGGCCACGGCATCGTCGGCATGATGCACGCGGCGGGCGACTGGTGGCTGGGCGAACGCCCCTGCGAGCGCGCGGAACTCGTGGCCGGTCTCACCGACCTCCTCTGGGGCCGCCTCTCCACCGCCGGCAACCGCCAGGACGGCCCGGGCTTCTGACCCCGCCGCCTCCCGGCTCCGCCGCACCTCTCCGGCCGGCTGCCCGGGCAAAGTCCAGCCCAGCCGCGGGCACATTCAGCCTCGCCGGCGTTTGAGGCGCGGGGTCTGGGGCGCGGGGTCTGGGGCGGAGCCCCAGGAAACCCGGCTCCGCCGGGCACCGGGCTCTGCCCGGACCCGCTCCTCGAACGCCGGAGGGGCTGGATGCGCCCCGGCGGAGCCCGGGGCGCACGGCAGCCGGCCGAACCGACAGCCGACGGCGCAGCCGCGGAGGCGGGCCGGGGCCGGGCGAGTTGCCCGGGGCCGCCGGGCTAGTCGCGGAAGGCCGCCGCGCCCCACGGGGTCTTGCGGATGGCACGCCGCAGGCGACGCGCGCGCAGACCCGTCACCCGGTCCGCGTACACCGCACCGGCAAGGTGATCGCACTCGTGCTGCAGGCACCGCGCGAAGAACCCCGTCCCCTCGATCCGCACGGCCGCGCCGTCCGAAGTGACCCCCTCCACGACCGCCCGGTCGAACCGCGGCGTGCCCGCTTCCAGCCCCGGCAGGGACAGGCACCCCTCGGGCCCGAGGAACTCGTCCCCGTCCGCGGAGACCAGCCGCGGGTTGACGATGTGCCCGACGTGCCGCACGTCCTCGTCGTCCGGGCAGTCGTACACGAACACCCGCTGCCCCACGCCGATCTGGTTCGCCGCGAGCCCGACGCCCTCCGCGGCGTACATCGTCGCGAACATGTCCTCGATGAGCCGGTCGAGGGCCGGACCGAATTCGGTGACCTCCGCACAAGCGGAATGCAGCACCGGATCGCCCAGGAGGCTCATGGTGCGGACGTGACCGGTGGTACCTGGGATGGGGCGCTGTCGCATGGCCGTAAGGGTACGACGGGCGAATATATGAGGAGATCTGCCGTGGCGTTGGGGCGCCGCGGTGAAGGCTCCTGCAGGTACTGGATAGGCTGGGGCGACCGACGCTAGGAGGACAAGGGACGATGGCAGGCAACACGGAGCCGCTTTCGCCGCGGGCCAAGCTGGCCGTGACGGCGGGCAAGGCCGCGGCGGCGGTGTCGCGGGCCGCGGGACGCGGAAGCGGATCGGTGATCGGAGGCAAGGTCGCGCTCAGACTCGACCCCGATCTCCTCGGAGCACTCGCGCAGCATCTCGATGTCGTCCTCGTCTCCGCGACGAACGGCAAGACCACGACGACCCGGCTGATCGCGGAGGCCCTGCGGGCCAGCGGTCCGGTCGTCTCCAACGCGCTGGGCGCGAACATGCCGGCCGGCATCACCTCGGCCCTCGCCGGCGGCTCGGACGCCAAGTACGGCGTCATCGAGGTGGACGAGAAGTACCTGGCGGGCGTGGCCCGGGACGTCACCCCCAAGGTGATCGCCCTGCTGAACCTCTCCCGCGACCAGCTGGACCGCGCTGCCGAGACCCGCATGCTCGCGGAGAAGTGGCGCGAGGGCCTCGAGGGTTCGAAGGCGGTCATCGTCGCGAACTGCGACGACCCGCTGATCGTGTGGTCCGCGTCCTCCTCGCAGAACGTGGTCTGGGTCGCCGCCGGCCAGGAGTGGAAGGACGACGCCTGGTCGTGCCCCTCCTGCGGTGGCGTCATGCAGCGCCCGGGCGACGACTGGTTCTGCGGCGAGTGCGGTTTCCGCCGCCCGACGCCGACCTGGGTCCTCTCGGGCGACCACGTGCTGGACCCGCACGGTTCGGCCTGGCCGATCCAGCTCCAGCTGCCCGGCCGCGCCAACAAGGCGAACGCCGCCACCTCGGCGGCCGTCGCCGCCGTCTTCGGCGTGCCGCCGCAGGTCGCGCTGGAGCGGATGTACCAGGTGCAGGCCGTCGCCGGCCGCTACGACGTGGTCAATTTCCAGGGCCGTGAGCTGCGGCTGCTGCTCGCGAAGAACCCGGCGGGCTGGCTCGAAACGTTTTCCCTGATCGACCCCCCGCCCACGCCGGTGATCCTCTCGGTGAACGCGCGCGGTGCCGACGGCACCGACACCTCCTGGCTGTGGGACGTGGACTACCCGCGCCTGGCCGGCCACCCGATCTTCGTGATCGGCGACCGCAAGCTGGACCTGGCGGTCCGCCTCGAGGTCGCGGGGCTGGACTTCCGGGTGTGCGAGACCCTCGACGAGGCCGTGCAGCTCGCGCCGCCCGGCCAGATCGAGCTGATCGCGAACTACACCGCCTTCCAGGACGTCCGCCGCCGCGTCGGCAACTAGCACCCTCAAGGACAGAGAGCATGAGCGACAACAGCCTGCGTCTGGTGTGGGTCTACCCCGACCTGCTGAGCACGTACGGAGACCAGGGCAACGCCCTCGTGGTGGAGCGCCGGGCGCGCCAGCGCGGTCTGGACGTGCAGCGCGTGGACGTGCGCAGCGACCAGCCGATCCCCACCTCGGGTGACATCTACCTGATCGGCGGCGGCGAGGACCGGCCGCAGCGGCTCGCCGCGGAGCGCCTGCTGCGCGACGGCGGTCTGGAGCGGGCCGTCTCGAACGGGGCGATCGTCTTCTCCGTCTGCGCCGGCTACCAGATCCTCGGCAAGGAGTTCGTCAACGACATGGGCCAGCGCCAGGAGGGGCTGGGCCTGCTGGACGTCGTCACCGTGCGCGGTGAGGGCGAGCGGTGCGTCGGCGACGTCCTCGCGGACATCGACCCGCGGCTCGGCCTGCCGCAGCTGACGGGCTTCGAGAACCACCAGGGCGTGACCCACCTCGGCCCCACGGCGAAACCGTTCGCCCGGGTGACGATGGGCCGCGGCAACGGCACCGGCGACGGGACCGAAGGCGCGTACAACGACACGGTGTTCGGCACGTACATGCACGGCCCCGTGATGGCCCGCAACCCGCAGATCGCGGACCTGCTGCTCAAGCTGGCCCTCGACGTGAACGCCCTGCCGCCCATAGACGACCGGTGGTACGAGGCGCTCCGCGCGGAGCGCATCGCGGCCGCGACGCAGCCCGCGTAGCACCCCCGTACCAGCCCTTCGGCCCGGTTCCCCCTGGTGGGAACCGGGCCGACGTGCATTCGTACGACCTTCAAGATCAGGATGTGGAGGATGGTTCAGTCCACCCTCCTTCCGCTTGTAGGGTGACGGGTAGTTCCAACCGGACGACGTGGTCCGGTCGTCGGCCCACGTTGCAAAGGTCTCTCCTGCCATGCGCATAGGTGTGCTCACTTCCGGTGGCGACTGCCCCGGCCTGAATGCCGTCATCCGTTCCGTCGTGCACCGCGCCGTCGTGGACCACGGCGACGAGGTGATCGGCTTCCTCGACGGCTGGAAGGGCCTGCTGGAGGCGGACTACCGCAAGCTCGACCTCGACGCCGTGGCGGGCATCCTCGCCCGCGGCGGCACGATCCTCGGCTCCTCCCGCGTCCAGCCCGCGCACCTGCGCGACGGCGTGGAGCGCGCCCGCGGCCACGTCGCGGACCTCGGCCTCGACGCGATCATCCCCATCGGCGGCGAAGGCACGCTGAAGGCCGCGAACCTGCTGTCCCAGGCCGGTCTGCCCATCGTGGGCGTCCCGAAGACCATCGACAACGACATCGCGTCGACCGACGTCACCTTCGGCTTCGACACCGCCGTCGGCGTCGCGACCGAGGCCCTGGACCGGCTGAAGACCACCGCCGAGTCCCACCAGCGCGTGATGGTCGTCGAGGTCATGGGCCGCCACACCGGCTGGATCGCCCTGCACTCGGGCATGGCGGCCGGCGCGCACGCGATCGTGGTGCCGGAGCGCCCCTTCGACATCGAGCAGCTGACGGAGATCGTCGGCGAGCGCTTCTCCGCGGGCAAGCGGTTCGCGATCGTCGTGGTCGCCGAGGGCGCCAAGCCGAAGCCCGGCTCGATGGAGCTGGAGCAGGGCGGTACCGACATCTACGGCCACGAGCGGTTCGCCGGCATCGGCAACCGGCTCGCGGTGGAGCTGGAGAACCGCCTGGGCAAGGAGGCCCGGCCGGTGATCCTCGGCCACGTCCAGCGCGGTGGCACGCCCACGGCCTACGACCGGGTCCTGGCCACCCGCTTCGGCTGGCACGCCGTGGAGGCGGCGCACCGGGGCGAGTTCGGCATGCTGACGGCGCTGCGCGGCACGGAGATCGAGATGGTGCCGCTCGCGGAGGCGACCTCGACCCTCAAGACGGTTCCGGCGCAGCGCTACGAAGAGGCGCAGAACGTTCTGTGACGCCCTTTCGGGCGCCCCTTTTGCCCTGATGCCGCCCCCGCGCGCAGTAGCGTCCGGGGGCGGCACTACTGTGGTGGGGCACCACGGTCAAGGGAGTGAACAGATGGATCACAGCGGGCACGGCATGGACATGAACATGGACCTGCCACCCTTCACCCTCGGCCGCGGGCTGGAGTTCTCCTTCGACGCCTTCTTCCTGTTCGGCTCGCTGCTCGGCCTCGCCCTGTACGGGTGGGGCGTGCTGCGGCTGCGCCGCCGCGGGGACTCGTGGTCGGCGGGCCGGACGATCGCGTTCACGATCGGCGTCCTGACCGTGGTCCTGGTGATGTGCACCAAGCTGAACGACTACGGCATGGTCATGTTCAGCGTGCACATGGTCCAGCACATGGTGATCAGCATGATCACCCCGATCCTGCTGCTGCTCGGGGCGCCGATGACGCTGGCGCTGCGCGCCCTGCCGCCCGCCGCGCGCGGCAGCAAGGGTCCGCGCGAGCTGCTCCTGATGCTGCTGCACAGCCGGTACATGCGGATCATCACGCACCCGGCGTTCACGATCCCGATGTTCATCGCGAGCCTGTACGCCCTGTACTTCACCCCGCTCTTCGACTTCCTGATGGAGAGCAGGACCGGGCACATCGCGATGATGGTCCACTTCCTCGCCGTGGGCATCGTGTTCTTCTGGCCGATCATGGGCGTCGACCCGGGCCCGCACCGCCCCGGCTACGTGATGCGGATGCTGGAGCTCTTCGCGGGCATGCCCTTCCACGCCTTCTTCGGCATCGCCCTGATGATGGCCACCCAGCCGATGATCAAGACGTACTCGAACCCGCCGGCCTCCCTCGGGATCGACCCGCTGCTCGACCAGCAGTGGGGCGGCGGGATCGCCTGGGCCTTCAGCGAGATCCCCTCGGTGCTGGTGCTGATCGCGCTGATGTACCAGTGGTACCACTCGGAGCAGCGGGCGGCGAAGCGGTCCGACCGGGCCGCCGACCGGGACGGCGATCAGGAGCTGGCGGCGTACAACTCGTATCTCGCCTCGCTCCGCGCGCGTGGCCAGTAGCGCGGGAGCGCCTTCGCGCGCCACCATGGGGCATGACCGGATCCGTGAAGGCGATGGCCGTCCTGACCTTCGCCGCCCTGGTGGCCGTCGCCACGTACTCCGTGGCCCTCGGCAGCAACGGCTGGCTTTGGTTCGGATGGATCGTGCTGGGGCTGCTGACTGCCGGAATGGCTGCTTCCCGTAACGGTTGACGAAGTCACGTCACCCCCCTCGGGCAGGCGGGCTCACCGTCCGTAGGATGACCGTGACAACGGGACATCGACGGGAGTGACCTGGTGTTCTACCACTTGCTCAAGCACGTCTTGCTCGGTCCGCTGCTGCGGCTGCTGTTCCGCCCCCGGATCGAGGGGCTGGAGAACATTCCGGCCGAGGGCGCGGCGATCGTCGCGGGCAACCATCTGTCGTTCTCGGACCACTTCCTGATGCCGGCGATCCTCAAGCGGCGGATCACCTTCCTCGCGAAGGCCGAGTACTTCACCGGCCCCGGCGTGAAGGGGCGGCTGACCGCCGCCTTCTTCCGCAGCGCCGGGCAGATCCCGGTGGACCGGTCCGGCAAGGACGCCGGGCAGGCCGCCCTGCGGGAGGGTCTGGGGGTGCTGGCCAAGGACGAACTGCTGGGCATCTACCCGGAGGGCACCCGCTCGCACGACGGGCGACTCTACAAGGGCAAGGTGGGCGTGGCCGCGATGGCGCTGCGCGCGGGCGTGCCGGTCATCCCGTGCGCGATGGTCGGAACCTTCGAGATCCAGCCTCCCGGGCAGAAGATCCCGAACATCCGGCGGGTGACGATCCGCTTCGGCCGGCCGCTGGACTTCTCCCGGTACGAGGGCCTGGAGGGCGAGCGGGCCGTGCTGCGGGCCGTCACGGACGAGATCATGTACGCGATCCTCGAACTGTCCGGCCAGGAGTACGTCGACCGGTACGCGGCCGAGGTCAAGGCCGAGGAGGAGGAAGCACGGAAGAAGGCCCGGCGCTCCTCACGCTGAGCCTTCTCCCGTACGTCACTGCCGCTCCCGGTCCTTAACGGATGGCCGGGAGCTCCTCACGCGCCGGGAACACTGAGTCCGCCGGTGCGGCGTCGGACGTCAGCGCCCGGGCCGCGGAGGGGGCCGGAGCGACCGGGGTGGCGTGCGGGTCGCACGTCACGTCCTGGGCGTCGACCTTGCCGGTCAGCAGGTAGGCGTCGACCCGCGTGTTGATGCAGGGGTTCACCAGGCTGGTGACACCGTGCGAGCCGGCGTTCTTCTCGGTGATCAGACGCGAGCCGCCGAGACGGCGGTGCAGCTCGACCCCGCCCTCGTACGGCGTGGCCGCGTCCCGCTCGGACTGGACGATCAGGACCGGCGGCAGACCGCGCTTGGCATTCGCGCCGACCTCGATCGGGTTGCTCTGCTTGGACTTCCAGGTCGCGCAGGGCAGGTTCATCCAGGCGTTGGACCAGGTCAGGAACGGGTACTTCTCGTGCAGCTTGGAGTTGTCCCGGTCCCACTTGGCCCAGCTGGTGGGCCACTTGGCGTCCGCGCACTCGACGGCCGTGTAGACGGCGTTGCCGTTCTCCGAGGCCGCGTTGCCCGCGGTGTCCGTCATGTCCGGGGCGATGGCGTCGATGAGCGCCTGCTCGTCACCGGCGGCCCAGGCCGCGAAGGTCTGGGCGACGGGCACCCAGGACGAGTCGTAGTACGGCGCGCCCTGGAAGAAGCCGATGAGCTCCGCCGGGCCGACGATCCCGCCGAGCGGGTGCGCCTTGGCCTTGGCGCGCAGCTCCTGGTACTTGGCCTCGACCTTGGCACGGGTGTCGCCGAGGTGGAAGGACGCGTCGTTCTTGGCGACCCAGTCCTGCCAGTCGTTCCAGCGCATCTGGAAGGCGACGTCCTGGCCGAGGTTGGCCTCGTACCAGATGTTGTCCTGCGCCGGGTTGACCACGCTGTCGACGATCATGCGGCGCACGTGGTTCGGGAACAGGGTCGCGTAGACCCCGCCGATGTAGGTGCCGTAGGAGACGCCGAGGAAGTTCAGCTTCTTCTCACCGAGGGCGGCCCGGATGACGTCCAGGTCGCGCGCGGTGTTCGGAGTGGTCATGTACGGCAGCATCTCGCCGCTGCGCTCCTTGCAGCCGTCCGCGTACTCCGCGGCGAGCTTGCGCTGGGCGCTCTTGTCGGCCTCGGAGTCCGGGACCGGGTCGGCCTTGGGGGCCTTGACGAACTCCTGCGGGTCGATGCAGGAGATCGGCGCCGAATGTCCGACACCGCGCGGGTCGAACCCGACGAAGTCGTACGCCTTGGCGGTGTTGACCCACAGCGGGCTCTTGGTGGTGGACCGGCGCGGGAAGCGCATGCCCGAACCGCCGGGACCGCCGGGGTTGTAGACGAGCGCGCCCTGGCGCTCCTCCTTGGTACCCGTGCTGACCGCGCGGTCGACGGCGATGTCGATGGTCTTGCCGAAGGGCTTGGCGTAGTCGAGCGGAACCTTGACCCAGCCGCACTGGATCGGGGCGGCGAAGCCCCAGTCGGCCGGGCAGTCCTTCCAGTCGATCCCGGTACGGGCGGCCCGCGCGGCGGCGAGCTGGACGCCCAGCGCCTCCGGGAGCCCGTTGTCACGGCCGGCGGTGGCCGCCGAGGCGGGCGTGGCGAGCAGCATGCTCGCCGCCAGCGTTCCGGTGATCAGTGTGGCGGCGCTCCCCAGCGCCGCGTTGCGTATCACGTGGTTGATCCCCCTGCGTCAGATACGGCGCGGACCGCCGGGTGCGGCGGTCCGCATGCAGGGGGATCCTTGCGCCTTACCGGGAGTTGGCGACAGAGCCGGTTCGACTTCTTTGCCAACCCGATAACCGGAAAGGTGTGTACCGCTGAGCGGTGTCTGCTTCGTCCCGTGTTCGCCCCGCGGTCACCAGCAGTAGGTACCGCGGGCCTCCTCCAGCAGCGTGCGCAGTGCGAGTGCGTCGGGAGCGAGGGCCGTGACCAGGACCGCGGGTCCGGCCAGCGGGGTCACCGCCGCGAACTCCCCCAGCGTCCGGGCCTGCGGCGGCTGCCCGGAGAAGTCCGGATTCACGACGAGGAGTTGGCCGAGGACCCGGTGCCCGGCGAGGCCGGCCGGGCCGTCCCAGCCGCCGGGGGCGCCCGGTCCGCAGGCGAGCTCCTGGTCCAGCAGCGGCCGCCCGTCCCGGGTGACGGAGAGGCGGCTGCGCAGCAGGCCCGGGGCCTCGCCGCTGCGGCCCAGCACCTGTTCCTCGCGCAGCAGCAGCCGGGCGGTGGGGGCCAGCTCCACCCGCGTGCGCACCCGCAGTTCGCTGCCGCGTACGGAGACCAGCGGCTCCGGCAGCCAGCGCACGGACGCCCCGTCGCCCAGGGTCAGGCGTACGTCGTACCGCGCGGGCTCGCCGCCCCGGCCGGGCAGGGCCAGGGTGGCCGCCGCCGAGCCCATCGCGAGGTGCGCCCCGGGCCCGACCTCGGCCTCGACCGTGAGGTGGTCCCCGCCGAGGGGGGCGCTCATGGCGCCGACGAGCATCACTCCGGCCTCGGCTCCGGCGCCCCGGGTGCGGCGCAGGGCGAGCGGTCCTTCCCCGGCCAGCAGCGGCAGGGCGGTGCCGCCCCGCCCGTCGGCGGCCGCGCGGATGCGGGCGGTGGCCCGTACGCCCGCCGGGGGCGGGGAGAGGGGAGGTGCGGTGGTCACCGGGTGCTCCAGGCGGCGATCCGCCCGCGCACCCAGTCGGCCACCGGGCCCACTCCTTCGGGGCCGCGCAGCGACTGGAAGGCGACGGGCAGTTCACCGCGCTGCTCGGCGGCGTCGCGGGCCATCCGGCCGAGGTCGGAGCCGACGTGGGGGGCCAGGTCGGTCTTGTTGACGACGAGGAGGTCCGCGGTGGTGACGCCGGGGCCGCCCTTGCGGGGGATGTCGTCCCCGCCCGCCACGTCGATGACGAAGATCTGGGCGTCGACGAGTCCGCGGGAGAAGGTGGCCGTGAGGTTGTCCCCGCCGGACTCGACGAGGATCAGGTCGAGTCGGCCGTTCTCGCGGAAGGTGTCCTCCAGTTCCTCGACGGCCTCCAGGTTGGCGGAGATGTCGTCGCGGATGGCGGTGTGCGGGCAGGCGCCGGTCTCGACGGCGGCGATCCGCTCGGGGGGCAGGACGGCCTCGCGCAGCAGGAACTCGGCGTCCTCCCGGGTGTAGATGTCGTTGGTGACGACGGCCATGGAGAGCTCGCTGCGCAGGGCGCGGCACAGGGCGGCGACGGTGGCGGTCTTGCCGGAGCCGACGGGTCCGCCGAGGCCGATCCGCAGGGCGCGCCGGGTGCCGTCGGGCCGCACCGGGTCGGCGCTGTGGGTGTGCCGCTGGGGATAGGTCACGGCGTGGTCGAGGTGCATGGGGGGTCTCCTTGGGGGTTCAGGAAGCGAAGAGGCGTACCGGCCAGTCGGCATGGGCCTGTGCCGAGATGTCCAGCAGCGGTGAGGAGGCCGCGGGCAGCGCGTCCGCGCCTTCGGAGCGGGCCAGCAGCGCGGCCGACTCCGCCTCGGCGCAGACGCCGTCGAGCTCGGGGGCGAGCCGGGCCAGCACCCCGCTCGCCTCGAAGGGGTCCAGGCCGAGCAGGCGCACGGTCGCGGTGGCGGGACCGCTGACGCTCTCGTACGCCGCCACGTGCGCGGCGTCGAGGGACCTGAGCCCCGCCGCCCGGGCGGTGACGCCGAGCACCACGGGCTGGTGGGCCCCGCGCGGGAAGGCCGCGGTCAGTGCGTCCAGTTCGGGCGCCGGCCAGGTGGCCCGGGCGGCGCGCAGCAGTTGCCGGCCGAGCTTGCGGGCCGCGGAGCGCAGCGCGGGCGAGGGGGTGCGGGCGTCGGCGGCGGCGTCGAGCGCCACCGGGTCGAGCCCGAGGGCGGCGGCCGCGGCGAGGGCGGCCGCGGTGAGCCCGGAGGTGTGCAGCCGGCCCCGGCAGAAGTCCTCCAGGGTGGCGGCGTCGTGGATCCGGCCCGCCTTGCAGGCGGCCTCGGCCCCGCCGGAGTGGGCGTGCCCTCCGGCGGGGAAGCGGCCGTCGGCGAGGACGAGCAGTGCGGCGAGGCTCATCGGACTGCGCCGCCCATCAGAAGAGGAAGTATCTCTGGGCCATGGGCAGTTCCACCGCGGGCGCGGGCTCCACGGCCTCGCCGTCGATGGTGACCGTGAAGGTGTCGGCGTCGACCTCGACCCGCGGCATGGCGTCGTTGTTGCGCATGTCCGCCTTGGAGACCTTGCGGGTGTTCTCGATGGCCGTGAAGGTCTTGCCCAGGCCGAGCCGTTCGGGCAGTCCGTCGTCGAGGGCCGCCTGCGCGGTGAAGTTGAGCGAGTTCAGTGCGGGTGCGCGACCGTGGCTGCCGAACATCGGGCGGGGCAGGACGGGCTGCGGGGTGGGGATGGAGGCGTTGGCGTCGCCCATCTGCGCGTAGGCGATCTGGCCGCCCTTGATGACCAGTTCGGGCTTGACCCCGAAGAAGGCGGGGTTCCACAGCACCAGGTCGGCGAGTTTGCCGTTCTCGACCGAGCCGATGTCGCGGGCGAGGCCCTGGGCCACGGCGGGGTTGATCGTGTACTTGGCGACGTAGCGGCGGGCGCGGTGGTTGTCCGCGGGGCCGTCGCCGGGCAGGAAGCCGCGCCGCTTCTTCATCACGTGGGCGGTCTGCCAGGTGCGCAGCACGACCTCGCCGACCCGGCCCATGGCCTGGGAGTCGGAGGAGATGATGGAGATGGCCCCGAGGTCGTGCAGGACGTCCTCGGCGGCGATGGTCGAGGGCCGGATCCGGGATTCGGCGAAGGCGAGGTCCTCGGGGACGGCCGGGTTGAGGTGGTGGCAGACCATCAGCATGTCGAGGTGTTCCTCGACGGTGTTGACGGTGTGCGGCCGGGTGGGGTTGGTGGAGCTGGGCAGGACGTTCGGCTCGGAGACCACGCTGATGATGTCGGGTGCGTGCCCGCCGCCGGCGCCCTCGGTGTGGTACGAGTGGATGGTCCGCCCTGCGATGGCCGCCAGGGTGTCGGCGACGAAGCCGGCCTCGTTGAGGGTGTCGGTGTGGATGGCGACCTGGGCGCCGGTCTCCTCGCAGACGCTCAGGCAGGCGTCGATGACGGCGGGGGTGGAGCCCCAGTCCTCGTGGATCTTGAATCCGAGGGCACCGCCCCGCAGTTGGGAGTGCATGGCCTCGCGGGAGGTCGTGTTCCCCTTGCCGAGCAGGCCGATGTTGACCGGGTAGGCCTCCAGCGCCGCGAACATCCGGGCCAGGTGCCAGGGTCCCGGGGTGACGGTGGTGGCCTTGGAGCCTTCGGCCGGTCCGGTGCCGCCGCCGACGAGGGTGGTGATCCCGGAGGCGAGCGCCTCCTCTATGACCGTGGGCGAGATGAAGTGCACGTGGGCGTCTATGGCGCCGGCGGTGACGATCTTCCCGTTGCCCGCGATGATCTCGGTCTCGGGGCCGATGACGAGCGCGGGGTCCACTCCGTCCATGGTGTCGGGGTTGCCGGCCTTGCCGATGCCGCAGATCCGGCCGTCGCGGATGCCGATGTCGGCCTTCACGATGCCCCAGTGGTCGAGGACGACGACACCGGTGATCACGGTGTCGGGTGCGCCCTCCGCCCGGGTGGTGCGGGCCTGCCCCATGGACTCGCGGATCACTTTGCCGCCGCCGAAGACGGCCTCGTCGCCGGCCCGCCCGGGGCCGCCGGCCAGGTCCTGTTCGATCTCGACGAAGAGGTCCGTGTCGGCCAGCCGGATCCGGTCGCCCGCGGTCGGCCCGAAGAGGTCCGCGTACACCTGCCGGGAGATCTCAGACATCGAGCGGCCCTCCGGTCTCGCCGCGCAGGCCCGGCACGGTGCGCAGTCCGGCCAGCGGTACGAGGTCCACCGCGACCGGGATGCCCGGCTCGAAGCGGACGGCCGTGCCGGCGGCGATGTCGAGGCGCAGCCCGCGGGCGGCGAGCCGGTCGAATTCGAGGCCGGGGTTGACCTCGGCGAAGTGGTAGTGGGAGCCGACCTGGACGGGCCGGTCGGCGGCGTTGAGCACGGTGAGGCGGGTGACGGGACGGCCCTCGTTGAGGAGCACCGGTCCGTCCCCGTAGGCGATCTCGCCCGGGATCATACGGGTGACTCCCCTTCAGACGATCGGGTCGTGGACGGTGACGAGCTTGGTGCCGTCCGGGAAGGTCGCTTCGACCTGGACGTCGTGGATCATCTCGGGGATCCCCTCCATGACCTCCTCGCGGGTCAGGACGGTACGGCCGGAGGCCATCAACTCGGCCACGGTCCGGCCGTCGCGGGCCCCTTCGAGGATGTGCGAGGTGATCAGAGCGATCGCCTCGGGGTGGTTGAGGCGGACTCCACGCGTCCTCCGTTTCGCCGCGACGTCGGCGGCGACGTGGATGAGCAGTTTCTCCTGCTCGTGCGGTGTCAACTGCACAGGTATCACCATGTTTCCGGGACAAGGTCAACTTCGATGCCGGGCGACCCTAGCTGCCGGCAACACTCTGTTGACCTGCGCGTATCCGAGCCAAGCGTGTCTTGCCCAACGCAGAGGAAGGCTTTCCGTCCCGACCACCGGTCCTTTACCCGACCATGGGTGATCATTGGCGGTCGAACGTGAACCCACGCTAGGGGCTTCGCTTTTCCGCAGAGTTAACCCACGTTTCCGGGAGGCAACCGGTTCAGCCCGATGGCCCGCCGCTCGACGTTCCGTATACGGAACGCCACCCGGAATGCCCACCGAGGAGACAGATGTTCGTGAATCCCGTCCGGCACATCACCTTCGACGCCCACGACCCCTACAAGGTCGCCGAGTTCTGGTCCGCGGTGACCGGCTTCCCGATCCACCCGGACGACGAGCCTGGTGACGACGAGATCCTGCTGGAGCCAGGGCAGCCGAACGTGCCCGGTCTGCTGTTCATCCGGGTGCCGGACGCCAAGTCCGTCAAGAACCGGGTCCACCTGGACATCCAGCCCGCCACGGGCACCCGGGACGAGACCGTCGAGCGCCTGGTCGAGCTCGGCGCGAGGGTGGTCGACGACCGGCGGGCCGAGGACGGCGTCCTCGGCTGGGTCGTCCTCGCCGACCCGGAGGGCAACGAGCTGTGCATCGAGCGCAGCGCGGCGGAGCGCAGCGCGTCCGCCTGAGACGGAACTCAGCAGCCGGTGGGGGCCGTCGCCTGCGCGCCGGCACCGGCGGTCCACGGCAGGGCGATCGAGACCGTCTTGCCGCCGTCCTCGGTGGGGGTGACGGACAGCCGGCCGCCCGCCTCCGCCGTGAGCCAGCGGATGATGACCATGCCCCGGCCGTTGTCCTGCTGGACGGCGGCCGGGAGTCGCTTGGGCCAGCGCGGGTGGCTGTCGGTCACGCCGATGCGGAGCCACTCCTCCCGTTCCAGCCGGATGTCGACGGTGAACGTGGGCGACTGGCCGAAAGTGTGCTGTACGGCGTTGGTCGCGAGCTCCGAGACGATCAGCCGGATACTGTCGGCGGTATCCGCATCATCGGGAAGCCCCCATTCGCCGAGCACTTCCGCGACGTAGCGGCGGGCGGTGGCGACCGAGGCGGGATCGCTCGGCAGAGTGACGGATGCTTCCTGGTGATCTGCCATGGCGACGGTCCCTTTCCCACCGGGGCCGAGCCGCCCCGGATCTGTGCTGGACGCCAGAGTGCCACCCCTCGCCCCGCCGCACCTGCCGTTCCACCAAGATATGCATATATCTGTCGCTCGATGCGGTGAACTCTGCTACGGAAGAGCGTATTCGGACGGCAGACTGGTGCGAGCTGTGCCGGTGGAAGGAGGCGGGTGTGCAGCACGGTCCCGCGGTGCGCCGGCGGAAGCTCGGCGAGGAACTGCGTGCCCTGCGCGACCGGTCCGGACTCACCAGTGGTGAGGCGGCCCGGATCGTGGGATGGCACCAGTCGAAAATCAGCCGCATCGAAACGGGTCGCAGCGGCGTCAAACCCGAGGACATCCGCCTGCTCCTCGACGCCTACGGGGAGATCGTCAGCCCCGAGCAGCGCGCCCTGCTGGAGGCGCTGTCCGTCTCGGCCGCCGGTCCCGGACCGGGCGGGGACACCGGGCGCGGCCGCCAGTGGTGGCACGACTACCGGGGGTTGCTGCCCCAGGAGTACCGGGACTTCATCAGCCTGGAGGCCGGGGCCCGGTCGGCCCGCACCGTCGAACTGTCCGTCGTGCCCGGCCTGTTGCAGACCCCCGGGTACGCCCGGGCGGTGACCCGGGCCGCGCTGGGCGGGCTCCCCGAACCGAAGGTGGACGCGCTGGTCGACGTACGGCTGGCCCGGCAGTCGGTACTGAGGGCCGATCCGCCGCTGGAGCTGAGCGCCGTACTGGACGAGGCGGTGCTGCGTCGGCAGATCGGGGGGCCCGGGGTGATGGCGGGGCAGCTGCGGCATCTGGTGGAGGTGTCACGGCTGCCCCAAGTGCGGCTGCAGGTACTGCCGTTCAGCGTGGGGGGCCATCTCGGCCTCACCGGACCGTTCGTGATTTTCTCATTTCCGAACATGGCCGATCTGGATGTGGTGGTACTCGACCATTTGACGAGTAGCCTCTATCTGGAGCGGAAGGAAGACCTAGAGGCGTACAGCGCCGCGTTCCGCACCATCCAGGCGCACGCCCTCCCGCCCCAGGACTCGTCGGATCTCATCAGCACCCTCGCTGACGACGCGTAAGGAGGCACCCCCGTGTCCGCAACCCCCTTATCGAACAGCGGACTTCTGAACAGCGCGCGGTGGCGGCGGAGCAGCCGCAGCACCGGAATGAACAACTGTGTGGAAGCGGCCGTCCTCCCGGGCGGCCTGCTGGCCGTCCGGGACTCCAAGCGGACGGACGGCCCGGCCGTGCTCTTCACCGGGCCGGCCTGGGACGGCTTCCTCGTACACGTCAGGGCGGACGTTCCCGCGTAGCCCGCCTACCGGTCCGTGGCTCCGGCCGGAGCGGTCCGCAGGATCGTCCCGACGGCCCGGTCGATCTCGTCCCCCGTGAGATCCGCCCGGGCGGTCAGCCGCAGCCGGGAAATGCCGTCCGGTACCGACGGCGGCCGGAAGCACCCCACGGACAGACCTGCCTCGCGGCAGTCGGCGGCCCACTGCAGTGCCGCCGAGGCCGACGGGGCCCGAACCGACACCACGGCCGCGTCCGGCCGGGCCGCGGTCAGGCCGGACGCGGTGAGCCGCCCGTACAGCTGGGCGGCCACTTCGCGGGCGCGGTCCGCGCGCTCCGGTTCCCGCTGGAGCAGGCGCAGGCTCGACAGCGCCGCGCCCGCGGCGGCCGGGGCCAGCCCGGTGTCGAAGATGAAGGTGCGCGCGGTGTTCACCAGGTGCCTGATGACCTTGGCCGGGCCGAGCACGGCTCCGCCCTGGCTGCCCAGGGACTTGGAGAGGGTCAGCGTGGCGACCACCCCGGGTGCGCCCGCGAGCCCGGCGGCGTGCAGCGCCCCGCGGCCGCCCTCGCCGAGCACCCCGAGCCCGTGCGCGTCGTCCACGACCAGGGCCGCGCCCTCGTCCCGGGCGGCGGCCGCGTAGGCGGCGAGCGGGGCGGCGTCCCCGTCGACGGAGAACACCGAGTCGCTGACCAGGAGCGCCCTGCCCTCGTGGGCGGCGAGCGTCTTGCGTGCGGTGTCGGGGTCGGAGTGCGGGATCACCGCGGTCTCGGCGCGCGAGAGGCGGCAGCCGTCGACGATCGAGGCGTGGTTCCCGGCGTCGGAGACGACCAGCGTGCCGCGGCCGCTGAGCGCGGTGACGGCCGCCAGGTTGGCCGCGTATCCGGAGGACAGGACGAGCGCGGCCTCGAAGCCGCAGAAGTCGGCGAGCGCCCGTTCCAGTTCCTCGTGGAGTTCCGTCGTTCCCGTGACCAGCCGAGATCCGGTGGCGCCGGCGCCCCAGCGCTCTGCCGCCTCCCGGGCGCCACGGACGGTCTCGGGATGCCTGGTCAGGCCGAGGTAGTCGTTGCTCGCGAGGTCCAGCAGCGGCGAGGACTCCGGCCGCGGGCGCAGCGTCCTCACGAGTCCGGCCTCGGCCCGGGCGCGCTCCGCTTCGTCGATCCATGCGAAGACGTCGGCGGAGTCGGGGGTGTGCTGGGGCAACGGCGGCATCGGCAGGTCCTCGCGTTTTGTCGGCAGTCCACAGACCAGGCTCGACCCTAGCCTCCGTCACAGCTGCGCCAGGTGTGGCGATACACACACTCCCATCCGGCCATGTTGTGCGATCTCTCCTTGGCCGGGAGTGCCCGTGTAGTCCAGGATCGGCGTCATGGACCTGCTGAACAACCTGGTGGACAAGGGGCTCCGGCGCGAGCTGCCGACCCGCGAAGAGGCGCTCGCCGTACTGGCGACTTCCGACGACGAACTGCTCGACGTGGTGGCCGCGGCCGGCAAGGTGCGCCGCCAGTGGTTCGGGCGCCGGGTCAAGCTGAACTACCTGGTCAACCTGAAGTCGGGCCTGTGCCCGGAGGACTGCTCGTACTGCTCCCAGCGGCTGGGCTCGAAGGCCGAGATCCTCAAGTACACGTGGCTGAAGCCCGAGGAGGCCTCCGAGGCCGCCGCCGCGGGCGTCGCGGGCGGCGCGAAGCGGGTCTGCCTGGTCGCGAGCGGCCGCGGCCCGACGGACCGGGACGTGGACCGCGTCGGCAAGACCATCGCGGCGATCAAGGAGCAGAACGAGGGCGTCGAGGTCTGCGCGTGCCTCGGCCTGCTCTCGGACGGCCAGGCGGAGAAGCTGCGGGACGCGGGCGCCGACGCGTACAACCACAACCTGAACACCTCCGAGGCCACGTACGGTGCGATCACCAAGACGCACACCTACGCGGACCGCGTGGACACCGTGCAGAAGGCGCACGCGGCGGGCCTGTCGGCCTGCTCGGGCCTGATCGCGGGCATGGGCGAGAGCGACGAGGACCTGGTCGACGTCGTCTACTCGCTGCGCGAGCTGGACTCGGACTCGGTGCCGGTCAACTTCCTGATCCCCTTCGAGGGCACCCCGCTGGCCAAGGAGTGGAACCTCACCCCACAGCGCTGCCTGCGGATCCTGGCGATGGTCCGCTTCGTCTGCCCCGACGTGGAGGTCCGGATCGCCGGCGGCCGCGAGGTGCACCTGCGCTCGATGCAGCCGCTGGCGCTGAACATCGCCAACTCGATCTTCCTCGGCGACTACCTCACCAGTGAGGGCCAGGCCGGCCAGGCCGACCTCGACATGATCGCGGACGCCGGTTTCGAGGTGGAGGGCGCCGGTACGACCACCCTCCCCGCACACCGCGCCGACGTGGCCGCGGCCAGGGCCGGCGGCTGCGGCTCCCACGGGGGCGGCGCCTCGGTCTGCGGTTCCGCGGGCTCCGACGCCTCCGCCGAGGCCGGCTGCGGCTCGGCGTGCGGCGGCTGCTCCGGGCACGCGGACGAGGCGCCCGTACCGGCGCAGGCCGAGGCCGGCGAGGTGCGTTCCGACCTGGTGGCCGTGCGCCGCCGCGGCGCGGGGACGGACGTCGCCCCCAATGCCTGATCAGCACCAGCCGCTGTCGTCCGGCGCAGAACTCCTCGCGCTGGACCGGCAGCACGTCTGGCACCCGTACGGTCCGATGCCCGGGCGGCAGGAGCCGCTGGTCATCGCGTCCGCATCGGGGGTCCGGCTGCGGCTCGGCGTGCCCTCCCAGGGGCAGGGGCACGACGAGCTGGTCGACGGCATGTCCTCCTGGTGGTCGGCCATCCACGGCTACAACCACCCGGTGCTGAACGAGGCCGCCACCGCGCAGCTCGGCCTGATGTCGCACGTGATGTTCGGCGGGCTCACCCATGAGCCCGCCGTCCGGCTCGCCGCGAAGCTCGTCGAGATCACCCCGGCCGGACTGGAGCACGTCTTCCTCTCCGACTCGGGCTCGGTGTCCGTCGAGGTCGCGGTCAAGATGTGCCTGCAGTACTGGCGTTCGCTGGGCCGCACGGGCAAGACCCGGCTGCTGACCTGGCGCGGCGGCTATCACGGGGACACCTGGCAGCCGATGGCCGTCTGCGACCCCGACGGCGGCATGCACGAGCTGTGGCAGGGCCACCTGCCGCGGCAGGTCTTCGCGGACCCGCCGCCCGGCGGCTTCGACACCCCGGTGGACCCGGCGTACGCCGACCACCTGCGCTCCCTGATCGCCGCGCACGCCGACGAGCTGGCGGCGGTGATCGTGGAAGCCGTGGTGCAGGGTGCGGGCGGCATGCGCTTCCACAACCCGGGCTACCTGCGGGTGCTGCGCGAGCTGTGCGACGAGTACGGCGTGCTCCTCATCCTGGACGAGATCGCGACGGGCTTCGGCCGCACGGGCGCGCTGTTCGCCGCCGACCACGCCGGGATCACCCCGGACGTGATGTGCCTGGGCAAGTCGCTGACCGGCGGCTACCTCACCCTCGCCGCGACCCTGTGCACGGAGCGGGTGGCGCACGGCATCTCGCAGGGCGAGGTCCCCGTCCTGGCCCACGGGCCGACCTTCATGGGCAACCCCCTGGCCACGGCCGTGGCGCTGGCCTCCATCGACCTGCTGCTCGGCCAGGACTGGACGGGCGAGGTCAAGCGGATCGAGGCGGGGCTGCGCGAAGGCCTGGCGGACGTCGCCTCGGTGCCCGGCGTACGGGACGTACGCGTCCTGGGGGCGATCGGGGTGGTCCAGCTCGACCACGAGATCGACATGGCGGCCGCCACCCGGGCGGCGGTGGGCGAGGGCGTGTGGCTGCGCCCGTTCCGGGACCTGATCTACACGATGCCGCCGTTCGTCACGGGCGACGCGGACGTGGCCCGCATCTGCCGTGCGGTGCGCGCGGCGGCCGAGGAAGGCTGAGATGTCCGTACTGGTCGTGTCCGGCACCGGAACCGAGATCGGTAAAACCGTGGTCACGTCGGCGATCGCGGCCGCCGGGCTGGCGGCCGGCCGCTCGGTGGCGGTGCTGAAGCCGGCGCAGACGGGTGTCGGCCCGCAGGAGCCGGGGGACGCCGCCGAGGCGGTCCGGCTGGCCGGCCCCGCCGTGACGGCGATGGAACTCGCCCGCTACCCGGAGCCGCTGGCCCCGGACACGGCCGCGCGCCGCGCGGGACTGGCCACGCTGTCCCCGGCCCGGATCGCGGAGGCCGCCCGGGAGCTGTCCCTCACCCATGACCTGGTCCTGGTGGAGGGGGCGGGCGGGCTGCTGGTCCGCTTCGACGAGGCGGGGCACACCCTGGCCGACGCGGCCCGCCTGCTCGACGCCCCGGTCCTGGTGGTGGCCCCGGCGGGGCTCGGCACCCTCAACTCCACCACCCTGACGGCGGAAGCCCTCCGCGCGCGGGGGCTGACCGGGCTGGGCGTGGTGGTCGGCAGCTGGCCCGCCGCCCCGGACCTGGCCGCCCGCTGCAACCTGGCGGACCTCCCCTCGAGCTCGTCGCTCCCGCTCCTGGGCGCGGTGCCCGAGGGCTCGGGCGGCCTGGAGCCGGAGCGCTTCCGCGCCGAGGCCCCCGGCTGGCTCTCCCCCGCCCTCTCGGGCACGTGGTCGGCCGAGTCGTTCCTGGCCGCCTGGCCCGCGTAAAGGAGTGGCCCCCGGAAACCGGGGACCCCGGGTTCCCGTGTTTCGGGGCCACCCGTGCTTCCGGGGCTCCTGTGCCTCCGGGGGCTTCGGGTTTCCCTCCTACGCGAACTGCTTCACCCAGCGGCGCCAGCTGTCCTGGCGGTGGTACCCGGCCGCGGCCCACATCACGTGCGCCCGCTCGTTCGCCTCGAGGACCATCGCGTCCCCGCGCCGGCCCCCGACGGCGACGAAACGCCGTTCGGCCGCTTCGAGCAGCGCCCCGGCGATCCCCCGCCTGCGGTGGGAGGGCAGCACGGCCAGCCGGTACAGCGAGGCGCGCCAGCCGTCCCAGCCCGCGATCACCGAGCCGACGAGGAGGCCGTCGGACTCCGCGAGGATCAGCGCTTCGGGATCACGCGCGACGAGGCGGGTCACGCCGTCCAGATCGTCCGTGATCGACGTGCCCTCCGCCGATTCCTTCCAGAAGGCGAGCACGTTCTCGGCGTCGGCCGGCACAGCGGCCCGTATGCGAATCTCGGTCATGGGCAGGACCCAAGCACGCGCGGCCGCTGGCCCGCCACCGACTTCCGCCGCCCGGAACGCGGAGCGGCTCCGCCAAAAGGATGATCCGTCCCCTTTGCCTTTCCTTTACGATGTGGGACAGACATTCCGCAATCGAACGACTCAGATGAAAGGTGTGAGCGTCCGCCCATGGGCGAGCCTCCCAGTCCACGACCCTTCCGATCGCGACATCGCGCGGCACTCCTCCTCCTGGCCGATCATGGAACGGAGGTGATCGACCGATGACCGAGGTGCTCCTGCTCATCGTGGCACTGCTGCTCTGCCTTGCCTGCGGAGTCTTCGTCGCGGCCGAGTTCTCGCTGACCACCGTCGAGCGCAGCGAACTCGAACGAGCCGTCGAGCGCGGCGAGCGGGGTGCCGACAGCGCCCTGGCCGCCGTCCGCACCCTGACCTTCCAGCTCTCCGGCGCCCAGCTCGGCATCACCGTGACCGGCCTGGTCATCGGCATGATCTCCAAGCCCTCGATCGCCGCCCTGCTCCAGGGCCCGTTCGAAGCCATGGGGCTCTCGGCCGCCGCCGCGTCCTCCACCGCGCTGATCCTCGGCACCGTGCTGTCGACCGTCGTCCTGATGGTCGTCGGCGAGCTGGTGCCCAAGAACTGGGCGATCTCGTCCCCGCTCGCCATAGCCAAGCGCGTGGCGACCATGCAGCGGGTGTTCAGCCGGACGTTCAGGCCCCTGATCAGCCATCTGAACACCACCGCGAACCACATGGTCCGCCGCTTCGGCATGGAGCCGGCCGAGGAACTGGCCTCCGCCCGCACCCCGCAGGAGCTGGTCGCGCTGGCGCGGCACTCCGCGAAGGCGGGCTCGCTGGAGAAGGACACCGCAGAGCTGTTCGTGCGGACCCTGAACCTGGCCGACCTGACCGCGGAGAACGTGATGACCCCCCGCGTCCAGGTCACCGCCCTCGACGTGCAGACCACCGCGGAGGACGTGGCGAACGCGACGCTGGCCACCGGCCTGTCCCGCTTCCCCGTCTACCGGGGCAGCCTCGACACCGTCGTCGGCACCGTCCACATCAAGGACGTGCTGGCGCTGCCCGCTGAGGAGCGCCACCGCCACCCCGTGTCGCAGCTGCTGCGCGAACCCCTGCTGGTACCGGAGTCGCTGACCGTGGACCGGCTGCTGGACCGGCTGTCCGGCAGGCAGACGATGGCCGTGGTCATCGACGAGTACGGCGGCACGGCCGGCGTGGCCACCCTCGAGGACATCGTCGAGGAGGTCGTCGGCGAGGTCCACGACGAGCACGACCTGCACGAGACCCTGGACCTGGCCCCGGCCGGTACGGACCCCGACGGGCGCACGCTGTACTCCGCCGACGGTGCGGCCCGCACCGACCAGCTCCAGCGGATCGGACTGCACGTCCCCGAGGGGCCGTACGAAACCCTGGCCGGCCTGATAGCGACCGAGCTGGGCCGGATCCCGGTGGCCGGCGACACCCTGGAGCTGGGCGGCTGGCGGCTGGACGTGGTCGACGCCGGTGGGCGGCGGGCCGCGCGCGTGCTGCTGCACATGCCGGCCGAACCCGAGGACGACAAGGGTACGGAGGGGGCCCGGTGACCGCGATCCAGCTTCTGATCGGCCTGGCGACACTGGTCGTCAACGCCTTCTTCGTCGGCGCGGAGTTCGCGCTCATCTCGGTCCGGCGCAGCCAGATCGAACCGTATGCGGAAAAGGGCGACCGGCGGGCCCGAGCGGTCCTGTGGGGCCTGGAGCACGTGTCGGCGATGATGGCGGCGGCCCAGCTCGGGATCACGCTCTGCACCCTGGTGCTGGGTGTGGTGGCCGAGCCGGCCATCGCCCACCTGCTGAGCCCGCTGCTCGACGCCGTCGGGGTGCCGAGCGGCGTGACGCACGCGATCTCCTTCGTGGTGGCGCTGGCCCTGGCGACGTACCTGCACATGCTCTTCGGCGAGATGGTGCCGAAGAACGTGGCGCTGTCCGAGCCGGTGCGCACCGCGCTGCTGCTGGGCCCGCCGCTGGTGACCCTCACCCGGGCGCTGCGGCCGGTGATCTTCGCGATCAACGCCTTCGCCAACACCCTGCTGCGGCTGCTGCGGGTGGAGGTGAAGGACGAGGTCGCGGCGACCTTCTCGGACGACGAGCTGGCTCGGATCGTCAAGGACTCCAGCGACGCGGGGCTCATCGACGACCGGGCGAGCGAGCGGCTGCACGATGCCCTGGAGCTGGGCCGCCGGCCGGTCACCGACGTGGTGCTGGCCGCGGACCGGGTGGTCCCGGCCCGGGAGGGCATCACTCCGGCCGGGCTGGAGCGACTGTCGGCGGAGTCGGGGTACTCCCGCTTCCCGGTGATCGACGCGCAGCACCGGATCCTGGGATACCTGCACGTCAAGGACGCCTTGGATGCGGATCCGGACGCGCGTGACGAGCCCTTCCCGGTTGCGGCCCTGCGGCCGATCGCGCAGATCCGGGCCGAGACCCCGCTGGACGACGTGCTGACCGCGATGCGGCGCAGCCGTACGCACCTGGCGGCGGTGCTCGGGGCGGACGGGGCGATGACGGGGCTGGTGACGATGGAGGACGTGCTGCGCGAGCTGTTCGGCCGTCCGGCATCCGCCCAGTGATGCGGTCCCCGGCCCTGCGGGGCCGGGGTACCGCGCGGTAACATCTCTCCGCCATGGAGATGAATGTGCGGTACACCAGTTTCGTCGCGGTCGGCGACTCCTTCACCGAGGGCATGTCCGACCTGCTCCCCGACGGCTCCTACCGGGGCTGGGCCGACCTGCTGGCCGCCCGGCTGGCGGCGCGCGAGCCGGGCTTCCGCTACGCGAACCTCGCGGTCCGCGGCAAGCTCATCGGGCAGATCGCCGAGGAGCAGGTCCCGGCGGCGGCCGCGATGCGGGCCGACGTGGTGACGCTGGTGGGCGGGCTGAACGACACCCTGCGCCCCAAGGTGGACATGGGTCGGGTCCGGGGCCAACTGGAGGCCGCCGTGGAGCTCCTCGCCCCCTCCTGCGGGCAGCTGGTCCTCATGCGCTCCCCGGGGCGCAACGGGCCGGTGATGGAACGCTTCCGCCCGCGCATGGAGGAGCTGTTCCTCTTCATCGAGGAGCTCGCGGCCCGGCACGGCGCCCTGGTGGTCGACCTGTACGGGGCTCCCGCGCTCGGGGACCAGCGCATGTGGGACGTGGACCGGCTGCACCTGACCGCCGAAGGCCACCGCCGGGTGGCCGAGGCCGTCTGGCAGACGCTGGGCCTGCCCGCGGAGCAGGACTGGCGTGCCGAACTCCCCGCGGCCGAGCCCCCGGGCTGGGGGGTCCGCCGGGCCCAGGACCTGAGCTTCGCCCGGCAGCACCTGATCCCCTGGATCGGCCGCCGGCTGACCGGCCGCTCCTCCGGGGACGGCCGCCCGGCGAAGCGACCGGAGCTGCTGCCGTACGCGCCGTGCGGGGACTCACCCGTCTCGTAGCAAGGCACAATCGGGAGCGGGGGCCCTACCTGCGTAAACGCACAGCCCGGGCCCAAGTAGAATCCCTACACGTGACAGCCAAGCCCCGCATCCCCAATGTCCTGGCCGGCCGCTACGCCTCCGCGGAGCTCGCCGTCCTGTGGTCCCCCGAGTACAAGGTGACGCTGGAGCGGCGGCTGTGGCTCGCCGTGCTGCGCGCCCAGAAGGACCTCGGCATCGAGGTCCCCGACGAGGCCCTCGCCGACTACGAGCGCGTCCTCGAGACCGTCGACCTCGCCTCCATCTCCGAGCGCGAGAAGGTCACCCGGCACGACGTGAAGGCCCGCATCGAGGAGTTCAACGCCCTCGCCGGCCACGAGCACGTCCACAAGGGCATGACCTCCCGCGACCTCACCGAGAACGTCGAGCAGCTCCAGATCCGGCTCTCCCTGGAACTGGCCCGCGACCGCACCGTCGCCGTCCTCGCCCGCCTCGGCAAGCTGGCCGGCGAGCACGCCGAGCTGGTCATGGCCGGCCGCTCCCACAACGTGGCCGCGCAGGCCACCACCCTGGGCAAGCGCTTCGCCACCGCGGCCGACGAGCTGCTGGTCGCCTACGACCGCCTGGAGAACCTCCTCGAGCGCTACCCGCTGCGCGGTATCAAGGGCCCCGTCGGCACCGCCCAGGACATGCTCGACCTGCTCGGTGGCGACGCCGCCAAGCTGGCCGACCTGGAGCAGCGGATCGCCTCCCACCTCGGCTTCGCCCAGGCCTTCACCTCGGTGGGCCAGGTCTACCCGCGCTCGCTCGACTACGACGTGGTCACCGCCCTGGTGCAGCTGGCCGCCGCCCCGTCGTCGATCGCCAAGACGATCCGCCTGATGGCCGGCCACGAGCTGGTGACCGAGGGCTTCAAGCCCGGCCAGGTCGGCTCCTCCGCGATGCCGCACAAGATGAACACCCGCTCCTGCGAGCGCGTGAACGGCCTGATGGTCATCCTGCGCGGCTACGCCTCGATGACGGGCGAGCTGGCCGGCGACCAGTGGAACGAGGGCGACGTCTCCTGCTCCGTGGTCCGCCGTGTCGCACTGCCGGACGCGTTCTTCGCCTTCGACGGCCTCCTGGAGACCTTCCTGACGGTCCTCGACGAGTTCGGTGCCTTCCCCGCGGTCGTCGCCCGTGAGCTGGACCGCTACCTGCCGTTCCTCGCGACCACCAAGGTCCTGATGGGCGCGGTGCGGGCCGGGGTGGGCCGCGAGGCCGCCCACGAGGTCATCAAGGAGCACGCGGTGGCCTCGGCCCTCGCCATGCGCGAGCAGGGCGCGGAGCGCAACGAGCTCCTCGACAAGCTGGCCGCCGACGACCGGATGCCGCTGGACCGGGCCCAGCTCGACGCCCTGATGGCCGACAAGCTGTCCTTCACCGGCGCCGCGGGCGATCAGGTCGCGGCAGTGGTCTCCCGTATCGAGGCGATCGCCAAGCAGCACCCGGAGGCCGCCGGGTACGCGCCGGGGTCGATCCTCTGACTCCCGACGAGCTGAACGCCGCCCGTGACCGCGTCCTCCCGGACGTGGTCGCGGGCGGTCTGCGTGTGCTCTTCTGCGGGATCAACCCCGGCCTCCTCTCCGCCGCCACGGGCCACCACTTCGCCCGCCCCGGCAACCGCTTCTGGCCCGTCCTCCACCTCTCGGGCTTCACCCCGCGCCGGCTCGACCCCTCCGAGCAGGAAGAGCTGCTGACCTACCGGCTCGGCATCACCAACGTCGTGGCCCGCGCCACGGCCCGCGCCGACGAACTGAGCACCGAGGAGTTCCGCGAAGGAGCCCGCATCCTGACGGCCAAGGTGGAGCTCCTGCGCCCCCAGTGGCTCGCGGTCGTCGGGGTCACCGCCTACCGCACGGCTTTCGGCGAGCGGAAGGCGCAGATCGGCCCCCAGGAGCGGACCATCGGCTCCACCCGTATCTGGGCCCTCCCCAACCCCAGCGGTCTCAATGCCCATTGGACCGCGGAGACCATGGCCCAGGAATACGCCCGCCTCCGCGCGGCCGCCGAGTCCCCCGACGGACCCTAGGCTCCGGGTCGAGCCTCACGGCGGGTCGATCACGGTGACCCCTGCCATCAGCAGGTAGGGGTCTTCGGCGTTCCCCTGCGCGACATAGGCCACCAGCCACCGCTCGCCTGTTCGCCATAGGTGCACGTGGTCGGTGGTGTTGCTCACCTCGCCCCACGGCTCCGGTATCTCCTCCCCCTCGAACCCCCGGTCCAGCAGCGATGTGACGCTGAAAACCTGCTGATCCCCCCACCGGTCGGCCAGGGCCTGGGTGAGCGCCCCGTACTCGGCCGCCATCTGGTCGGCCGCCTCGGCCCGGCCCGAGCCGTCGTCCTCCCAGAAGTCCCCCGTCCGGCTGAGCTGGACGAGGTGGTGGCCCGGGCCGCTGCTCTGCCCGCCGGACCGGACCGGCTCGGGCGGAAAATCCGTCACCCGGAGCCGGTCGATCGTGTCGAGATGCTCTGCCGTGGTCATGCCGTCAGTATCCCGACCCCCACTGACAACTGGCCCGCCGTCATGCGTCCCGGCGCCGCACCGCCAGCCAGCCGCCGAATACCGCGGCTCCCGCCCACAGCGCCATCACACCGAGGCCGGCCCAAGGTCCGAGACCGTCCTGTGCCGACAAGTGCATCACCATCTGACCGGCACGGTCCGGCAGGAACTGGGCCACGCCGCCCGAAGCCTCGCCGACGATGAACGAGACCAGCAGGACGAAGGGTATGAGCAGGCTCAGCACTGCCGTGCCGCTCTTCAGCACGGCGGCCAGCCCGGCCGCGAACAGGGACATGAGCGCGAGGTACAGCCCACAGCCGACGATGGAACGGTAGGTACCCGGGTCGCCGAGCTCGAGGGCGTACGGGCCCATGAATGCCTGACCGGCGACGAAGGTGACCAGCGCGGTGATCTGACCCACCAGCAGGGCAAGTACGCCCACCATCACCATCTTCGACAGGTAGAACCGGGTGCGGTTGGGCACGGCGGTCAGCGAGGTCCGCAGGGCGCTGTTCTGGAACTCGGCTGACAGGGCGCTCGCGCCGAAGGTCATGGCGGCGATCTGACCGAAGAGGAGTCCGTAGTAGGCCGCGAAGAGCGGGTCCTGCCCCATACTGCCGGGCTCGGCCTGACCGATCGCCGCCGCCGTCAGCACCTGAATGCCCGCGGTGGCGGCGAGGACGGCTATCAGCGCCCAGAACGTGCCGCGCAGCGATCTGATCTTGATCCATTCGGAGTGCAGGACGGGTCGGGTGGGCAGAGCGGTGCTCATGGCGAGCCTCCAGTCAGGAAGGGGGGACGGTCAGGGGGTGGCGGCGAACTGGGCGTGGTCCGCCGTGAGGTCGAGGTAGGCCTGCTCCAGGGAGGCGCGCTCGTCGGAGAGTTCCAGCATGGGGATCCCTTCGCGGGCGGCCATGATGCCGAGCTGTTCCGCCTGGATGCCGTCGACGGACCAGCGCCCGCCATCGGCCTCGAGCAGCGCGTAGCCGTCCCGGGCGAGGGCGGCCCGCAGCCGGATCGGGTCCGTGGTGCGCAGCCGCACCCGGGGGGTGCTGCGTGCGTCGATGAACTCCTCCATCGATGTGTCGGCCAGCAGCCGGCCCGCGCCGAGCACGACCAGGTGGTCGGCCAGGGTCGAGGTCTCCGACATGAGGTGGCTGGACACCAGGACGGTCCGGCCCTCGGCGGCCAGTCCGCGCATCAGCTCGCGGATCCAGATGATCCCCTCGGGGTCGAGCCCGTTGGTCGGCTCGTCGAGGAGCAGCACCCCGGGATCTCCGAGCAGGGCGGCGGCGATGCCCAGCCGCTGGCGCATGCCCAGCGAGAAGGTCTTCACCCGGCGCTTGGCCGCCGAGGCCATGCCGGCCTGCTCCAGCACCTCCTCCACCCGGCGGGCCGGTATCCCGTTCGAGGCGGCGAGGATGCGCAAGTGGTCGCGGGCGGTGCGTCCGCCGTGGATGGACTGCGGGTCGAGGAGCGCCCCGACCCGTCGCAGCGGGTCGGCGAAAGCGGTGAACTGGCGTCCGCCGATGGTGGCGGTGCCGGAGGTCGCCCGGTCCAGGCCCAGCAGCAGCCTCATCGTGGTCGACTTTCCGGCGCCGTTGGGGCCGAGGAAGCCGGTGACCCGCCCCGGCAGCACGTCGAAGGTGAGGCGGTCAACGGCACGGGTGGTGCCGTATTCCCTGGTCAGTTCCCTGATCTCGATCGTGTTCATGTCTCAAGGTTCGCCGTCGGCCCCACCCCCTGCCCTCCCCCACGCGGGGGGATCGTCTCCCCCACGTGGGGGAGACGGAAGCCGTGAACCGACTGTCAGGATGAGGACATGCTCCGACTGCTCCGTGCCCCCCTTCGCGGGGTCACCTACACCCGCTGGCTTCATCTGCTCGTACCGATCCTGATCGTCTCCATCTGGATGTTCATAGAGCCGGAATGGCCGTGGATGCCCGCACTGATCGTCGCTCCGTTCGGGCTGGTCCCGTGGGTTCGGCTGGCCGAGGGACTGCAGGCCCAGTTCCTGCTGACCCCGCACGAGCGGGGCCGGCACGACGGTTCCATCAGCACCTCGCCGTCCACCCGTTGGGGGGACCGCTGGCGGACGGTGGCCTGGCTGGAGACGCGTCTCGTGCTGGCGGGCGCGGCCATGGTGGCGACGGTATGGCTCCCGGTGATGACCGTGGAACTCGTCACCCTCGCCATGGGGCGCTCTCTCGGGTCGGACGACGTGATCCTGCCGTTCATACCGCCGCGCTGGGCGGCCGTGCCCCTCCTGCCGGTGCCCCTGGTCCTGCTGTTCGTCATAGTGGTCCTGCTCGGCGAGGCCGTCACGGCGATAGCCGCACGGCTCCTGGGGCCTTCGGCGGCCGAGCGGCTCACCGCGCTGGAGGCGCGGACCGAGCAGCTGCTGGAACGCACCCGTATCGCGCGGGAGTTGCACGACTCGATCGGGCACGCGCTGACCGTGGCGGTCGTCCAGGCGGGAGCCGCCCGGGCGGCGGGTGATCCGGAGTTCACCGAGCGGGCGTTGTGCGCGATCGAGGAGACCGGCAGGGCCGCGATGGAGGACCTGGACCGAGTACTGATGGTGCTCCGGGAGTCGGGCCGGCCTCCCTCCCAGCGGCCCACGCTGGCGGATGCCGACCGGCTGCTGGAGTCGGCGCGTGCATCGGGCGCCCCGGTCGACGCCGAACTGTCGGGCCCGCTGGAGAAGTTGCCCGGCCCGGTGACGCGTGAGGGGTACCGGATCCTGCAGGAGGCACTGACCAACGTGCTGCGGCACAGCGGGCCGGTCCCGGTCCGCGTACGGATCGAAGTGGCGGTGGGAAGACTGGACTTGGAGGTGACCAATCCGCTCCCGGCCGAGGCCGCGCCGGTGACGGGCCGCGGCTCGGGTCTGCGCGGCATCCGTGAACGGGCCGCGCTGCTCGGCGGGGAGGCCGAGACCGGCCCGCACGGGGGCAACTGGAGAGTGCGCGCCCGGCTTCCGCTGGAGCGAATACGCTGACCGGATGCCGGTTACCGTACTTCTCGTCGACGACGAGCCCCTCGTGCGCGCAGGTCTGCGCGCCGTCCTGGAAGCCCAGCCCGACATCGAGGTGGTCGGCGAGGCGCCCGACGGGGCCTCCGTGGTCCCGCTCGTGCGGCAGCTTCGGCCCGACGTCGTGGCGATGGATGTACGGATGCCGCTGCTCGACGGGATCGAGGCGACCCGGGCGATCCTGAAGACGGTGGACTCCCCGCCGAAGATCCTCGTGGTCACCACCTTCGAGAACGACGAGTACGTCTACCAGGCGCTGCGGGCCGGAGCGGACGGGTTCCTGCTGAAGCGGGCCCGGCCTTCCGAGATCGTGCACGCGGTCCGGCTGGTGGCGGAGGGGGAGACGCTCCTCTTCCCCGCTGCGGTGCGGGCTCTGGCCGCGGAGTACGGAAACCGCCAGGCCCGGGCCGTGGTGGAGCGGGCGGCCCTGACCGAGCGTGAGGAGGAGGTCCTGAGGCTCATGGCCCGGGGACTGACCAACGTGGAGATCGCGGGCCGGCTGATCGTCGGCACGGAGACGGTGAAGTCCCATGTCAGTGCGGTCCTGGCGAAGCTGGGGGCGCGGGACCGGACCCAGGCAGTGATCATGGCGTACGAGTCGGGGTTCGTCGCGCCGGCCTGACTGGAGGGCCCAGTTCCGGCCGATGGGGGGCTGGTTCTCGCCGGAACAGCAGGTGGGCAGTACGATCCGGCTGACGGGCTCGCTAGCTGGGAGGACACACGTTGGGGCAGCTGACCGGCGGGGACCCCTCTCTGCTGAGGCGGATCAATTCCGCCGTGGTGCTGCGTGCACTGCGCGCGGCCCAGGCACCGACGCTCACCGACCTCACCCGGGTCACCGGACTCTCCCGGCCGACCGTCGAAGGGGTCGTCGAGGGCCTGATGGGGACCGGCCTGGTCGTCGAGGCCGACGTCGAGGAAGGTGCGCGGCGCCAGGGACGGCCGGCGAGACGGTTCCGGTTCAGGGCCGAGGCCGGGCACCTGCTGGGCATCGAGATCGGCTCGCACCGGGTCGCCGTGCTGCTCTCCGGCCTGGACGGACGGGTCATCGGCGCGGGCACGAAGGAGGTCGCGGAGTCGGCGTCCGCCGACGAGCGGCTGGAGAAGGTCCGCTCGGCCGTGGCCGATCTGCTGCGCCGGGCCGGGGTGCCCCGGGACTCCCTGCGCGCGGTCGGCGTCGGAAGCCCCGGGATCGTGGAGGCGGACGGCACGGTCCGCCTCGGCACGGCCCTGCCCGGCTGGACGGGGCTGCCGCTGGGGGAACGGCTCCAGCGCTCGTTCCGCTGCCCGGTGAAGGTGGAGAACGACGCCAACGCCGCGGCGGTGGCCGAGCACTGGAAGGGAGCCGCGCGCGACACCGACGACATCGTGTTCGTCATGGCGGGCCTCAGCCCCGGTGCCGGCTCGCTGATCGGCGGCCGGCTCCACCGGGGTTTCGGCGGAGCGGCCGGGGAGATCGGCGCACTGCATCTGCTGGGCCGTGAGGTCACGCCGGAGAAGCTGCTGTCGACGACGGGTGAGCCGTTGCACCCGCTGGACGAGCCGGCGGTCGCCGAGGTCTTCGCGATGGCCAAGCGGGGCGACGAGCGGGCGGTGGCCGCCGTGGAACGGTTCCTGCAGCGGCTCGTGCACGACGTCGCGGCGCTGGTCCTGGCGATGGATCCGGAGCTGGTGGTGGTCGGCGGCTGGGCGGCCGGGCTGGACGGGGTGCTGGATCCCCTGCGCCGGGAGCTGGAGCGCTACTGCCTGCGCCCGCCGAAGGTCGCGCTGTCCCTGCTCGGTGAGGCTGCGGTGGCCACCGGCGCCCTTCGGCTCGCGCTGGACCACGTCGAGGAAGAGCTGTTCGCGGTGGAGAGGACGGTCACGGCCCGCCGCCGCTGACCGTGCCGTGCGGCCCCGGGCCCCGGAGCGGAATCACCGCGCGGTACGGCTCGCCCAGTACGCACTGCCCGTGCACGCGGGACGCGCGCAGTGTCCGTGGCCAGCGGATGCGAATGGCGGCCGTGCGCACCGGACGCGCAGGGCAGCCGCGGGCACTGAAGGCGGGTGGCGCCGCGGGCACTGAGCCCCCGTGTCCCCGTGGGCTACCCCGGCCCGGCGAGCCGCACTGCGCGGTGCTCGCCGGGTCCTGCGTCTCGTCCTGGAGGCCGTGCCCGCCCGGCGGGGCGGCCGGCTGCGGCCGGGGACAACCCCGGGCCCGTGTCAGGAGGCGACGCGCGGCTCGTGGGTGATCTCGACGTCGCCCGAGTCCCCGAAGGTGAGGCGGCAGGTGTCGGCGCGGTAGGTGGCCACCGAGACCGCAGCGGTACCCGCGCTGGTGAAGTAGCGCGTGGTGACGACGAGTACGGGCGCGCCGGGCAGCCGGTCCAGTTCCTTGGCGTCGTCGGCGCGCGCGGAGCCGAGCTCCACCGAGCGGTCCTGGCCGTCGAGGACCAGTCGCTGCAGCTCGCGCAGGACGGTGCGGGCGCGGGCAGGGCCGGCCGCGGCGTCGATCGCGGGGAGTCCGGGCACGGAGGCGGCCGGGACGTAGAGCAGTTCGGCGGCGACGGCCTGGCCCTGGGTGACGCGGGTCCGGCGCACGGTGTGGACCGGCTCGTCGGCAGAGAAGGCCCCGCCGGTGCCCAGCAGCTTCAGCACCGCGGCCGGCGGCAGCGCCTCGGCGGCGTCCACCGGCTCCCAGCCGTCGGCCTGCTCGCCGGGCCAGCTGTGCCCGGCGGTGCCGACGGCGACACCGACGCGCGGCGGGGCGACGGTGGTTCCGACCCCGCGGCGGCGTTGCAGGCGGCCTTCGAGCTCCAACTGCTCCAGCGCCTGGCGCAGGGTCGCGCGGGCGACGCCGAACCGGGCAGCGAGTTCACGCTCGTTCGGCAGGACCTCTCCGACGGCGAAGTCCTGATCGAGTGCTTCGCTGAGGACGGTCTTGAGGTGCCAGTACTTCGGCTCCGGCACCGTTTCGAGCTGCGTGGTCCCCACCCTGACTCCTCCTGCCATCGCCGCACTCGCCGTGTGTTCCGGCGGCAGTTCCGCGCCTTTGTTTATTAAAGGTTCCTGCACTATCCCTGCGACGATAGGACGGTGCACCCCCTTGGTCAAGACCAATGGTCACCCCTGTACCGGGCAGATCGGGCATACGCATCAAGCCGTTCACAGGATGTTCTCGTGGGCGCCGAAGGCTTGTAGTCAAGGGCTACCGGACGGTAATGATGGCGGCAGGGCTGCTGACAGCCTGTCTCGCACGCGTCCAACCGACGAGGAGCAGCATGACCGCCACGGTCTCCTTCACGATCGATTCGCCGCTCGGCCCCCGCACCGCCACCGTCGCCTACGAGCGCAAGGGCGCGGGCGAACCGCTCCTGCTGCTCCACGGCATCGGCCACCACCTCCAGGCCTGGCACCCGGTGACCGACATCCTGGCCGCGGAACACGACGTGATCTCCGTCGACCTGCCCGGCTTCGGCACCTCGGAGCCGCTGCCGGAAGGCGTTCCGTACGACCTGGCCACCGTGGCGCCGGCGCTCGGGGCGCTCTGCGCGGCCCTCGGCGTCGAGCGCCCGCACGTCGCGGGCAACTCCCTCGGGGGCCTGCTCGCGCTCGAAATGGGCCGGACCGGCCTCGCCCGCTCGGTCACCGCCCTCTCCCCCGCCGGCTTCTGGACCGAGGGCGAGCGCCGCTACGCCTTCGCCACCCTCCTCGCGATGCGCGCCGGCGCCAAGGCACTGCCCCGTCCCGTACTGGAGCGGCTCTCGCGCGGCGCCGCGGGCCGGGCCGCTCTCACCGGCACCATCTACGCCCGCCCGGCCCGCCGTTCGCCCGAGGCCGTGGTCGCCGAGACCCTGGCCCTGCGCGGGGCCACCGGCTTCGAGGCGACCCTGGCCGCGGGGGGATCCGTACGGTTCACCCACGACGTTCCCGGCCTGCCGGTCACCATCGCCTGGGGCGCCCGCGACCGGCTGCTGCTGCGCCGCCAGGGCGTACGCGCCAAGCACACCATCCCCGGCGCGCGGCTGGTCCGGCTCCCCGGATGCGGCCACGTCCCGATGAACGACGATCCGGCGCTGGTCTCCCGGGTGATCCTGGACACCGCCCGCAGCCGTATCCCCGTGGCCGCCTGACCCCGGCGGGGCTGCAGCGAGGCGGAGCGGCCGCCGGACCGGGCCGCACGGGCAGGGCTGCCGCAAAGGCAGGGCGGCCGGGAAGCTGAACGGCTGAGCGGCTGGCGGCTGTTCATCCCGGGTTCGCGTGGGCGACGCGGCCGGGCCGGGGTGCGACGGCACGCTGGTCCGACCCACCCCCGCCCGCCCCTGGAGACGCACCGATGGCACCGATGCCGCACACCCGACGGTCCCTGATCGGCGGTTCCCTCGCCCTGTCCTCCGCGCTGTTCGCCGTTCCGGCGCTCGCGGCCCCCGCCTTCGCCCGCTCCGGCCGGCCGAACGCGCTCTGGGGCGTGCAGTCCGGCGAGATCACCGCCCACTCGGCCACCGTGTGGACCCGCTCCGACCGCCCGGCGTGGATGTCCGTGGAGACCTCCCCGAGCGAGGGGTTCCGGTACGCCGTACGCCGCCACCGCGGTCCGCTCCTCGGCCCCTCCGGCGACTTCACCGGGACGACCGTCCTGCGCGACCTCCCGCCCGGCCAGCAGATCCATTACCGGGTGGTCCTCGCCGACCCCGACGACCCGCGCCGCACCTCCGAGCCGGTCCACGGCAGCTTCCGCACCACGCCCGTCTCCCGCCGGCACGACGTGCGCTTCGTGTGGTCCGGGGACCTGGCGGGCCAGGGCTGGGGCATCAACCCCGACCTCGGCGGCTACCGGGTCTTCGAGGAGATGCGCCTGCGCAACCCCGACTTCTTCCTCTTCAGCGGGGACACGATCTACGCCGACGGCCCGATCAAGCCCGCCGTCCCCCTCCGCGACGGCACCACGTGGCGCAACATCACCACCGAGGAGAAGTCGAAGGTCGCCGAGACCCTGGCCGAGTTCCGCGGGAACTTCCGCTACAACCTGCTCGACGACAACCTGCGCGCCTTCAACGCCCAGGTCCCCGTCCTCGCCCAGTGGGACGACCACGAGGTGCGCAACAACTGGTACCCGGGCCAGGTGATCGACGATCCCCGCTACACGGTGCGGGACGCCGACACCCTCGCCGCCCGCGCCCGCCAGGCGTTCGGCGAGTACTTCCCCGTCACCGACCTGCGCGGCGGCCGCGCCGAGGGCCGGATGTACCGCGTCATGCGGTACGGCCCGCTCCTCGACGTCTTCGTCCTCGACATGCGCACGTACCGGAACGCCAACTCCCCCGGCACCGCGACCGAGGACCCCATCGGGATCCTCGGCGCCGAGCAGCTGGCCTGGCTGCGGCGCGAGCTGACCCGCTCCCGGGCCACCTGGAAGGTCATCGCCTCCGACATGCCGCTCGGCATCGTCGTCCCCGACGGTGCGGCGAACTTCGAGGCCGTGGCCCAGGGCGACCCCGGTGCCCCGCTGGGCCGCGAGCTCCAGATCGCCGAACTGCTGCGCCACATCAAGCACCAGCGCATCACGGGCACCCTCTGGCTCACCGCCGACGTGCACTACACCGCCGCCAACCACTACGCGCCGGAGCGGGCGGCCTTCGCCGACTTCGCTCCGTTCTGGGAGTTCGTCTCGGGCCCCATCGGCGCGGGCGGCTTCCCGGCCGGGCGGCTCGACGCCACTTTCGGCCCGGAGACTGCCTTCGTCCAGTCGGCGCCGTTCGCCAACATGTCCCCCTCGGAGAACCCGCCCTACTACGGCGAGGTCGACATCGACGGCGGCAGCGGGGAGCTCACCGTCCGCCTGCGGCGCCAGGGAGGCGGCGTGCTGTTCACCAAGACGCTCCAGCCGGGGCGCGTCGGCCAGTAGGACGAGGAAGAGGACGAGGCCACGGGCAGACCAGAGGCGATCCGGCGGCGTGCAGGGCGCCGCCCGGATTCCGGGAATGCCCAGGAAAACGGGGTGAAATCGACCAGATGGATACTTAACCAGCCGGTCACAGACCGTTCGTGATCACGCAACACCCCTGCGCCACAGTGGTGTGCATGACTGACCGTGATCTTGCCCCTGCCCAGCGTCCCCACCGCCACCACTGGCGCCGTGACGTCGTCGAACTCGCCGCCCTCTTCTGCGCCGTCGCGGTCGCCGACGCCATCGCCAATCTCGTCGCTCACGGCCCCAGGGGCCCGGTCCTGCTCGTCGCATCCGCCGTCGCGCTGCTCGTCACCGCGGCCTTCCACACCTGGTGGGCCAGGCGTCACAGCCATGCGCCGCCGCCGGACACCGGGCCGGCGGCCGCCCCGGGCACCGGCACCGGCGCAGCCGGCACCGCCGGTTCGCCGACCCCCACGCTGTGGCGGATGCGCACGACCGTACGGGACGAGCCCGGCTCCCTGGCCGCCCTCTGCACCGCTCTCGCCCGCAACGGCGTCGACATCCTCACCCTGCAGACGCACCCCCTCCCCGAGGGCGGCACGGTAGACGAGTTCCTGCTGCGCGCCCCGCACCAGCTGCCGTCCGGCGACCTCACCCGCGCCGTCGCGCTGGCCGGGGGCCACAGCACCTGGATCGAGCGCGCCGACGCCCACGACCTGGTCGACACCCCGACCCGGGTCCTGAGCCTGGCCACCCGCACCGCCCTCGACGCCGCCGAGCTGCCCCTCGCGCTGCGCCAGCTGCTCGGCCGCTGCACCATCCACTCGATCCCCGCGACCACCCTCTCCGGCCGCCCCAACGCGGGCGCCGACGCCCCGGTGGAAGGGGTCCTGGAGGCCACGGTGATGCGGCTGCGCGACCCCTCGGGCGGCGCGATCACCGTGGAGCGCCCTTACCTCCCCTTCACCCCGACCGAATTCGCCCGCGCCCGAGCCCTCGTCGAGCTCGACGCCCGCCTCGGCCCCCGCGTCCCGCGCAGCCTGGACGTGCTGACCCTGCCCGAGGGCAACGAGGTCACCGTGCGCCGCGCCGACGGCTCCGACCTGACCGCCGCCCGCGCGATGCACGACCGGTGCTCCGAGCGCACGCTGTCGCTGCGCTACCACGGCCCCGTCTCCGACGCCGACCGCTACCTCGGCCACCTGCTCAGCCCCAGGTTCGGCCGCACCCTGGCCGCCACCACCGCCTCCGGCAGGCTCGTGGCCCTCGGCCACCTCCTGTGGGACGGCGACGAGACCGAGGTCGCACTCCTCATCGAGGACGAATGGCAGCGCCGCGGCATCGGCTCCGAGCTGCTGCGCCGGCTCGTCGCGATGGCGGTCGAGGCCGGGTGCGAAAGCGTGTACGCCGTCACCCAGGCCTCCAACACCGGCATGGTCGCCGCCATGCGCGGGCTCGGCCTCCCCCTCGACTACCAGATCGAGGAGGGCACCCTCGTGATCACGGTCCGGCTGGACGCGTCCCCCGTCAGCTCGCGCCTGCCGTACGACGTCGCCCACAAGGGCACGCAGCCGGCCGCGCACGGGCTCCCCCGGCGCGAACCGCAGCCGCCCCGCAACCACCACTGACACGACAGACCACTACCAGCCACAACCGGCCACCACGGAACGCCCCTTTCGCCCCGACCCGCACCCCGGCCGCACCCCGGACCTCACCCGACGCGGCCCCCAGCCCGGCAACCGCCGACGGCAGGGTGCGGGTCGGCGGCATTTCCGAAAGCCGCCCAGGTCAGCAGACTGGCGTCATACGGTGATGACGCAGGCCCGTCTCACGTACGAAGATGGCCGCATGTCAGAGATCTTCAACAACGGCAGCACTCCGAAGCTGCCCCGCCAGGTGGCCGACGCGTACGTCGACGACCTCATCGCCCTCGACCCGATCACGGGCACCTACCTCGGTGTCGCCGCGAGCTCCGGCAAACTCCCGGACTTCTCCCCGGCCGGCCGCGCGGCCGTCGCCGAACTGGCCCGCACCACCCTCGCCCGGCTCGACGCCGCCGAGCAGCTGCCGGGCGCGGACAGCGACGCCGAGCGCCGTTGCGGCCGGCTGCTGCGCGAGCGCCTGACCGCCGAACTCGCGGTCCACGCGGCCGACGAGGACCTCTGCGCGGTCAGCAACATCCACAGCCCCGCCCACGCCGTCCGCGAGGTCTTCACCCTGACCCCGGCCGACACCGACGAGGACTGGGCGGCCATCGCCGAGCGGCTGCGCGCCGTGCCCTCCTCCCTCGGCGGCTACCGCGAGAGCCTGGCGCTCGGCCTGGAGCGCGGCCTGTACGGAGGCCCCCGCGCCACCGCCACCATGATCGGCCAGCTCACCACCTGGGCCGGGCAGGACGGCGACGAGCCCGCCTTCTTCGAGGACTTCGCCTCGGCCGGCCCCGAAGCGCTGCGCGCCGAACTGACCGGGGCGGCCACCGCCGCCACGGCCACCCTCCTCGAGCTGCGCGACTGGATGCGCGACGTGTACGCCCCGGCCGTCGAGGGCAAGCCGGACACCGTGGGACGCGAGCGGTACGCCCGCTGGTCGCGCTACTTCAACGGCACCGACCTGGACCTGGACGAGGCGTACGCCTACGGCTGGTCCGAGTACCACCGCCTGCTCGCCGAGATGAAGGCCGAGGCGGCCAAGATCCTTCCGGGCGCGGGCCCCTGGGAGGCGCTGCGGCACCTGGACGAGCACGGCACCCACATCGAGGGCGTCGACGAGGTCCAGGCCTGGCTCCAGGGCCTGATGGACGAGGCCATCGAGAACCTCGACGGCACCCACTTCGAACTCGCGGAGCGGGTCAAGAAGGTGGAGTCGAAGATCGCCCCTCCGGGCGGCGCAGCGGCTCCGTACTACACGAACCCCTCCGAGGACTTCTCCCGTCCGGGCCGCACCTGGCTGCCCACGATGGGCCAGACCCGCTTCCCGGTCTACGACCTGGTGTCCACCTGGTACCACGAGGGCGTCCCCGGCCACCACCTGCAGCTCGCGCAGTGGACGCACGTCGCGGACCAGCTGTCCCGCTACCAGGCCAGCGTCGGTCTCGTCAGCGCCAACGCCGAGGGCTGGGCGCTGTACGCGGAGCGCCTGATGGACGAGCTGGGCTACCTCAAGGACGCCGAGCAGCGCCTGGGTTACCTGGACTGCCAGATGATGCGCGCGGCGCGGGTCATCGTGGACATCGGCATGCACCTGGGCCTGGAGATCCCGGCGGACTCGCCGTTCCACCCGGGCGAGCGGTGGACGGTGGACCTGGCGCAGGAGTTCTTCGGCCTGCACAGCGGCCGGCCGGGCGACTTCATCGAGAGCGAGGTGACCCGCTACCTGTCCATGCCGGGACAGGCCATCGGGTACAAGCTGGGCGAGCGCGCCTGGCTGCTGGGCCGCGACAACGCGCGGGCGGCGCGCGGCGAGTCCTTCGACCTGAAGGCCTGGCACATGGCGGCGCTGTCGCAGGGTTCACTGGGGCTGGACGACCTGGTGGACGAGCTGTCCAAGCTCTGAGGACACCGGGAACGCGGACGGGCCGCTCGTCTCCCCCTGGGGTGAGCGGCCCGTCCGCCTGTGCCGGACCCGGCTCGTAAGGCGTGCACGTCAGCAGCCGCAGTCGTCCGAGTCCGTCGGCGCGGTCAGCGGGTCGGCCTCCGCACGCTGCTGGCTGCCCTGCCAGGTCTCGACCTCGAAGCCCTCGCGGATCCAGTACTCGATGCCGCCGAGCATCTCCTTGACCTGGAAGCCGAGTTCGGCCAGGGCCAGGGCCGAGCGGGTGCCGCCGTTGCAGCCGGGGCCCCAGCAGTACGTCACCACGGGGACGTTCTTGTCCAGGAGCCGCTCGGCCTGCTCGGGGATGAGGGCGGTGGGCAGGTGGATGGCGCCGGGCACGTGGGCCTGGTCCCAGGACGGGGTGGAGCGGGAGTCGATCAGCTGGAAGCCGAGCTCCGCACCCTGCTCGCGGTGGGCCTTGAAGGCCGCGGCGACGTCCGAGACGTCCGCGTGGAAGGCCAGGCTCGCGGCGAAGTACGCGGCGGCCGCGGCCGGGGAGGCCGGGGGCACCCGGAGCACGGGGTTGACGGTGGCGGCGGGGGACGGGGTGTTCTGCGTCGTCGTCATGGCGAGAAATCTACGAGTTGTTGATCAACCTCGGAAGTGATTTTCCCCGGCCTTCTCCTTGTCCGACCGGGGAATCCCCTGCTAGACCTGCCACATGACCGGCTATTCCCCTGACGCCACCGACTGGCGGATCCTCGAGGCCCTCCAGCAGGACGGCCGCGCCAGCTTCACCGAGCTCGCCCGCTCCGTGTCCATGTCCGCGAGCGCCGTCACCGAGCGGGTGCGCCGGCTGGAGGAGGCCGGCGTCATCACCGGTTACACGGCGGTGGTGGACCCCGAGAAGCTCGGCAAGGCGATCCTCGCGCTGGTGCGGCTGCGCTATCCGCACGGCAACTACAAGCCGTTCCACGACTTCCTCGACGCCACCCCGGAAATCCTGGAGGCCCACCACGTCACGGGCGACGACTGCTTCGTGCTGAAGGTCGCGGCCCGCTCGATGGCGCACCTGGAGGAGGTCACGGGCCGGATCGCCGGCCTCGGCCCGGTGACGACGAGCATCGTGTACTCGTCCCCCCTCCCGAGGCGCCCGCTCAGTCCGTGAGCGCACCCGTCGGCCCGTGAGCGCGCCCGTCCGTCCCTGAGCGCGCCCGCTCAGTCCGTGAGCGCCGCCGTGCGGTGGCGCACCACCGAGCCGCCGCGCTGCTTGACGACCTCCAGCTGGGCCTGGACCCGGGTGCGCAGGTCGGCGACGTGGCTGACGATGCCGACGCTGCGGTCCCGCTCGCGCAGCGAGTCCAGTACGTCGAGCACCTCGTCCAGCGCCTGGTCGTCGAGGCTGCCGAAGCCCTCGTCGATGAAGAGGGTGTCGAGCCGCATCCCGCCCGCCTCGTCGGTGACCACGTCGGCGAGGCCCAGCGCCAGGGCGAGCGAGGCGAAGAAGGTCTCGCCGCCCGACAGCGTGGCCGTGTCCCGCTCGCTTCCGGTCCACGCGTCGACGACGTGCAGGCCGAGCCCGGAACGCCCCCGTCCGCCCGCCCGCGCGTCGGAGTGCACGAGGGTGTAACGGCCTCCGGACATGCGCAACAGGCGTACCGTCGCGGCCGCCGCGACCTGCTCCAGCCGGGCGGCCAGCACGTAGGCCTCGAGCCGCATCTTGCGCTCGTTGTCGGCGGAGGTGCCCGCGGTGAGTCCGGCCAGCCGGGCCACCCGGTCGTAGGCCTCGCGCAGCGGGCCCAGAGCGCGCAGTTCGTGCTCCGCCTGCCGGGAGAGCCGGTCGAGCTCCTCGCAGCGGACCCGGGCCGCGTCGAAGGCCGATCCTGCCGTACGAAGTTTCGCCGCGGCCCGGGCCGCGTAGGCCTCGGCCTCCTCCGGTGCGGCCGGGGGCAGTGCTCCGGCGGCGGCGGTGTCGCTCTCGGCGAGGCGGTCCGCCAGCATGGCCTCTTCTGCCTGCCAGGCGTCCAGCCGGTGTTGGAGCGCCGTGCGTTCGTAGTCGGGGAGGACGGCGTCGGCCGCGTCCTCGATGGTGTCGAATCCGGCCTTGAAGGCGGCGTCGGCGAGCTGGTCGTCGGCCTCCTTCAGCCGCGCGGCGGTGGTCTCGGCGCGGCGCAGCGCGGCGGCGGCCCCGGAGACCATCCGGACCCGGTCCTCCAGGAGGCGGGCACGGGCGGCGACCGTGGGCGCCCCCTCCCGCACCTGTGCGAGCTCCGCCTCCAGCGAGGCCTGCTCCCGGTCCAGCGCCTCGCGGCGCGAGGCCCTGGCGGCGGCCCTGCGTTCGGCGTCGAGCCGGTCGGCGCTGCGCGCGGCGTGCTCGCGTTCGGCGCGGGCGAGGCGCTCGCGGGCGGCGTGCAGTCCGGCGGCCGCGGCGTGGGCGGCGGCGTGACGGGAGCTCAGGTCGGAGGTCAGCGCGAGGAGTTCCGCGGTGGTGGCGTCCCCGGCGGCGGCCGCGGCCTCGGCGCGGGCCTGCCGGGTGGCGGCGAGGCTGCGTTCGACGGCGGCCCGGGCCTGTTCGGCCCGCTCGAAGAGGGCGTGGGCGGCGTCCTCGGCGGCACGGTCCACATGGCCGGGGGCGGGGCGGGCGGGATCGGGGTGCTCGGCGCAGCCGCAGACCGCGCAGGCCTCGCCGGCCACCAGCGCCTCGGCGAGTTCGGCGGCGATCCCGCGCAGCCGGGCTTCCTTCAGCTCCAGCCAGCGCTCCCGGGCGGCCGCGGACTCCTCGCGCAGGGTGCGGAGTTCACGCTCGGTGCGCTCGGCCTCGGCCGCCAGCTCGTCGCGCCGGCGGGCGAAGTTCAGGTGCATGCGGGCGGGTTCCAGCCTGCCCGCGAGCTGCTCGGCGAGGGTCGCGGCCTGCTGGGCCGCGTCCGCCCGCTCCTGCAGCGCGGCCCGGGTCGTCTCCCAGCGCTCGAGCCACTCGGCCGACTCCAGGTGGGCCTCCTCGGCGGCCCGGGACTCCCGTTCCAGGTCGGCCCGTTCGCGGCCGATCTCGGCGCTGCGCTGCTCGTCCCGGCGGGCCGCTCCCAGCGCGCCGAGTGCCTCGCGCAGCTTCTGCTCGACGCCGGCCAGCTGCTCGGCGCCCGCCTCCCTGAGCGTCGGCGGGAGTTCGGCCCGGGCGGACGTCTCCGCGTGGGCGGCGGCGAGCCGCGCGGCCGAGGCCGCTCCGCGCAGTTCCAGTGCGGGGGCCACCAGGGCGCCGCGCCGCGCCCGGTCGAGGAGGCCGCGCACGCGCTCCCGCTCGGGCTCCGCCTCGGCGAGCAGGGCGGCGCGGCGGGTGGTCTCCGCGTGGCGGCGCTGCAGTCGGTCCAGCTCCCGGGCGTCGTCGGCGGCCCGCCGGGCGGCGGCGTGCCGGCCCTCGACCGCCGCCAGGGCGTACTCGGCGACGGTGCGCCGCTCGCGGGCGGCGCACCGGGCGACGGCCGCCCAGGCGCGGACGGCTCCGGCCAGTCCGGGGTCGCCCGGCTGGTGGCCGGGCATGGGCCAGGCCCGCAGGTCGGCGCTGTCCCCGGCGGCCTGGGCGAGCCGCTGGGCGGTGTGCAGCACCCTCTCGTCGCCGGCCCTCACCTTGGCCTCGGCGGCCCGGCGGCGGTCGCCGAGCAGGGTCTCGACGGCGGCGAAGCGGCGGGTGTCGAAGAGCCGGCCGAGCAGCCGGCCGCGCGCGGCCTCGTCGGCGCGCAGGAACTTGGCGAACTCCCCCTGCGGCAGCAGCACCACCTGGCAGAACTGTTCCCGGCTCATGCCGAGGAGCTGTTCGATCTCCTCGCCGATCTCCTGGTGGGAGCGGCTCAACGCCTCCCAGCCCTCGCCCGTGTGCTCGCGCAGCCAGCTCTGCGCCTTGTCCTTCGTGGTGCCCGTGCCGCGCTTCTTCGGCCGGTCCTGCTCCGGGCGGCGGGTGATCTCCAGGCGCCGCCCGCCCGCGGTGAGTTCGAGGGTGACCTCGGTCGGGGTCTCGGCGGCGGCGTGGTCGCTGCGCAGGCTGGTGCCGGGGGCCTGGCGGGGGCCGGGTACGGATCCGTAGAGCGCGTAGCAGACGGCGTCGAGGACGGAGGTCTTGCCGGCGCCGGTGGGCCCGTGCAGCAGGAAGATCCCTGCGCCGGACAGGGCGTCGAAGTCGATCTCCTGGGGTTCGGCGAAGGGCCCGAACGCGGTGACCACCAGCCGGTGCAGCCTCATCGGTGGGTCTCCCGGCGGCTGTCGTCGGTCCGTACGTCGTCGAAGGCGCTCCGCAGCACGGCCCGTTCGGCCTCGTCCGCGTGTCCGCCGCCGCGGACGTGGGCCACGAAGTCCTCGGCGATCTCCTGGTCGCTGCGGCCGCGCAGCCGCTGGGCGTAGGAGGTGCCGGCCTCCTCCTCGCGGCCCTCGGGGTCGAAGGCGAGGCTGAGGGTGTGCGGGAAGCGGGCGGCGAGCCGGGCCATGGGGTCCTCGGGCCGGACCGGGTCGGTGAGGGTCGCCTCCACCCAGGCGTCCTCGTGGACCGCGTACGCGGGTTCCTCCAGCAGGGTCTCCAGCGGTCCGCGCAGCCGGGCGAGGGCCCGCGGCACGGGGGTGTCGATCCGCTCGGCGCGGACGATCTCCCCGGCCGCGCCCAGCTCCACGAGCCACATGGTCTTGCGGTGGTCGGCCTCCGAGAACGAGTAGGCGAGCGGGGAACCGGAGTAGCGGACCCGTTCGCCGATCGTCTGGCAGCCGTGGAGGTGGCCGAGGGCCGCGTAGTCCACCCCGTCGAAGACGGAGGCGGGCACGGCCTCGACGCCGCCCACGGAGATGTCGCGCTCGCTGTCGCTGGCCTGTCCGCCGGTGACGAAGGCGTGCGCGAGCACGACGGACCGGGTCCCGGCCGGCCTGGTCGCCAGATCGGCCCGGATCCGGTCCATGGCCGCGCCCAGCACCGCCTCGTGGCTGACCTTCTGCGCCGCGAACTCGTCCTTGACCAGGGCCGGTTCCAGGTAGGGCAGCCCGTAGAACGCCACGTCGCCGTGTACGTCGGCCAGCACCACGGGGTCGGCGCAGCCGGCCGGGTCGGTCCTGAGGTGGATCCCGGCCCGGTCGATCAGCCCGGCCCCGACGCCGAGGCGGCGGGCGGAGTCGTGGTTCCCGGAGATCATCACGGTGGGCACGCCCAGCTCGGCGAGGCGGTGCAGGGCCTGGTCGTACAGCTCGACGGCCGGCAGCGGGGGCACGGCGCGGTCGTAGACGTCACCGGCGACGAGGACGGCGTCGACCTCGTGCTCGCGGACGGTCTCCACGAGGTGGTCGACGAAGGCCGCCTGGGCGCCGAGCAGGTTCACGCGGTGGAAGGACCGGCCGAGGTGCCAGTCGGAGGTGTGCAGGAACTTCACTCGCCGGTCCCGCCGCACATGCCGTGTCCCCCTGGTCGTCTTCCGCTCGCCTGACCCCTCTACGCTAACCCGTCCCCGGGGCGCTCAGGGCGCGTACGTCTCACCGCCGAGCGTCAGGGTGGCGCTGCCCGCCGTGCTGTCGGCGAGCCAGGCCTCGAAGCCGGGCAGGTCGGCCTCCGGCAGCGCGACCTCGATCTCGACCGCGGCCCCGTAGCGCAGGTCCACGACGGTGCGCCCGGTGGAGCGCAGGTCGTTCTGGGTCTTGCCGGCCCGCTGGTGGTCCACGGTCACGGTGGCCAGCCGGTACCGGCGGCGGGTGACGGTACCGAGCACGTCGAGGGCCTCGCCGACGACGCCGCCGTACGCCCTGATCAGGCCGCCTGCGCCGAGCTTGACGCCGCCGTAGTAGCGGGTGACCACGGCGACCGCGTACCGGACGTCCCGGCGCATGAGCATCTGCAGCATCGGGACCCCGGCGGTGCCGCCGGGCTCGCCGTCGTCGCTGGCCTTCTGCACGGCGGCGTCGGCGCCGATCACGTAGGCGAAGCAGTTGTGCGAGGCGGTGGGGTGCTCCTTGCGGATGCGCGCGACGAAGTCCTGCGCCTCCTGCTCGGTCGCGGCGGGCGCGAGCGAGCACAGGAAGCGCGAGCGGTTGATCTCGGACTCGTGCATGCCCTCGCGGGCCACCGCCACGTACTGGTCTGCCTTCACTTCTCCACCCTAATCCGTGGTGGGGAGCGGTCCGGCCGGACCGGAACCGGGGGCCGCGCGGGCACCGGCGCCGCACCGAGGACGCCTACCGGTCCGGGGACCTCACCCAGGGAGCGAAGCGCTGACCTGCGGCGGCGTCCTCGCGCCAGTAACGCAGGACCGACTCCTCGACGATGTCGAGCCGCTCGCCGTCGATCAGGCACGGGACCGGCTCCTGCCCGCCGGCGTCGGCCTGGAAGGCGACCACGACGGGCGGCTCCTCGCCGAACCGGCGCGTGAGTCGCCCGATCTCCTCGGGGGACGGGGCGCGGAAGGCCGGATCGTGGAAGGCGGACGGGCAGTTCACGAAGAACGGATCGCTGAAAACCAGCTCCAGGCCGTGGTGGTACGTCAGGTCGTAGCCGGCGGCGAGGGTGAGCCGTCCGGCGTTCCAGTCGACGACGTCCCAGTCCCACCAGGACCCTTCGGGGAGCCGGATCCCGCCCCGCGTTCGGTCAGCGTCCACGCTCGGGCCCCCTCGTACCGTCCGATTGGATCGACAGGCTACCGGGGAAGACGACGCGCGGTTTTTCCGTTGAGGGGTCGGAGTACGACGACCATCGGACCAGCAGGAGGCGGCACACGTGTACGGCGATCCGGCAACCATCCGCAAGATCCTCACCGAGCTCGGGGACACCTGGGCCGTGGTGGGCCTGTCCAACAACCAGGACCGGGCCGCCTACGGAGTGGCCCGCGTGCTCAAGCAGTTCGGCAAGCGCGTGGTCCCCGTGCACCCGAAGGCCGAGGCGGTGCACGGCGAGCCCGGGTACGCCTCGCTGGAGGAGATCCCGTTCAAGGTGGACGTGGTGGACGTGTTCGTGAACAGCGCCCTGGCCGGGGCGGTCGCCGACTCCGCGGTGGCCGCGGGTGCGGAGGCCGTCTGGTTCCAGCTGAACGTGGTCGACGAGGCGGCGTTCGCCCGAACCCGTGAGGCGGGGCTGGACATGGTCATGGACCGCTGCCCGGCGATCGAGATCCCGGCCCTCTAGGCACCGCCCCCCGGCAGCGGCTCCGGGCGGCCGGTCAGCTCTGCGGCTCGGCCGCCCGGGCGGGCGGGGCGGCGTGCACGGGGGCCGGCACCGGTGCCGACACCGGCGGGACCGACACCGCGAGGGTCATCTCCATCGGCACCGTGCCGTCGTTGCGGTAGGCGTGCGGGAGGTTGGCCTCGAAGGCGGCCGCGGCCCCGGCCGGCACGCGGAACTCCTCCTCGCCGACCACCAGCGTCAGGTCCCCCGCCGTGACGTGGAGCATCTCGATGGTGCCGGAGGGGTGCGGAACCGATTCCGTCCCCTCCCCTGGCACGAGGTGCCAGGTCCACAGTTCCATCGGCCCGCGCTCGTCGGTGCCGATCAGCATCGTCGTCGAGCTGCCCGCCTCGCTGGACCAGATCCGCACCGTCTGGCCGGGCCCGACGATCCGCACCTGCGGGCCCCTGCCGTGGTCGAGCAGCGTGGAGATGCTGACACCGAGCGCGTCGGCCAGCTTCACCGTCGTGCCGACGCTCGGGTTCGTCCGGGCCTGCTCGATCTGGATGATCATCCCCCGGCTGACGCCCGACCGGGCGGCCAGGGCGTCCAGGGTGAATCCGCGCTCACCGCGCCAGCGCTTGAGGTTCCGTGCGAGTGCCTGGGTGAGCTCTTCGAGATCCGACACATTCCGTCCAAGATCTTGGATGACACAGTCCAACAGAATGAACTACCGTGCGGAGTGTTCGATGCTGCACCCCACCGTTCATCACACTGTACTGCGAGGCCCGTCATGACCGCCCTCTTCGCCCTGGCCACAGCCGTGCTGTGGGGCCTGGCCGACTTCGGCGGCGGGCTGCTGACCCGCCGGATCCCCGCGCTCACGGTGGTCGTGGTCTCGCAGATCGCCGCCGTGGCCGTGCTCGGCGCGGTGGTCCTCGGCACGGGCGCCTGGCGGGAGGCCGGCCCGCAGCTGTGGTTCGCGGTCGGCGCGGGCCTCGTCGGGCCCGTTGCCATGCTCAGCTTCTACAAGGCACTGGCCCTCGGCCCCATGGGCGTGGTCTCCCCGCTCGGCTCCCTCGGCGTGGTCGTGCCGGTCGGCGCGGGGCTGCTGCTGGGCGAACGGCCCGGCGCCGGCCAGTTCGCGGGGATCGCGGTGGCCGTCGTCGGCATCGTCCTCGCGGGCGGCCCCGAACTCCGCGGCGCCCCCGTACAGCGGCAGGCCGTGGTCCTCACCCTGGTCGCGGCCTTCGGGTTCGGCGCGGTGATGGCCCTGATCGCACAGGCCTCCACGACCGTGACCGGGCTGTTCCTCGCGCTGTTCGTGCAGCGGGTCACCAACGTCGCCGTCGGCGGGGCAGCCCTGTGGGCGCAGACCCGCCGCGGCACCCCGGCCCTGCCCGCGGGCACCGGTCCGCGGATCCTGTGGGGGCTGCTGCCCGCACTCGCCTTCGTCGGCCTCGCGGACGTAGCGGCGAACGGCACCTACTCCGTCGCCGCCCAGAACGGCCCCGTCACCGTGGCCGCGGTGCTGTCCTCGCTCTACCCGGTGATCACCGCGCTCGCCGCCTTCGCCGTACTCAAGGAACGGCTGCGCACCGTACAGGCGGCCGGCGCGGGCCTCGCCCTCGCCGGAACGGTTCTCCTCGCGGCGGGCTAGGGCAGGTCGCTAGCCCTGCTCGGCCTCCGCCAGCTGCGCCAGCCCGCGCAGCTGCTCCGGGGTCATCCCGTCCGGGATCGGCACCGGGGCCGGGGTGCGCAGCGGCGGCTGCCAGCCGGTCTCGGGCTGCCACCTGCGCACGATGCGCGCCGGAGCCCCCGCCACCACGGCGTGGTCGGGCACCTCGCCGCGTACGACGGCCCCCGCGGCCACGACGACGTTGCGGCCGAGCCGGGCGCCCGGCAGGATCACCGCGCCCGTGCCGAGCCAGCACCCCGGACCGATCTCCACCGGGGCGCTGCGCGGCCACTGCCTGCCGACGGGCTCGTGCGGATCGTCGTAACTGTGGTTCGTGGACGTGATGTAGACCCCGGGCCCGCAGAAGGTGTTGGCCTCGATGGTGATCCGGGCGTCGGCGATGACATGGCTGCCCCGGCCGATGACGACCCCGTCGCCGAGGACGAGCATCGGCTCCGCACCCAGGTCGAGGTCCGGCATCATCCCGGCGGTCAGGGTGACCTGCTCGCCGATGATGCAGTGCTCGCCGAGGCGGATCCACTGCTCGCCGAACACCGTGCCCTGCGGGAAGGCGAGCCGGGTGCCGTGCCCGATCGCGCCGAACCGCAGGCGCCCCGGGGTCTGCGCGGTGACCGCGCCGGCCTGCTGCATCCAGCGCCAGCCGGCGTGGACCGCGCGGTTCGCCAGCCGGCGACGCAGGGCCGTCAGCGATGAGAACGTGTTCTGGTTCTTCGGCACCCGGCCACGTTAGTGCGCGGGGCGCCGGTCGACCGGGCCACGATCCTGTGATCTTCACCCCATCGCAGGTGCGGGGAGCTGCGTGCCCTACGGTGCTGTGAGCGCGGCAGCGGCATCCGGAGAGACGAAGGAAGAGAACATGACGCACCAGGGGTCCCAAGCACTCGTTGCGGGCGTCGGCGGCAAGAACCCCGACATCGACGCGACGGCCTTCACCGCGCCCACCTCGGTCGTGGTCGGCGAGGTCACCCTCGGCGCCGGCGCGAGCATCTGGTACTCGGCGGTGCTGCGCGCCGACTGCGGCCCGATCACCCTCGGCGCCGACAGCAACGTGCAGGACAACTGCACGGTCCACGTGGACCCGGGCTTCCCGGTCTCCATCGGCGAGCGCGTCTCGATCGGCCACAACGCCGTCGTGCACGGCTGCACGGTCGAGGACGACTGCCTGATCGGCATGGGAGCGACCGTCCTGAACGGCGCGGTGATCGGCGCGGGCTCCCTGGTGGCCGCGCAGGCGCTGGTCCCGCAGGGCATGGTGGTCCCGCCCGGCTCGCTGGTCGCGGGCGTCCCGGCCAAGGTGCGCCGCGAGCTGTCCGAGGAGGAGCGCGAGCACATCCGGATCAACGCCCAGATGTACGTGGAGCTCGCCAAGCAGCACCGCGCCTCGGTGACCCCGGAGGTCTAGAGGCCGTCCCTTCCGGAGCCGGGCCGGCAGGCCCGGCCGCGGCGAGCGCTGCCCGGAGTAGCGCATCCGCCCGGCCGGGCCGCACGGATCGGCGCCCGCGTCGAGCGGGGCCGCGTCGCCGGCCTCGGCCGTGCGCCCCAGCCCGTTCGCCAGCGGGTCGTACTCCTGCGACCTCCACCGGCCACTCGCCCGCCGGCGGCTGCGGCATCAGTCGTTGGCCGGCACGCGCGCCCCGGACTGGGCGGGGACCGCGGCCTCGGCCGCCGCCGCGGCCGCCTTCTTCATCCGGCTGCGCACGACCAGCGTGACCGCGAGCCCGAACAGCACGGCGACGGCGAGCGCCGCCCAGGAGAACCGCTTCAGCCACGGCTCGGCGACGATGCCGACCGAGTAGATGACGGCCGTGGTGCCGCCGGCCCAGAGGATCCCGCCGAGGATGTTCGCGATCAGGAACCGCCAGTACGGCATGTGCAGCACGCCCGCCAGCGGCCCGGCGAAGATGCGCAGCAGCGCCACGAACCGCCCGAAGAAGACGGCCCACATGCCCCACTTCTCGAAGGAGCGTTCCGCCACGGCCACGTGCTCGGGCCCGAAGTGCTTGGGGAAGCGCCGGCCCAGCTTCTCCAGCAGCGGCTTGCCGCCGCGGCGTCCGATCGCGTAGCCGATCGAGTCGCCGACGATCGCTCCGGTGGTCGCGCAGATGCCGAGCACGACCGGGTCGATCTCGCCGTGCTGGGAGGCCAGCAGCGCCGAGCTGACCAGGATGATCTCTCCGGGCAGCGGGATGCCGAGGCTTTCCAGCCCGATGACCAGACCCACCAGGAGATAGATGCTGACCGCCGGAATCGTCTCCAGCCATTCCTGGATGTGCACCGGTACGTCCTCCCGTGTCGTCCCCGGCGCGCCCCCAGTGACACGCCGAACGGGCAGCCTATCCGCTCCTCACCACAGCCTTCGTCCTCAGTGGCAGTTCACGGGAGGAACGGCCCGCGAACACCTCACGACGGCCGGTACCCGGCACCCAGGCCCGCCGCTCCGGATCCCATGACGACAGGGCGCGCGCGTCCACGTCGACGGTGACCCGCTGCTCCGCTCCGGGCGCGAGGGTGAGCCGCCGGTACCCGGCCAGCACGCGCACCGGCTGGTCGAGCTTCAGGTCCGGGGACGGGCCGACGTACACCTGGGCCACCTCGGTGCCCTTGCGGCGGCCGGTGTTGCGGACGGTGAATTCCACGCGGAGCCCGCCCCGCTCGGGGCGGACGGCCAGCTTCTCGTACTGCCAGGTGGTGTACGAGAGCCCGTGCCCGAAGGGGAACAGCGGGGCCACGTGCTGCGCGTCGTACCAGCGGTGGCCGACGTGGACGCCCTCGGTGTACTCCTGCCGCCCGCCGACGCCCGGGTAGCGCACCGGGTCGCCGCCGACCGGGGTGGCCCGCTCGTCGGCCGGGAAGGTCTGGGTGAGGCGGCCGCCCGGGTCCGCGTCCCCGAAGAGGACGTCGGCGGTGGCGCCCGCGCCCTCCTGGCCCGGGTAGTACATCTGGAGGACCGCCCCGGTGTGCGGGAGCCACGGCATGGCCGTGCTGGAGGAGGTGTTGAGCACGACGGCGGTGCGCGGGTTCGCCGCGGCGACGGCTTCGATCAGCCCGGCCTGTCCGCCCGGGAGCGCCAGGGAGGTGCGGTCACTGCCTTCGGTGGCGTCCTCGTAGGCGAACAGGACCACGCTGCGGGCCGCCTTCGCCGTCCGCACCGCCTCGGCGACGTCGGCGGCCCGGGTCGCCTTCGTGGTGTGCCTGAGCCGGAAGCGCTGGCCCTTGGACCCGCCCGGGGCCGTGACGGCGAGCCGGTGGGTGCCCGCCTTGAGGGAGAGGGTGCGGCGGCGCACGCTCATGCCGTCGGGCGCGGAGCCGAGCAGTCCGCCCGCGAACTGCTCGGCCGCCCCCTGGCGCACCGGGAACAGCTCCTCCCCGTCGAGGCGTACGCCCGGCCGCTGTCCGGTGTAGTGGACGAGCAGGGTCCACTCGTCGTCCTCGGCCAGGCGGAACTCGCCCTCGTGGCTCCAGCTCCGCCCGGCCTCCACGCTCCGGTCGTCCAGGTCGGCGGCCGGGGTGAGCAGCTTCGGCGGGAGCGGCCGTCCGTACAGGTCCTCGCCGAGGGCGTAGCGGACGGTCGAGCCGTTCCCGGCGCGCTGCTTGATGGCGGTGAGCGGGGAGGCGGCCCGGTCGGGGACCACGTGCGAGCTGCCGCCGCCGCTGACGAAGGGGACCTGGCCGGTGGGGCCGATCACCGCGATGGAGCGGGCGTCGGCGCCGGTCAGCGGCAGGGTGCCGTGTTCGTTGCGCAGCAGCACCGCGCCGGCGGTCGCCACCTTGCGGGCGAGCCGGGCCCCGGCTGCGGGGTCGCGCGCGGGCCGCGCGGCCGGGCGGGCGGCGAGCAGCCCGAAGCGGTCCATGGTGGTCAGGATCCGGTGCACGGCGAGGTCCACGAAGGCCTCCGGCACGGAGCCGCCGCGTACCGCCTGCCGCAGCGGGCCGCCGAAGTGGGTGCCGCCGGGCATCTCCATGTCGAGCCCGGCGCCGATGGCGGCGACGGTGCTGTGGGTGGCGTCCCGGTCGGACATCACCCAGCCGTCGAAGCCCCAGGTGTCGCGCAGCAGTTCGTGGAGCAGCGGTTTGCTCTCGCAGGCGTAGACCCCGTTGACCTTGTTGTACGCGGCCATCACGGCGCCCGCACCGGCGGCCACGGCGGCTTCGAAGCCGCGCAGTTCGGTCTCGTGCAGGGTCCGGTCGGCGGCGATCATGTCGACGGTGTCGCGGCCGCGCTCCTGGTTGCCCAGGGCGAAGTGCTTGACGGTGGCGACGAGTCCCTCGTCCTGGATCCCGCGGACCACCTCGCCGACCAGGTCCGCGGTGAGCCTGGGGTCCTCGGCGAAGGTCTCGAAGTTCCGGCCGGCGTACGGGGTGCGGATGAGGTTGGCCATGGGCGCGAGCAGGACGTCCTGGCCGAGCGCCCGGCCCTCCCGGCCGAGGACCCTGCCGTACTCGCGGGCCAGTGCGGGGTCGAAGGCGGAGGCCAGCATCACCGGAGCCGGCAGGGCGGTGGCGGGCTTGGCGACCCGTACGCCCGCGGGCCCGTCGGCGAGGCGCAGGGCGGGGATGCGCAGGCGCGGTACGCCGGGCACGTAGCCGGCCTGGCCCTGCGGGGCGGGGTCCCGGGCGCCGTGCAGCAGGGCGGTCTTCTCGTCGAGGGTGAGGCGTTCCAGCAGGGCGTCGATCCGGGCGGCGGCGGCCGCTCCCCGGGCGGCCGGGGCGGGTGGGGGTGGGGGCGAGGCCTTGCTCCGGCCCGCGCCCGGCGGCACGGTGGCCGCGCAGCCGCCCGACCCGAGGACCGCGCCGGCCGCGCCCGCCGCGCCGAGCAGCCGCAGCGCCGTACGTCTGGACACGGCCTCACTCATGGGCGCTCCCTGCGTGGGTCGGCGGGAGCGGCCCGCGCCGGACCGCTCCCCCGCCCACTGTGCGCCGGGCGCCCGCCGGGCCCGCCGAGACGCGCCACCGCGGGCGCCGAGTTTCAGCCCTGCGGCGGCGGGGGCAGGCTGTCGGCGTCCCGCCGTGCCTCGTCCTGGAGCTGCACGCGGGCCTCGGTCCGGTGCCCGCGCGCGATGTAGTCCCGTACGACGGCCTCCACGGCGTCCTGCGGCGACCCGACCCCGGCGAGGACCATCACCTCCACCACGAGCTCTGCGTCGAGGCTGATGCTGACCTTGGCCACGGGCACTCCCTCCATCGTCGTGCGAGGGACTCTAGTGGCAGCGGGCGCGCTACGCCGGGGTGTTGGGGCGCAGGGTCCAGACGACCGTCATCTCGCCCGTCACGGCCTCGTCCTCGCGCTGGATGGCGATGGTCACGGGGAACTCGGGGCGGCCGCCCGCGTCGAGTTCGGCGACGACCTCGGCCGCGGGGCGGCCGAGGGTGGCGGTGGCGGTGACGACGCCCTTGGCGAGCTTCTTGTAGCCGATCTCGGCCTTCACCGCGAGGGGCACGGCGCGCGAGAGCTGGTCGCCGAAGGCGGCCAGGACGATGGCGCCGCTCGCCGACTCGGCGAGGGTGAACATGGCGCCGGCGTGCGGGCCGCCGACGTGGTTGTGGTAGTCGGGCTGGTCCGGGAGCCGGACGACCGCGCGCTCGGGGGTGGTCTCCAGGAACTGGAGGTTCAGGGTCCGGGCCATCGGCACGGTCGCGGCGAGCAGTTCGCCCACGTTCATCTGATCTGCGCTCATGAAAGGCGATGTTACCCACGAGTAGGCATGCTTGGCCAGACCCTGCACGGGGGGCGGCCGTGGCCCATGCAGCCCGCTCCCACTATCGTTACCGGCCATGTGGCCAGGACAGCAGCAGCCGCCCGGGGGCGAACAGAACCCCCAAGGCGCACAACAGAACCCGTACGCGCAGCAGCCGGGGCAGCCGAACCCCTACCAGCAGCAGCCCGGTTACGGATATCCGCAGCAGCCGGGCTACCCGCAGCCCCCGACCGTGGTTCCCGGCCAGCAGTGGGGGCAGCAGCCGCAGCCCCCGCAGGCCCCGGGCGGCGGCGGGAGCCCCTACCAGACCAAGACCGTGGCCATCGTCGCGGCGGCCGCGGTCATCGTGGTGGCCGCCGCCACCGGCGCGTTCGTCCTCACCCGGGACGACAAGAAGACCGACGAGGCCGACAGCAAGCCCGCCGCATCCTCCTCGGCGCCCGCCGCCAGCGAGCCCGCCCCGGCCGGCAGCAGCGCGAACCCGCGCGCGGGCGGCGAGCTCAAGCCGACCGTCCCGGGCTGGAAGGTCGTCACCAACCCCAAGTACGGCACGGCCTTCGACGTCCCGCCGGAGTGGAACGTGCTGGGCGCCGGCACGTCCATCGGCTTCCTGGACGAGGCGAAGAAGGACGGCTCCGCGGCCGTCATGATGTCCGGGCCCGCGTACCTGAAGGAAGACTGGTGCAAGGTCGACGCGGACAAGAACGGCAGCGAGGAGACCACCGCGCTGGCCGGCACCGGCACCAAGGGCGGCCAGGGCGCCAAGGACACCGCCGAGGCCGTGCGCAACGAGGCCGGGAACTGGGCGTGGGCGGGCTACGCGCAGAAGGCCCCGAAGGGCACCACCAAGGTCTCCGACCCGAAGGAGTACACCACCGCCTCGGGGCTCAAGGGCCACATGGCGACGGCGAGCGTGACCGGCCTGCCCAAGGAGAACAAGTGCTCCTCCGACGGCAAGTCCATCGCCTTCAGCTTCAAGACCGCCAACGGTGACTTCTCCTCCTGGATCCTCTACAGCGCCGCGGGCGTCCCGGACGAGGTCAAGCAGGAGACGATGGAGAAGGTCCTCAGCACGGTCCGCCTGACCACGAGCTGACGCTCCCGGGGCGCTGCCGGGACACTCCGGGGCCGGGGCCCCCGGGACCCTCTCGGACGCGCCTCACCACCGCCCCGGGCCGACAATCCGTTTGGATTCCCGGCCCGGGGCGGACATAGTCCCGTGGTGAGCTCTTCCCGCACCACTTCCTCCCGTACGCCCGCACGCCGCCGCCGGCCCGAGTGGGCCGGGCGCAACTACACGCTGCTGACGGGCGCGGCGGTCGTCACGAACCTCGGCAGCCACGGAGCGCTCATCGCGGCCGCGTACGCGGTGATGGAGGCGGGCGGATCGACCGGCGACGTGGGCCTCGTCGCCGCCGCCCGCACGCTGCCCCTCGTCCTCTTCCTCCTGATCGGCGGCGCGATCGCCGACCGGCTGCCGCGTCACCGCGTCATGGTCGCGGCCAACGCCCTGAACTGCCTCTCGCAGGCCGCCTTCGCCGTACTTGTCCTGACCGGGGAACCCCGGCTGTGGCAGATGATGCTGCTGACCGCCCTGTGCGGCACCGGCACCGCCTTCTTCAACCCGGCGGCAGAGGGCATGCTGCTGTCCACCGTCTCCGGCGAGCACGCCAACCGCGCCTTCGCACTCTTCCGCATGGCGATGAACGGCGCGGGCATCGGCGGCGCGGCCCTCGGCGGGGCGATGATCGCCGCGCTGGGACCGGGCTGGGTCCTGGCCCTGGACGCGGGCGCCTTCGCCGTCGCAGGTGCTCTGCGCGCCTTCCTGGACGTCGCCCCCACCCGCGGCCGGGCCCCCGGCGGCGGCATGCTGGCCGATCTGCGCGAGGGCTGGGTGGAGGTCCGCACCCGCCCGTGGCTGTGGAGCATCGTGCTCCAGTTCTCCGTGGTCGTGGCCGTCGTCGGCGCCGCGGAGGCGGTCTACGGTCCCCTGGTCGCCCGGGACCGGCTCGGCGGCCCGGCACCGTGGGGCCTGGCACTGGCCTGCTTCGGGGCGGGGACCATCGCCGGGGCGGTCCTGATGATGGTGTGGAAGCCGCGCAGGCTGCTGCTGACCGGCACCCTGTGCGTGTTCCCGCTGGCGCTGCCGTCGGCCGGACTGGCGGTACCGCTGCCGGTGTGGGGGCTGTGCGCGGTGATGTTCGCGAGCGGCACGGCCATCGAGGTGTTCGGCGTGAACTGGATGACGACCCTGCACCAGGAGATCCCGGAGGAGAAGTTCTCGAGGGTCTCCGCCTACGACTGGTTCGGCTCGCTGTCGATGCTCCCCCTGGCCACCGCGCTCGCGGGCCCGGCCGAATCGGCCTTCGGCCGCACCCAGGCGCTCTGGGGCTGCGCGACCCTGGTCGTCCTGGCCACCGCCCTGGTCCTCCTGATCCCGGACGTCCGCCGGCTGACCCGCCGGGCGGCCGTACCCGTCACGGCCCCGGCCCCGTCGGCCGCATCCAGCCCCGCCGCGGACAACCCCAGCCCCGCCGGCGTTTGAGGCGCCGGGGTCCGGGGGCAGCGCCCCCGGCAGCGGCGCGGGGCCGGGCCGATCACCCCAGGCTGAACGCACCCTCCGGCGGCGGCGGCGAAGCCACCGCGTCCGCATCGGCCACGGGAACCGCCCCGCGCAGAAGGCGGGCCAGCCCGTCCCCGAACTCCACCCTGGCGGGGAACGCGTCGGCCGCGCACAGCCGGGCCACCGGGGCCACCGGAAGCTCCTGGTCCGAAGCCACCAGCACCGCGTTCCCGAACCGCCGCCCCCGCAGCACCGCCGGCTCCGCGATCAGCACCAGTTCCGTGAAGGCCTCCCCGAAGTTGGCCAGCTGGGCCCCCAGGAACCCGAACGGGGCCCCGTCGGCCAGGTTCGCCACGTACAGCCCTCCGGGCCTCAGCACCCGGGCCGCCTCCCGTGCGTACTCCACGGAGGTCAGCTGCGCGGGCACCCGCGAGCCGCCGAACACGTCGGCCACCACCACGTCCGCGCTCCGCGCCGGCGCGGCCTCCAGCCAGGCCCGGGCATCGGCGGCGTGCACCGTGATCCCGGCCCCTTCCGGCAGCGGCAGGTGCTCCGCGACCAGCTCCACCAGGCCCTCGTCGAACTCGACGACCGTCTGCCGCGAGCCCGCCCGGGTGGCTGCAACGTAGCGCGGCAGGGTCATGGCGCCGCCGCCGAGGTGCAGGACGTCCAGCCCGCGCCCCGGCTCCGCCGCGCAGTCCAGGACGTGTGCGAGGCGGCGTACGTACTCGAATTCCAGGTGGAGCGGGTCGTCGAGGTCCACGTACGACTGCGGCGCCCCGTCGACGGTCAGCAGCCAGGCCCGCTCCCGGTCCACGTCCGGCATCAGCTTGGCGGTGCCCTGGCCCACTTCCCGGATCACCGGGATCTGTTCGTCGCTCACCCCACCATTGTCGGGCCGGACTCAGCCCGACCAGACCGCCGCGGCCTCGGTCACGTGCTCCGCGGCCTGCGCCAGCCCCGCCCGGGCCGCCGGGTCCCGCCGGGCGGGATCCAGTACGTTGCGCCCGAAGGCCTTGCGGGCCGCCGCCGACGGGGTGATCAGCAGCACCCGTGCCCCCGCCTTCCGCAGACGCCCTGCCTGCGCCGCGGGCGAGGGGACGAGCCCCGAGCCGAGCGCGATCGGCGCGACGATCACCACGCGGGCGTAGCCGGCCGCGAGGTCGGCGTTGGTGGCGGAGCGGACGCCGCCGTCGATGAACCGCCGTCCGCCGACCGTCACCGGCGGCCACACGCCGGGCACGGCGCAGCTCGCCGAGACCGCGTCGACGAGGCCGGCGCCGCTCGCCCGGTCGAAGTCGGCCGGCTCCCCGGTGTGCGCGTCCACGGCGGTGACCACGAACCGCCGCTCGGGCCATTCGTGGGAGACCAGCCGGGCGGCGAGCACCTTGCGCCGCTCGGCCTCCGCCTCCGTGGCGGCGGCCAGTGCCATCGCGCCGATCCGCTGCCGGTAGGCCGTGGAGTTGCGCGAGCGCACCATGGCCAGGGCGAACCGCGCCATGACGCCCGCCCCGAGCTTCGCGGCCAGCTCCCCTCGGGCGTCGCCGAGCTGGCGCTCGTAGAGCTCCTGTGCGGAGAGGAGTCCGGAGGTGAGCTGGGCGCCGACCACCGAGCCCGCCGAGGTGCCCACGACGAGGTCGGCGGTGGTGAGGTCGACCCCCGCGCGGGCGAGCCCGTAGAGGATTCCGCACTCCCAGCCGATGCCGGTCAGTCCCCCGCCGCCCAGCACCAGTGCCGTGTCGCCGCCCATCGCCGTCCGTCCCTCCGTCCCTGTCTGTGGTGACGGCAGTCTGACGCAGCCGGTCCGCCGTCACCACACAAGGGTCCGGATCGGCCGGCCCGATCAGCCGGGCCGATCGGGCCGGCCCTTCGAGCCGGGCCCGACCGGCCCGGCGGGGTCAGCCGAGCACCTCGGTCACGGTGCCCGCGCCGACCGTCCGCCCGCCTTCGCGGATCGCGAAGCCGAGCCCGGACTCCAGTGGGACGTCCCGCCCGAGCTCGACGGTCATCGTGACCGTGTCCCCCGGCCGGGCCAGGCCCGCCCCGCCCAGGTCCACGTTCCCCACCACGTCGGCCGTGCGGATGTAGAACTGCGGCCGGTAGCCGGTGGCGACCGGCGTCGTACGGCCTCCCTCGCGCCCGGAGAGCACGTACACCCGCGCGGTGAAGCGGCGCTTCGGGGTCACGCTGCCGGGGGCCGCCACCACGTGTCCGCGGCGCACCCCGTCGCGGTGCACCCCGCGCAGCAGCAGCGCGACGTTGTCGCCGGCCTCGGCGGACTCCATCGGCTTGCCGAAGGTCTCCAGGCCGGTGACCACCGTCTCGACGGGCTCGCCGTCGCCGCCGAGCACGCTCACGCGGTCGCCGGTCCGTACGGTCCCCCGCTCGACGGCGCCGGTCACGACGGTTCCGCGCCCGGTGATCGTCAGTACGTTCTCCACCGGCAGCAGGAACGGGGCCTCCGTGTACCGCACGGGTGTCGGCACGTACGTGTCCACCGCGTCCAGCAGTGCCTGGATCGCCCCGGTCCAGCGCGGGTCGCCCTCCAGCGCCCCGAGCCCGGAGACCCGTACGACCGGGGTGACGTCGCCGCCGTAGCCGTGCGCGGTGAGCAGCTCCCGGACCTCCAGCTCGACCAGGTCGGTCAGCTCGGGGTCGCCCGCGTCGGCCTTGTTGAGCGCGACCACGATGTGGTCGACGCCGACCTGCCGGGCCAGGAGCACGTGCTCGGCGGTTTGCGGCATGACCCCGTCGAGGGCGGAGACGACGAGGATCGCCCCGTCGAGCTGGGCGGCGCCCGTCACCATGTTCTTGATGTAGTCGGCGTGCCCGGGCATGTCGACGTGGGCGTAGTGGCGGGTGTCGGTCTCGTACTCGACGTGCGTGAGGTTGATGGTGATCCCGCGCCGGGCCTCCTCCGGGGCCCGGTCGATGCGGTCGAAGGGCACGAAGGACGCGCCCCCTCGCTCGGCGAGGACCTTGGTGATGGCGGCGGTGAGGGTGGTCTTGCCGTGGTCGACGTGACCCATGGTGCCGATGTTGAGGTGCGGCTTGGTCCGCACGAAAGCCGTCTTGGCCATGATCATTTTCCCGTGCTCGAAGCTGGAACGGGACCCCTGGAGCGAGCCGACCCTCCCCCTCTGGGGTCCGCCGGACGATCCGGGAAGGGTCAGCTTCGTGCGCCGTCGAATGCGGCGAAGGGAAATGCCTCTGCGGGAACGGCAGCCTTCGGCACGTCCGCGACTGCGGACGGTGCGGTGGGGAAGGCGTACCGGGACATGGCCCTGATCCTGCCGGACGGGCTGTCGTCCGTCGAATGATTTACCGGCGAAGTACCGTGGGCTCAGAGGTTCTTCAGCGCCTCGCGCACGGACAGCGGCGACAGGGAGCCGCGTTCGGCCTCGACGAAGGCGCGTACCGCCGTGGGGTCCGTCTTCGCGTACTCGCGCAGGGCCCAGCCGATCGCCTTGCGCAGGAAGAAGTCGGAGTCCCCGGCCCGGCGGCGGCAGTGGGCGAAGAGCCGGCCGCCGTCGGTGGCGCCCTTGTAGCGGAGCTGGTGCAGGAGGGCGGTGCGGGCGAGCCAGAGGTCCTCGTCCTCGATCCATTCGTCCATGACGGCCCCCAGTCCCGGATCGGCGGCCACCAGCGGGCCGACCGTGTGCGCGGCCAGCAGGTCCACGGTGTCCCACCAGGGGACGGTGACGACCAGGTGCCGGACCACGGGCAGGAAGCCGGAGGAGCAGCGGGCGACGTGGCGGCGCAGGTAGTCGACGGCGAAGTAGTGGTACTCGCGCTCCGGGAGGCGCCAGCAGCCGAGGGCGAGCGCCGCGCAGTCGGACTCCGACGGCACCGGGGCGCCCCTGGTCACCGCCTTCGACAGTTCGCGGCGCAGCGGGGTGGGGATGCCGAGGAAGGGCGCGACGTCCTTCATGTACGCCGCCATGGCCTCGGCCCGCACGGGGTCGGCGGCCTGCGCGTAGGTGCCGGTCAGCCGTTCCAGGAGGGTGCCCGCGAGGGCGCTGCGGGGAACCCGCGGCGTTCGCTTGTCGTTCGACGGCATGAGGCACAGATTACGGCGGGGTGCCCGGGTGGTCGGTTAGTCTCCCGGGATGTCCCTCCTCCTCACGCCGTGGGCCCGGCTGTCGCTGCTCGTCGTGCTGCTCGTGGCCGCCGGCGTGTGCGTGCTGCTGTACGAGCCCCAGCGCCTGCTGTCGGAGGGCTGGCCGCCGGGTCTCCCGGCGGGCACGGCGGTGGCGCTGTTCGCGGCCGCGTACGGGGTGTGCGCGGCGGCCTTCGTGCCCCGCCCCCTGCTGAACCTCGCCGCCGGAGCCGTCTTCGGCACCCAGGCGGGCCTCGTCGCGGCGGTCGGCGGCACGGTCCTGGGCGCCGGGATCGCCTTCGGCCTCGGCCGGGTGCTGGGCCAGGAGGCGCTGCGTCCGCTGCTGCGCGGGCGCTGGCTGCAGGCGGCCGACGGCCAGCTCAGCCGGCACGGCTTCCGCTCGATGCTCGCGGTCCGGCTCTTCCCCGGGGTGCCGTTCGTGGTGGCCAACTACTGTGCGGCGGTCTCCCGCTGCGGCTGGACCCCGTTCCTCCTCGCAACGACGCTCGGGGTCGTCCCCAACACCGCGGCGTACGTGATCGCGGGCGCCAGCGCCTCCTCCCCCGGATCGCCCGCGTTCCTCGTCTCGTTCGGCTTCATCGTGGTCTCCGTGGTGGCCGCCGGAGCGGTCGCCTGGCGCAAGCGGCACCGGCTGGCGCCGCCCCTGACCGAGGGTGCCGCGTACGAGCTGACGCCGCAGCACCCCCCAGTGGTCAGTGCCACTTCGCACGGGCCCTAGCATCGGGGGCGAACTGCCCGACGATCACAAGGACGAGCGCACCCCGACATGAGCTGGTTCGAATCCCTAATCCTCGGTCTCGTCCAGGGGCTTACGGAGTTTCTCCCGATCTCCTCCAGCGCCCACCTGCGGCTGACCGCGGCGTTCGCCGGCTGGCACGACCCGGGAGCGGCTTTCACCGCCATCACGCAGATCGGCACCGAGGCCGCTGTACTGATCTACTTCCGCAAGGACATCGCGCGGATCATCTCCACCTGGTTCCGCTCGCTGTACACCAAGGCGCTGCGCTCCGAGCAGGACGCCAAGATGGGCTGGCTGGTGATCGTCGGCTCGATCCCCATCGGTGTGCTCGGCCTCGCCTTCAAGGAGCAGATCGAGGGCCCGTTCCGCGACCTGCGGCTCACGGCCACCACCCTGATCGTGATGGGCGTCGTCCTCGGTGTCGCGGACCGGCTGGCCGCGCGTGACGAGGAGGGCGGCCGGCACCGCGCCGTCCGCGAGCGCAAGACGCTGCGGGAGCTCGGCGTCAAGGACGGTCTGATCTTCGGCCTCTGCCAGGCGATGGCCCTGATCCCGGGCGTCTCCCGGTCGGGTGCCACGCTCTCCGGCGGCCTGTTCCTGGGCTTCACCCGCGAGGCGGCGGCCCGCTACTCCTTCCTCCTCGCCATCCCGGCCGTGCTGGCCTCCGGCCTGTTCGAGATCAAGGACGTGATCGAGAGCCCGGGCCACATCACCTGGGGCCCGACGATCTTCGCGACGGTCATCGCCTTCTTCGTCGGCTACGCGGTCATCGCATGGTTCATGAAGTTCATCTCCAACAAGAGCTTCATGCCCTTCGTGATCTACCGGGTCCTGCTGGGCATCGCCCTGTTCATCCTGGTCTGGGCCGGAGTACTGAGCCCGCACGCCGGCGAGTCCGCCGGATAGTCGTACCGGCAGGGGCGCCTCCAGGACCCCGCCTCACCGCTTCGCGTGAACCGCAGGCCGCCCGGGAACGTTCCCGGGCGGCCTGCGCGTCGTTGTCCCTGGAGAGGGTCGAAGGCAAGCAGCAGGGGGTGTCCCATGGGTCGAGTGGTGCTGGAGCGGTTTCCGGCCGGAAGTCCGCGGGGGAGCTGGCCCGCGGAGGAGTATGCGGCGCAGCGCATGCGGGAGGGGGTGCCGGCCGAGGTCGTGATGGACCTGGACAGTGACGCCTTCCTCGTCGTGGTCCGCCAGCGGGAGGCGCATTCCGGACACTGACCGCCCGTACGGAGATCCCGTCGGCGCACGCCCCTTGGCCTTGCGGCCCGCCGCCCCCACACTGTCCCGATGACTCAGCGTGTGGACCTGGCGACGGTAATGGACCGGCTGGCGATCGACGAGGTGGTCTCGGGATACGCGGTGGCCGTCGACGACGGCGACTGGGAGGGGTACCGGGCCCTGTTCGCCCCGGCCGGGCGGGCGGACTACAGCTCGGCGGGCGGGATGGAGGGTCCTGCCGGGGAGGTCGCCGACTGGCTCGCGGAGACCATGAAGCTCTTCCCCGTGCGCCAGCACCTCATCGTCAACCGGCTGATCCGGCTGGAGGACGCGGGCGGTTCGCCCGGCGACAGCGCCGAGGTGCGCGCGGACTTCCTCAATCCGATGCGGCTGGAGGGCGTCGACGACGCCGGAGCGGCCGGGACGGACACCGCGCCCAACTTCGTCGCCGCCGGGCGCTACACCTTCGCGCTCGCCCGCACCCACGACGGCTGGCGGCTGACCCGGGTCACCGTGCACGAGAAGTGGCGGCACATCTCCGCCTGACTGCCACACTGGAAGCGGAGGCGCCCCATGATCTCGCTACGGAACGGGGGGGTCCCCCGGTCGCACCCCCGGTCGCACCCCCGGTCCTCCGTCTGGCGCGCACCGGCCGCTTTCGGCGCCGGTGCGCTGCCCGCCCTCGCCTTCCCCGCCCCCGCGCTCTGGTGGTTCGCGTACGTCGCCCTCCTTCCCTGGATGCTGCTGGTGAGGTCCGCCCCCACCGGGCGGCGGGCCGCGCTCGAGGGCTGGCTCGGCGGCGCCGGGTTCATCGTGGCCGTCCACCACTGGCTGCTGCCCAGCCTGCACGTCTTCCTGGTGCTGATCGCGGCGCTGCTGGGCGTGCTGTGGATCCCCTGGGCGCTGCTGGTGCGGGAGTTGCTCGGCGGGCAGCCGACGGCGGGGCGGGCGGCCGCGGGGCTGGTCCTCGTGCCGGCCGGCTGGCTGCTGTCGGAGCTGGTCCGGTCGTGGCAGGGGCTGGGCGGGCCGTGGGGGCTGCTGGGGGCGAGCCAGTGGCAGGTGCCGCCCGCGCTGCGGCTGGCCTCGGTGGGCGGGGTGTGGCTGGTGAGCCTGCTGGTGGTGGCGGTGAACTGTGCGCTGGTGCTGCTGCTCGCGGTGCCGGGGGCGCGGATCCCGGCGGTGGCCGGGGTGGCGGGGTGTGCGGTGCTGACCGGGGCGGTGTGGCTGTGGGCACCGCGGCCCGAGGTGTCGGGCCGGCTGCGCGTGGCCGTCGTACAGCCCGGGCCGGTACCGGACGGGCCGGACAGCGCCGAGCGGCGGTTCGCGGCCGGGGAGCGGCTCACGCGGACGGTCGCCGGGCAGCGGCCGGACCTGGTGGTGTGGGGCGAGAGCAGTGTGGGTGCGGACCTGGCGGCGCGGCCCGACCTGGCCCGGCGGCTCGCGGCCCTGTCGGCGGAGGTGGGGGCTCCACTGCTGGTCAACGTCGACGCCCGCGGGCCGGACCGGCCCGGCATCTACAAGTCCTCGGTGCTCGTGGGCCCCGAGGGGCCGACGGGAGCCCGTTACGACAAGATGCGGCTCGTGCCCTTCGGGGAGTACGTGCCCGCCCGCTCCCTGCTCGGCTGGGCCACCTCGGTGGGCCGGGCCGCGGGCGAGGACCGCATGCGCGGCCGGGCCCCGGTGGTCATGGACCTCCCCGGGGGCGTCCGCGTGGGACCCCTGGTGTGCTTCGAATCGGCCTTCCCGGACATGAGCCGGCACCTCACCCTCGACGGGGCGTCCCTGCTCGTCGCCCAGTCGGCCACCTCCACCTTCCAGCACAGCTGGGCCCCGGCGCAGCACGCGTCGCTCGCCGCGCTGCGGGCCGCGGAAGACGGCCGCCCGATGGTGCACGCCACCCTCACGGGCATCAGCGCGGTGCACGGCCCCTCCGGCGAGCGGATCGGCCCGGCGCTGCCCACGTCCGCGAGCACGGCGCACGTGTACGGGGTCCCGCTGGCCACCGGCACGACCCCCTACGTCCGCTTCGGGGACTGGGCGGTGTACGCGGCCCTCGCCGCGCTCGCGGCGTACTGCGCGGCGCAGGTCGCGCAGACGCTCAGGAGGCCTGCTCCAGAGCCGAGTCCACCACCCGCTCGCACAGCTCGTGGGTGAGCAGCGCATCGCGCGCGCTGAGGGTCTTGCCGGCCGCCACGGCCTCCAGGAAGTGGTCCACGACCTGTTCGATGCCGCGCTGGCGGGCGACGGACACCCAGTCCCCGCGGCGACGGACGGTCGGCTGGCCCTTGTGGTCGATGACCTCGGCCAGGTTGACGACCTGTCGCTTGGTGTCCTGCCCGGACACCTCCAGGATCTCCTCGGAGGAGCCTGAGAGCCGGTTCATGATCCCGAGCGCGGTGAAACCGGCACCGGACATCTGGAGCACCACCTGGTACATCAGCCCCTCGCGCACCACGGCCCGGACGTCGACGTGGTCGGCCTCGCCGGGCAGCAGGAAGCGCAGGGTGTCGACGACGTGGATGAAGTCGTCCAGCACCATGGTGCGCGGGTCCTCGGGCAGCCCGACCCGGTTCTTCTGCATGACGATCAGATCGCGCGCGTGCTCGGCGCACTGGGCGTAGCCGGGCGCGTAGCGGCGGTTGAAGCCCACGGCCAGGGACACCCCGCGCTCCTCGGCCAGTTCCACGAGCCGCACCGAATCGGCGAGTTCGTAGGCGAGCGGCTTGTCCACGTACGTCGGGACGCCCGCCTCCAGGAGCCGCTCGACGATCTCGGGGTGCGCGGTGGTCGGGGCGTGCACGAACGCGGCGTCGAGGCCCTCGGCGAGCAGCTCGTCGAGGCCGGTGTGCCGGCGGGCCGCCGGGACGTGGTGGATCTCGCCGACCCGTTCCAGGGTCGCGGGGGTACGCGTCTGCAGGTGCAGTTCGATCCCCGGGCGGGTGGTGAGCACGGGCAGGTACGCCTTCTGCGCGATGTCGCCGAGTCCGATGCAGCCGACCTTCACCGGGCGCCTCCTGGTGTGTTCCTTGTGCGATGCCCCTGCAGCTTAGGGCCTGACCCGCGGACCGGGCCCGGCCCGCGGGGAGGGGGGAAGCGGTACTGGTTCCGGGAGACCGAGGTCGACCTGGCCCGGAAGGCCGCCGCGGGCCGCTCGCTCGACCTGCGCTCGCGGCCGGAAAGCCACCGCCGCGGCGAGGTGTTCAGCCTGCGCTGGGTGTACAACCACATGATCGAGGAGTACGCGCGCCACAACGGCCACGCGGACCTGCTGCGCGAGCACATCGACGGCGCCACGGGCGAGTAGGCGCGGGCCGGGTTCGGTTAGCCCCTGCCCCGTCACCCGTGCGGGGTGAATATGGCCTCCGGGTTTCCCAACGCGGTGCCCGCCCGAGCAGAGTTGCGCGGGTGCATCCAACCCGAACCACGACAACGCTGCTGCTCGGAGTCGCCTGTGCCGTCTCGGCCGTCTCCGGCTGTGTGAATGTGAGGCCCGCGTCCGTGACGCCGGCCGCCGGTCCCTCCGCGGGGCCTGCGCCGCACCACGAGCCGCGCGGCGGGCCCGGAGCCTCCCCGGTGGTCGTCCAGGCGCCCGCGCTGGAGGCGCTCAAGGCGGCTCCGGAGCCGGCTGCGCCGCCTGCCGCCTCCGCACCCGCCGCAGGCCCGGCCGCCCCGCAGCGGAGCGCCCAGGCTCCGCCGCCGGTCCCGGACATCCCCGAGCCGCGCAAGCCCGCGGAAGCCGCCCGGGGGCACGGGGACGGCGGGCACCCGCAGAGCGCGCGGCCCGGCGCGAAGGCGGAGCGGGAGCTGATGCGGGAACTGCCGGTGCGGCCGGCCGATGTGTGCGCACTGGGCCGCAGGCACGGCCACTGGCACCCGGACAGCCCGGAGGCCCGCATCTGCGCGGGCGTCCACGGCGGCTGACGCTGCGGACGACGGCCTACGGGGACTGTTCGGGGAACGGGCGGGGCCCGGCCCCCGGCTCTGCGGCGAGGCGCCGCTCCAGCCGGAGGATGGCGCCCCGTACGCCGTTCCCGTAGCCGTCGTCGGCCAGCGCGCCGGCCGCCGCCCGGGCCCGGGCCAGGTGCACCCTGGCCGCCTCGGGCCGCCCCAGTTTCACGTAGTCGTCGGCGAGGCTCAGGTGCAGGGACGGGTAGAACCCCCGGGGCATGAGCGGCCCGTCCCCGAGCGCCTCGGCGGCGGACAGCGCCCTGAGGTCCCAGGCCAGCTCGTCCGCGGGGTCGTCCTGGGCGTCGGCCATGTAGTGGGCGAGCGTGCAGCGGTGGAGGGAGTCGCCCTCCGCCCCGAGCTCCGTCCAGATGTCGCCGAGCCGGTTGCGGGCCTCCTCGCGGTCCCCGGCGTGCAGCAGGATGACCGCCTGGCCGATCCTGGTCATGACGGCGTCCTCCGACGCCTCCTGCTGCTCCGTCACCGCGGCCTCCGGCTCGCTCTGCCAGACCTGCTCCGGTCTGATCATCAAGAAGCTAGCCGGAGGCACCGGCAATGGCGCCGAGGCGCGGTGTGGCGTCAGCCGAGGTCCGGGATCCGCCAGTCGATCGGCTCATGGCCCTGGGCGGCGACGGCCTCGTTGATCTGCGTGAACGGGCGGGAGCCGAAGAACTTCTTCGCCGACAGAGGGGAGGGGTGGGCGCCCTTGACGATCACGTGCCGCTCTTCGTCGATCAGCGGGATCTTCTTCTGGGCGTAGGCGCCCCACAGCACGAAGACGGCCGGGTCCGGACGGTCGGACACCGCGCGGATCACCGCGTCGGTGAACTTCTCCCAGCCCTTGCCCTTGTGCGAATTGGGCTCGGCCTCGCGGACGGTGAGCACCGCGTTCAGGAGCAGGACGCCCTGCTCGGCCCACGGCATCAGGTAGCCGTTGTCGGGGATGGGGAGGCCGAGCTCCTCCTTCATCTCCTTGTAGATGTTGCGCAGCGAGGGCGGGGTCTTCACACCGGGCTGCACGGAGAAGCACAGGCCGTGGCCCTGGCCGGCGCCGTGGTACGGGTCCTGGCCGAGGACCAGGACCTTCACCCGGTCGAAGGGAGTGGCCTCCAGGGCCGCGAGCACCTGCTCACGGGGCGGGTAGACCGGCCCGTTCGCCCGCTCCTTCTCGACGAACTCGGTGAGCTCTTTGAAGTAGGGCTGGTCCAGCTCCCCGCCGAGGACGGGAAGCCAGGACTCGGGCAGCATCTGGGTCACGGCACAACCTCCGGTACAAGTTCTTGCGACAGATCAAGAACCTACCGGGAGCCACTGACAACGCGTCGGCCGCCCTTCCCGGCGGCCGACGCGTGCTGCCCTGCTACCAGCTGGTCTTGCGGTAGAACTCCCACATCTGCATGACGGTCTGCGGGTCCAGGGCCCGCTCGGCGCCCGCGATGTCCTCGCGCGCCGCGACGTACAGCTTGCCCTGCCACAGGGGCAGCAGCCGGACGTCCTCGGCGAAGACCTGCTGCGCCAGCTCGAACTCGTGGACTCCGGCGGAGCGGTCGCCCTCGCGGCGGGACTTGGGCAGCAGCTCGTTCAGGATCTGGGCGGGCTCGTACGGGGTACCGACCGCGTTCTCCTTGCCGACGAACGGCGCGATGAAGTTGTCCGGGTCCGGGAAGTCGGGGAACCAGCCGCGGCCGAAGACCGGGTACTCCTGGCCCTTGTAGCCCTCCTGGAAGGCCTTCCAGGGCGCGCTGCGCAGGGTGATCTTGAAGAGCAGGCTCTCGTCCAGCTGGCGCTTGAGCTCGGTGAACTCGTCGGCGGTGGAGGCGCCGTAGCGGTCGGTGGTGTACCAGAAGGTCAGCTCGACGGGCTGGGTGATCCCGGCGTCCCTGAGGATCTTCTTGGCCTTGGGCACGTCCGCCGGGCCGAACTTGTCGTAGAAGGGCGTCTTGTGGCCCACGACCCCCTTGGGGACCATCGAGTACAGCGGCTCGGCGGTGCCCTGGTAGACCTTGGAGACGAGCGCGCCGCGGTCGATCACCTGGGCGATGGCCTGGCGGACCGGGAGCTTGGCGACCGCCGGGTCCTTGGGGTTGAAGACCAGGTAGCGGATCTCGGAGCCGACGTTCTCGACGACCTGGACGCCCTGCCCGTGCGAGGTGGGGCTCTGCAGGTCCAGGATCTCCGGGGCGGACAGGCCTCGGTAGATCGCGTCGATCTCCTTGCCCTTGAGGGCGGAGATCATCTTCGGGGAGTCCGCGAAGTAGCGGATGGTCACGCCCGCGTTCTTGCGGTTGGCGAAGCCGCTGTAGCTCTCGTTGCGGTTGAGGACGGCCTCGCCGCCCTCCTTGTACGACTCGAGCACGTACGGGCCGGAGCCGACGACCTTGCCGTCGTTGCGGACCTTGTCCGCTGGGTACTCCTTGGGCGCGACCAGCGAGGCGGCCGGCGAGCCGAGCACGAACGGGAACGTGGCGTCCGACGTGTTCAGGTGGAACACGACCGTCAGCGGGTCCGGGGTCTCGATCTTGTCGAGCGTGCCGAAGAGGTCCTTGGGGCCGACCTTGGAGCCGATGGTCTTGATCCGGTCCAGGGAGTGCTTGACGGCCTTGGCGTCGAGCGGCTCGCCGTTGGAGAACTTCAGGCCCTTCTTCAGGGTGCAGCGGTACGCCTGGTTCGCCGCGTCCGTGAATTCGCAGCCCTGGGCCGCGTCCGGCTGGGGCTTCGTGGAGCCCGTCGGGAAGGCCACCAGGGTCTGGTAGACGTTCCGGTACAGCTCCCAGGAACCGTCCCACGCCGCGGCGGGATCGAGGGTGCTGGGGGCACTGGTGGTGCCGACGACGATGCGCTTGGCGTCGTCGCCCTTGTCGTCCGAGAGCAGGCCGCATCCGGCGAGCAGGGATATGGACGCAAGGGCCGCAGTGATCTGCAGACATCTGGTCCGGATGAACACGTGCACGCTCCTCGATCAGCCACGGGTGCGGCAGACCCTACCGCAGTGCCCCACGATTCCAATGGACAGGTTTCGTGGGGCACATGACCGGTTCCGTGCACATTCATGGCACATTCACCTCCCTCCAGGAGGGGAATGTGTCCGATTATCGATCAGTGCACTCCGGCATTCAGGAACATTCCCCCGTCTACGACCAGAGTTTGTCCCGTGATCCATTCCGCTTGTGCAGATGTAAGAAAGGCCGCGGCCCCTCCGATGTCCTCCGGGACCCCGAGCCGGCCCAGCGGATAGGCGGCCGCGGCCTCCTGCTCCCGGCCCTCGTAGAGCGCCTGCGCGAACTTGGTCTTGACCACCGCGGGCGCGATCGCGTTGACCCGGACCCCGGGCGCCATCTCGTGGGCGAGCTGGAGCGTCAGGTTGATCATCGCCGCCTTGCTCATCCCGTACGCCCCGATGAAGGGCGAGGCGGAGACGCCCGCGATGGAGGCGATGTTCACGATCGCCCCGCCGTTGTCCTTCTGCCAGGCGTGCCAGGTCCGCTGGGCGAAGCCGAGCGCCGAGATCACATTGGTCTCGAAGACCTTGCGGGCGACCCCGAGGTCCAGGTCCGCGATCGGGCCGAAGACCGGATTGGTGCCGGCGTTGTTGACCAGGAAGTCGACCCGGCCGAACGCCTCCATCGTGCGCTCGACGGCGAGGGCCTGGTGCTCCTCGTCGTGCGCCTTGCCCGCGACCCCGATGACCCGGTCGGCGCCGAGCCGCTCGACGGCCTCCTTGAGGGCGTCCTCGTTGCGGCCGGTGATGCACAGCCGGTCACCGCGGGCGACCAGCGCCTCGGCGACGCCGTAGCCGATGCCCCGGCTCGCGCCGGTGATCAGTGCGACCTTGCCGCTGTCCGTTCCTTCGTACGTCATGTCGTACGTCCCTGCCTCTCGTGGAGCGGTCAGTTGAGCGGGCCGCCGGCCACGTACAGGACCTGGCCGGAGACGAACCCGGCCGCCTCGCCCGTGAAGAAGGCGATGGCGTTGGCGATGTCGTCGGGGGTGCCGACGCGCTGGACGGGGATCTGGGTGGCGGCCGCGGCCTTGAAGTCGTCGAAGCCCATGCCGACGCGGGCGGCGGTCTGGGCGGTCATCTCGGTGGCGATGAAACCGGGGGCGACGGCGTTGGCGGTGACGCCGAACTTGCCGAGCTCGATGGCCAGGGTCTTGGTGAAGCCCTGCAGACCCGCCTTGGCCGCCGAGTAGTTGGCCTGGCCGCGGTTGCCGAGGGCCGAGCTGCTGGAGAGGTTGACGATGCGTCCGAACGTGGCCTCGACCATGTACTTCTGACAGGCCTTCGCCATCAGGAACGCACCGCGCAGGTGCACGTTCATGACGGTGTCCCAGTCGGACTCGGCCATCTTGAACAGCAGGTTGTCGCGCAGCACACCCGCGTTGTTGACGAGGACGGTCGGAGCGCCGAGCGTGCTCGCGACGCGCTCGACGGCCGCCTCCACCTGCGCGCCGTCGGAGACGTCGCAGCCGACGGCGATGGCCTTGCCGCCGGCCGCCGTGATGGCCTCGACGGTGTCCTTGCAGGCGGCCTCGTCGAGGTCGAGGACGGCGACGGCCCGGCCCTCGGCGGCCAGGCGTACGGCGGTGGCGGCGCCGATGCCCCGGGCCGCCCCGGTCACGATCGCGACGCGCTGCTCGGTGGTGGACATGCTGGATCTCCTCGCCCTTGAGAAGCGGTCACCCAGAGGTGAGCAACCGCTTAGTAGCTTCAGCTGAGGAGACGCTAGGATCCCTGGCACCCGGTGTCAACGGCAGCCCGCCGGGGGCACGTGCAGCCCCGTAGGCGTCCGAGGCGCGGGGGGCGGCTCCAGCCCCGTCGGCGTTCGAGGCGCGGGGGCCGGGGGTGGAGCCCCCGCAGCGGCGCCGCACCCGACCGGCCGAGGGGACCCGCGCGGGCTACCGCACCAGCAGGTCCAGCAGCCGCTCCACTTCCGCGGCCGGGTCGGCCGTGAGCCCCGTGTGCACCGGGCCCGGCTGCACGACGGTGCTCCGCGGCGCGATCAGCCACCGGAACCGCCGCCCGGCATCGTCACCGGCGGCCTGCCCCGCCGCGGTGCCCCCGACGCAGACCCCCTCCACGCCGCGCAGCGCAGCCCGCACCCCGGCCACGTCGGCCCCGGGGTCCAGCGCGAGCAGCTTCGCCTCGTCGAGGTGGGTGCGCGCGGCGACGTACCCGTGCGCCCGGCAGTAGACGATCACGCCGGCGTTGAAGCACTCGCCCCGTTCCATCCGGGGCACCACACGCACCAGTGCGTACTCGAACACGTCCCGCTTGGTCACTCGTCGCCGCTCTTCTTCTTGGTCTTGTGGGGCCATTCCACCAGGTGGTCGGTGAGCCAGCCCGGCGGCTTCTGCGGGGCCTTCACCTCGGCCTCCATCGAGATCCTCTCGTGGATCGTGGCCGCGCGCGGCAGCAGCGCCTCCACATAGGCGCGGCGCAGCGCGTCCGTGGTGTCGAAGCCGGGCTCGTCGACGAGCCACTCGTCGGGCACGTCGGCCGCGACCTCGGTGAGCAGTTCCTCGGTGACCAGCGGCGCGAGTGCGGCCGCGGCGCTCGCGATGTCCGGGCCCACGGGCGCGAGCACGTGGTCGGAGGCGTTGTACGGCTTGGCGGCCGCGGCCGCGGCGGTGGGCCAGTTGTGCTGCCAGATCATGGTGGCGCCGTGGTCGATGAGCCACAGGTCCCCGTGCCAGACCAGCATGTTGGGGTTGCGCCAGGACCGGTCGACGTTGTTGATCAGGGCGTCGAACCAGACGACGCGCCCCGCCTCGACCGGGTCCACCTGGTACGCGAGCGGGTCGAAGCCGATCGATCCGGGCAGGTAGTCCATGCCGAGGTTGAGCCCGCCGCTGGCCTTGAGCAGTTCCTGGACCTCCTGGTCGGGCTCGGCGAGCCCGATGACGGGGTCGAGCTGCATCTGCACCAGCTGTGGGACCCGCAGGCCCAGCCGCTGGGCGAGGCGCCCGCAGATGACCTCGGCGACCAGGGTCTTGCGGCCCTGGCCGGCGCCGGTGAACTTCATGACGTAGGTGCCGAGGTCGTCGGCCTCGACGATTCCCGGGAGCGAGCCGCCCTCACGCAGTGGCGTGACGTAGCGGGTCGCTGTCACTTCGGTAAGCATTTCCCCAGGGTAGGCGCCGTGATCGTCACGCCCCACCGGGATTCCCGGGGGGCGGGCGGCGCGGCCGGTGCCCGACGGAACACCCGGTCCGCATGCGGGCCGCCGGCCCGGGTAGGCGCACGGGGTGTCCGCAGACCGATCGGTGGAGGATGTGAGCGACGTGCGCATCGCGTTCCTGACCGCGCCCGAGGGCGTGGAGGAGATAGAACTGACCGCGCCCTGGAAGGCCGTCGAGGAGAACGGCTGGATTCCGCAGCTGGTCTCGACGGAGCCCGGCCGGGTGCAGGCGTTCCACCACCTGGACAAGGGCGGCACCCATCCCGTGGACCACGTACTGGCCGGTGACACCTCGGACGCCTTCGACGCGCTGGTCCTGCCCGGCGGAGTCGCCAACCCCGACGCCCTGCGCACGAACGAGCGCGCGGTCGGGTTCGTGCGGAGCTTCTTCGAGGCGGGCAAGCCGGTGGCGGCGATCTGCCACGCGCCCTGGACCCTCGTGGAAGCGGACGTCGTACGGGGCCGGACGCTGACCTCGTGGCCCAGCCTGGCGACCGACATCCGCAACGCGGGCGGCACCTGGGTGGACGAGGAGGTGCAGGTCTGCCACGCCGCTCCCGCGACGCTGGTCACCAGCCGCAAGCCCGCCGACCTGGACGCCTTCTGTGCGGCCTTCGTGAGGGAGTTCGCCGGGACGCGGCACTCCGCGGCCGCGCGCACCTGATCCGGGCGGGGGGAGGCACATGCCGCCCGCCGGGGCGGGTAGGCGCCCGGTAGGAACCGCTTCCGGCAGTGGAGGAGCCATGACCCGACGAGTCCACGAGGTGATGACCGAGAAGCCGGTGACCGTCGGGATGCTGACCTCACTGGCAGAAGCGGCCCGGGCCATGCGGGACGCCGACATCGGAGACGTCCTGGTCGTCGACGAGGGCCGGCTCCACGGCATCCTGACCGACCGGGACCTCGTGATCCGCGCCATGGCCGAGGACCGCGATCCCGCCGGGACGGCCGTCCAGGCGGTCTGCAGCACCGAAATGATCACCGTCGGTCCGGGGGACGACGTCGACCTGGCCCTGCGCCTCATGCGCCGGCACGCGCTGAGGCGCCTGCCCGTGCAGACCGGGGAGGGCGAGCTCGTCGGCGTGGTCACCCTGGGCGACCTCGAGGTCGAACGGGATCCGGGGTCGGCCCTCTCGGCCATCGCGGCCGCCGAGCCGGGCAGCTGACGAACCGGGCCGTTGCCCGGCCGTCGCTACGGGGTGCGCGCCGGAGCCCACTGTTCGAGCAGCGCCTCCGTCGTGGTGATGGCCGCGACCAGCCCGAGGGAGTTGCGGATCACCTCGGCCGTGCAGGAGGCGGGCACCCCGGCGATGGCGTCGGCCGGGACGACCACCTGGTAGCCGAGGTTCACCGCGTCGAAGACGGTGTTCGGGATGGCGATGTTGGAGGAGACCCCGGTGACGACGAGGGTGCGGATGCCGAGGTTGCGCAGCAGCGGGTCGAGGTCGGTTCCTGCCATCGGGGAGAGCCCGTGGAGCCGGCGGACCACCAGGTCCTCGTCGGCCACGGTGACGGGCGCCGCGACCTCCACGGCCCTGCTCCCGGTCAGCTGACGGACCGGCAGCTTCCCCGCCGCCCGGAACAGCCGCGCGTTGGTGTTCGCCCCGCGCCCGTCCGGCCGCCGCTCCGCCACCGCGTGCAGCACCTGTACGCCGGCCCCGCGCGCGGCGTCGGCCAGTGCGGCCACCCGCTCCAGCATCCCGGAGTCCCGGGCCTCCTTGGCGAGTTCGGGCAGCGCGCTCTCCTCGCCGACCACCCCGTTCTGGCATTCGACGGTGAGCAGTGCGGTGGTGGCGGGATCGAGTTCCTGCATGGCTCCCCCTGGCGTGACGGCCCGACAGCCCGCATGATTCCTGACACACAGTCAGATGTGAAGGGGTGCGGTACGGATGGACGAGGCACGCTCGGCAACGGAACAGCGGCGGGGCCGCCGCATCATGATGAGCGACGCGGAGGTGGACGCCTTCCTGCGCGAGCAGCGCACCTGCCGGGTGGCCACGGTCTCCGCGGACGGCCGTCCGCACGTGGGCGCGCTGTGGTTCGCCTGGGACGGCACCTCGCTGTGGCTGTACTCGATCACCCGCAGCCGGCGCTGGTCCGACCTGCGCAAGGACCCGCGGATCTCGGTGGTCGTGGACTCGGGCGAGGCGTACGACGAGCTGCGCGGCGTGGAACTCTCCGGCACCGCCGTCTTCGTGGGCGAGGCCCCGCGCACCGGCGAGCCGTGCCCGGAGCTGGCGGAGGCCGAGCGGATCTTTCCGGCCAAGAACTTCGGCCTCGACGAGATGCCGCACGACGGCCGGCACGCCTGGATCCGGCTCACCCCGGAGTCCGTCGTCTCCTGGGACTTCCGCAAGCTGTAGCGGCGCCCCGCGCGCGGCTACCCGATTCCGGCGGCCACTTCCCGCAGGGCCTCCGCGGCGGCCCGGATGGAGGGCCGCCGGTCGGCGTCCGCGCGCCAGACCGCGTACACGTGGCGGCGCACGGTGTCGCAGACCGGGAGCAGCCGGACCCCCGGCGGCACCGGTCCGCGGCCCAGCTTCGGCGCCACGCACACGCCGAGCCCGGCCTCCACGAAGGCGAGCTGGGTGTGGTGCTCCTCGGCGATGTGCGCGATGCGCGGCTCGATCCCCGTATCGCGCAGGGTGAAGACCAGCCATTCGTGGCAGAACTGGCCCTCGTTCCAGGAGATCCAGTCGTCGTCGGCGAACTCGGCGAGCGAGATCTGCTCCCGGCCGGCCAGCCGGTGGCCCGCCGGGACGGCGATGTCGACGGAGTCGTCGAGCAGGTGGGTCCTGGTGAGCTCGGCGGGGACCGGCATGCGCTTGGTGTGCCAGTCGATGGCGAGGGCCATGTCGAGGTCCCCGCGCACGACCGCCGCCATGCTCTCCTCCGGCTCCTGCTCGCGCACCCGGACCCGCAGCTCCGGATGGTCCGCGCGCAGGGCGGACAGCACCTGGGGCAGCAGACCGCGCATGGCCGTCGGGAAGGCGCCGATCCGCAGCTCGCCGACGGCGCAGCCCCGCTGGGCCTCGACATCGGCCTGGGCGAGCTCCACCTGGGAGATGATCCTCGCGGCGTGGTCGGCGAGCAGTCGCCCGGCGTCGGTGAGCCGGACCCCGCGGCCGTTCCTGGCCAGCAGCGGCTGGCCGATCTCCCGCTCCAGCTTGGCCATCTGCTGGGACACGGCGGAGGTCGTGACGTGGAGGCCGTCGGCCGCACCGCTGACCGAGCCGTGGCGGGCGAGGGCGTCGAGGGTGCGCAGGCGCTCCAGGTTCAACATGTAAGCGATGCTACGGCGTCACACCCACGAAGTCTCGCTTGTCCTACGAAGTCGAGACGCGCACAGTAAGTGCCATGAGCGCACCCCCAGCCCCGCGGCCCACCCTCCCGACCACCTCCGCCACCGCCACCGCCACCACCGCCACCACCAGCGCCGTCCGCCGGGTGCGTCTCCTCGACTGGCGGGTCCGCTTCGCGATCCTCTCGGTCATCTGGGGCTTCAGCTTCCTCCTGATCAAGGTGGGTACGGAGGCCTACGCGCCCTTCCAGGTGGCGCTGGGCCGGGTCCTGTTCGGCGCGCTCGCCCTCCTTGCGGTCCTGCTGGTGCGCCGTGAGCCGCTCCCCCGCGGGCTGCGCACCTGGGGCCACCTCTTCGTGGCGGCGCTCCTGCTCAACACGGCCCCCTTCTCGCTCTTCGCGTACGCGGAGCTGAGCATCCCGTCGAGCCTGGCCGGCATCTGCAACGCCACCTCCCCGCTGTGGGGCATGGCGCTGTCGCTGGTCGCGCTGTCCGAGGACCGCCCGACGCGGCGCCGCTTCGCCGGGCTGGGGCTGGGCTTCCTGGGCGTCCTCACGGTCCTCGGCGCCTGGCAGGGCTTCTCGGGGGTCGACGCCAAGGGCACCGCGTTCGCCCTGCTGGCCTCGCTCTGCTACCCCATCGGCTGGATCTACGTCCGCCGCACCCTGGCCGGCACACCGGGCTCCCCGGTGGCCCTGACCGGTGGCCAGCTGCTGCTCTCCACCCTCCAGCTCGCCCTGGTCAGCTCCCTGTTCAGCACCGCCCCGGCGTCCTTCCCGCTCTGGCCGACCCTGTCGGTGATCGCCCTGGGCGCCCTCGGCACGGGCATGGCCCTGCAGATGCAGTACGGCCTGGTGACGGAGGTCGGCCCGACCACCGCGCAGATGGTCACGTACTTCATCCCGGTCGTGGCCACGACGGCGGGCGTCCTGGTCCTCGGCGAACAGCTCCACTGGAACACCCCGGCCGGCGCCGCGATCATCCTGGCGGGCGCCGCACTCACCCAGGCGCGGCGCGCCACCCCCGGCCCCTCCGACGGGTGAGGAGAAGCCCCGTCGGGTGCGGGGCGCGGGTCCCCGGACCCGACGGGGCCGTGCCCCGCGGTCAGACCGACCGGCCGCCCCCCGACGGGCGGACCGCTGCGGCGACCGCGTCCGCCAGGGCCGGGGCGTCCGCCACCGACAGCGCCGAGACGGTGAGGCGGATGCCCGGACCCGACTCCACCCGGTAGCGGGAGCCCGGCGCCACCGCCCACCCCGCCGCCAGCAGCCCGGCCACCACCGCGGTCTCGCCGACCCCTGCCAAGGGCACCCAGACGTTCAGCCCGCTCCGCCCGTGCGCCCGCACCCCCCGCTGCCGCAGCGCCTCGATCACCGCGTTCCGCCGCTCGTCGTAGGCGCGGGACACCGCCGCACGGTCCACCGCCCCCGAGGACCACAGGTCCGCCACCGCGTACTGGAGCAGCCGGCTCACCCACCCCGGGCCAAGCCGCTGCCGCCCGCGCACCCGGTCCAGCGTCACGGCGTCACCCGTGAGCACCGCGAGCCGCAGGTCCGGCCCGTACGCCTTGGCCGCGGACCGCGTCACCGCCCAGTGCCGGGTCACCCCGCCCAGGGAATGGAGCGGCCGGTCCACGATGCCGTGGCCGTGGTCGTCGTCGATCACCAGCACCTCCGGGTGGTCCGCCAGCAGCGCCCGCAGCTCCGCCGCCCGCTCCGCGCCCAGCACCGCCCCGGTCGGGTTCTGCGCCCGCGGGGTGACCACCAGCGCCCGCGCCCCGGCCGCCAGCGCCCGTGCCGCCGCGTCGGTCTGCGGGCCGTCGTCGTCGACGGCCACCGGCAGCACCCGCAGCCCGAGCGCCGCGGCCAGGTCCAGCACGCTCCCCCACCCCGGGTCCTCGACCGCCACCGCGTCCCCCGGCCGCAGATGCGCGGCCAGCACCCGCTCGATCCCGTCCAGCGCACCCGAGGTCACCGCCACCGGCCCGGCGGGCACCCCGTCCGCGTCGAGATCCGCCCGGGCCAGGCGCGCGAGCTCCGGCACCACCGGATCCTCCCCGTAGAGGGTCGGCTCCTGCGCGTACCGCCGGGCTGCGGAGGCCAGGGCCCCGTCCAGGGCGGGGAGCAGCGACACGTCCGGGTTGCCCGAGCCGAGGTCCCGTACGCCCGCAGGCACCGCCATCGGGGCCGCGTCCCGGGGCGCGCTCGACGGGCGGGCCCGTACCCGGCTGCCGCGCCGCCCGTCGGTCTCGATGACCCCGCGCTCGCGCAGCGTCCGGTACGCGGCCGCGACGGTGTTGGGGTTCACCCCCAGCTCACCCGCCAGCTCCCGCATCGGCGGCAACAGCGATCCGGGCGCGAGCGCCCCCGATCCGACGCCCGCTTCGACACTGGCCGCGATATCCGATGCGCGGCGTCCTTCGATCCGATAATCTCCTAGCACAAAGCCAATTATGCACTAGTACAACGGAGCGCGCACGATGACCACGACCCCCGCGACAGAGACGGCGTACGAGCCCACCGACCGCACCGTGCCCACACGCTCCCGGGACCGGGCTCGCTACGACCGCGAGACGGTGCACTCGATACTCGACCAGGCCTACATCTGCCACCTCGGCTTCGTCCGCGACGGCGCCCCCGTGGTCCTGCCCACGCTCTTCGCCCGCGTCGGCGAGGCCCTCTACATCCACGGCTCCACCGGCTCCCGCCCGCTGCTCGCGGCGGGCAAGCCCGACCCGGGGCTCGCCGTCTGCGTGACGGTGACCCACGTCGACGGCCTGGTACTGGCCCGCTCGGCCTTCCACCACTCGCTCAACTACCGCTCGGTGGTGGCGCACGGCACCGCCTACCAGGTCACCGACGAGGCGGAGCGCCGGCTCGCCCTCGACGCCCTCGTCGACCACGTCGTACCGGGCCGCTCCGCCGACTCCCGGCCCGCCAACGCGAAGGAACTCGCCGCCACGGCCGTGATCCGCCTGGACCTGGACGAGGTGTCCGCGAAGCTCCGCACGGGCGGCCCGAACGACGACGCCGAGGACCTGGACCTGCCGTACTGGACGGGCGTGGTCCCCGTCGCACCGGCGTACGGAGCCCCCGTGCCCGCCGCGGACCTGGCCCCCGGCATCGCCGTCCCGGACTACATCACCGCGCTCTGAGGACGCTCCCGCACCGCGGCGGGCCCGGCCGCCACCGGTCCGGGCCCGGCCGCCGGACGGCGGGATTCCGCCGCGATCAGCGCGCCCACCGCCGTCAGCAGCAGTACGGTTCCCAGCACCACGGCGCCGGTCAGCCGCTCGCCCAGTACCAGCACGGCGATGGCCGCCGCGCTCACCGGCTCGATCAGCATGATCACGGAGACGGTCGCGGCCCGCACCGCGGCCGCGCCGGTGAAGTAGAGCACGTACGCGAGCGCCGTCGGCACGAGGGCGACGTACACCAGCAGCCAGAGGACCCGCCCGGGCTCGGCGGTGTGCGGCAGCAGTCCCTCCGCCCAGGCGAGGGGCAGCAGGGCGACCGCGCCCACCGCCACCGACCAGGCGGTGGTCACCAGGGGGTCCCCGCTCGCCCCGCGCTGCCCGAGCCAGCGGGCCCGCAGGGTCATGGACGCGTACCCGGCGGCGGACAGCAGCGCCCAGCCGACGCCGAGGGGCCGCACCTCGCCGCCCCCGCTGCCCAGCACCAGAACGGCCAGTCCGGCCAGCGCCCCGCAGACCGCGGCCAGGCCGCCGCGGCCGAGCCGCTCACCCATCCAGTACCGGGCCCCGAGGGCGATGAGCACCGGTCCGGCGCCGAGCGTGACGACGGTGCCGACGGCGAGGCCTGTCTCGCGGACGGCGGCGAAGTAGGCGGCCTGGAAGAGGGTGAACAGCAGCCCGGTCCCGATCAGCGAGGCCTTGGAGGGGCGTGGCCGCCCGTCGTCCGCCCGGCGGCGCCCGCGCACGGCGAGGACCCCGAGCAGCACCACGAGCCCGCCCGCGCACCGCCAGAACGACAGGGAGAGCGGGCCGAGGTCACTGGCCAGGAAGAGGAGGGAAGCGGCCGCCCCGGCGGTGCCCCAGGCGGCTCCGGCGATGACGAGGTACAGCAGGCTGCGCCCGGCATTGGGCGAATGGTTCGACACGTGGATCTCCGCGCATGCGTGAAGGATGAGGAAAGCAGGTCATCGCTTCGCGGGCAGCGCGCATCGGCCCGGGGGATCCCCGGGCGCTCTGTTGGTGAAGGTGCCGCCCGCGCCTAGGCGGCGGGAGGCGGAAGCACGGTCGAATGCATGCGGGTCACCCTAGGCCCTCGTCGTCTCGCGGTCCAGGACCACCGCTTCGGCCGGAGCCTCCGCGGGCGCCGGCCTCGAGGACTGCGCGATGAACGCACCGCCCAGCACCAGCCCCCCGCCGACGATCTGCCAGGTGGAGAGGTGCTCGCCGAGCAGGATCCAGGCCAGCACGGTGGCGACGACGGCTTCGAGGAAGGCCACGACGCCCGCGATCTGCGGCGAGAGCCTGCGCACGGAGACGACGCCGGTCAGGTACGCGAACACGGTCGCGATCAGCACCACCCAGCCGAGCAGCACCCCGGCGGGCACCGTGGTGTCACCGAGGGCCGCCTCCCCGCCCAGCACCTGCCAGTCGATCTCCCACGGCCGGGCGATGGCGGTCATCACGAGCGCACCGACGACCAGGCCGTACGCCGCCACCCCGAGCGGGTCCGGGGCGTCGTCCCCCTCGGAACCCTGGTCGGCGAAGATGAAGTACGAGGCCTGGCACAGGGCTGCGCAGAGGCCGAAGACCACGCCGAGCAGGTCCAGCCGCAGCCCGGCCCAGATCTCGACCACGCAGGCCAGCCCCGCGACGGCCACGGCCGCACCGGCGGCGGCGCCCCTGGTCACGGGCTTGCGCTGGACGAAGCGTATGTAGCCGAGCAGCAGCGCCGGTCCCAGGTACTCCAGGAGCAGGGCCACGCCGACGGGAATCCGGGACAGCGAAGCGAAGTAGAAGGCCTGGACGCCCGCGACGGCGACCAGCCCGAAGCCCGCGAGCAGTGCGGGTTTGCGCCGCACCAGACCGCGGTGGCGCCAGGCCAGCGGGGACAGCACGAGAGCGGCCCCGGCCACCCTGAGCCAGACCATCTGGAGAGGGTCCAGACCCGCCTCGATCAGCGGCTTCGCCGCCACGCCGGAACTACCGAATGCCACCGCCGAGACGAGGGCGAGGCCCAGTCCGGCGTTCTTCCCTGCCGCTTGCATCGGGCCATCATGACAGGGCCGGTCAGGAGCGCCACGGGCGTGACACCTGTTGAGACGCAGTCGATACCCCCGCCGCCGGCCCACCCGCCCACACCGCCGAGATCTGACAGGTCGTCAGTATTGAATGTTCCGCCCTCCGGGGCTACGTTCCGCCGCACGTACCCGACGAGAAGGGGTGGTCGCATGGCCGAAGTCACCGCGGAATCACGCATCGAGGCGTCCGCCGCGAAGGTCTGGTCCCAGCTGACGGACTGGGACGCGTACGGCCAGTGGAGCATGACCCACACGAACTTCCCGAAGGGCGGACCCGAGACCCTCGCCGTCGGATCCACCTTCGCCGAGAACATGAAGATGATGGGTTTCCCGGCCGAGGTCGTCTGGACCGTCTCCGAGCTGGAGGACGAGCGCGTCTTCGCGATCACCGGCAAGGGGCCGATGGGCGTGGCCGTGCTGACCCGGTACACGCTGACCCCGGACGGCGGAGCCACCACCGTCCGCATCGACGGCGAGTTCACGGGCGCCGCCGTCTCCCTGATGGCCGGCAAGCTCAAGGACTCGGCGACCGCCGCGCTGAACGAGTCCCTGCGCAAGCTGGCCGGCCTGGTCGTCTGACCCCGTCGCCGGAACGCCGGAGCGCCCCGCGAGAGGACTCGCGGGGCGCTCTGCGTGCACCCCGGGCCTCGGGCCCGGAGCGCGGCCGGTCAGTGCTCGTCGGCCAGGATGAGGTAGAGCTTCTTGCGGGCGTCGTTGATGACGGCGAGGGCCTTCTCCCGCTGTTCGGGCGTGCCGGTCTTGAAGACCTGCCCGAAGGCCTCCATCAGGCCGACCCCGGCCGTCCGGACCTCGTGCATCGCCTCGAAGTCGAAGCCGCGCCCGGCATCCTCCCAGGGGGCGTCCGGGCCCGATTCGGCCTCGGTGCGGCCGGCGTCGGTGAGCGTGAACAGCTTCTTGCCGCCCTCGCTCTCGCTGACGATCAGTCCCTCGTCCTCGAGCAGCTGGAGGGTCGGGTAGACCGAGCCGGGGCTGGGCTTCCACGCCCCGCCGCTGCGCTCGCCGATCTCCTGGATCATCTCGTAGCCGTGCATCGGCCGGTCGGCGAGCAGCGCCAGGATCGAGGCGCGCACGTCACCGCGCCGGGCCCTGCCGCGCGGTCCGCCACGGCCACCGCGCCCGCCGAAGGGCCCGCCGCCGAAGGGAGGCCCGAACGGGCCGAAGGCGGCGCGCAGCCCCCTGAACTCCTCCCGACGATCGGGCCCGCAGTGGCCGTGGCCCCGTCCGTGCTCATGTCCGTGGCCGTGGCCGTGTTCGTGCTGTCCGCGTGAACGCATGACTGCGCTCCTTCCGTCACTTCGTAGTGGTTCGTACTGGTTCATCGGTTTTCCGATGTCTCTACTATCGATGACCGATCGCGATGCGTCAACGATATATCGGAAACTTCTTCACCGAAGGGGTGTAGGGTCCACGTCGATTGAACGCGTTCAACAAGCGTGCAGGGGGCTCTCACCATGGGAAATCGCAGGGGCACCACCGGACGGCGGACCACGGACGCCTGGAGCGGAATCGCACCGGGCGCCGAGACCGTGGGAGGAGCGGCACTGCTCTGCGCGGCGTTCTACGCACAGCTCGCCGCGCTCGCGGGAGAGCCCTACGGCCGGGGTTACGGCGGCGGAATCGCCGTACTCTTCTGGCTCTTCGTCATGTGCGTCATCGGCCCGTTCATCGCGCTCGGCCTGGGCTACGTGCACAGCCTGCTCTTCACCACGCCGGTCATGGCGGCCTCGAACCTCGCGGGCGTGCGCACCCGCGTCTCCGCGCCCTACTGGGCCGCGCCCACGGCCGCCCTGATCGCGGCCGGGTACGCCGTACCGCTCTCCCTGCTCGCCGACGCCTCGTACGCGGCCGCGTTCGGCTGGATCGCGGCCGTAGGGGCGCCGCCCGTGGTGGTGGCGGTGTTCGCGCGGATGCGCCAGGTACCGAGGGGCACGGTGCGTCGTCGGGCGGTGGCGCCGATCGCGGTCGCGGTGGTCGCCACCTTCTTCATCGGCGTCGATGTTCCGGCGTACCAGCCGCCGGTCCTCGGGCGCGCCGACTACATCGGCGAGTGGGCGGGCGACCACGTCCGCCTGGAACTCGGCCCGCAGGGCGAGGCGGTGGTCCGCCGGCTGCCGGTCCACGACGGGTTCGAGGTCGTGAGCCACTGTTCGGGCCGCGGGACGTGGAAGCCCGTGGAACAGGCGTACGGCGACCGGGCGGGCGTGGCCCTGGCCGTCCCCGGCTGCGAACGCGCGGAGCTGACCTGGCAGGTGGCGGGCACGGCCCAGCGCCCGGAGCTGTTCGTACTCATGGGCGACCCGGACGACGGGGAAACCGCCGTACTGCGCAAGCAGGCCGGGTAGCTGGGGCAGGGCCAGGCCCGGGCCGGCCGGGGCCGGAAGAGCCGGCCCTTCCGGCCCCGCGCGACACCAGGCCAGTCACCCCGCATTGGCCTTTGTCGGTGATCAAGGATCCGTCCTACCGTCGGGAACATGCGCATCCGAATCGTCGACGCCTTCACCGACCGTCCCTTCCACGGGAACCCCGCCGGAGTCCTGATCCTCGACGGCGGCTTCCCGCCGGACGCCTGGCTCCAGCAGGTCGCCTCCGAGATGAACCTCTCCGAGACCGCCTTCGCCCACCCGCTGCCGCCCGGCGGCGACGCCGACTGGGCGCTGCGCTGGTTCACCCCGGCCGCCGAGGTGGACATGTGCGGGCACGCCACGCTCGCCACGGCACACGTACTGGCCGCGAACGGGCTCGCCAAGGGGCTGATCCGCTTCACCGCCCGCTGCGGCATCCTCACCGCCGAGACCGCCGAGGACGGCACCGTCACCCTGGACTTCCCGACGTCCTCGCTGACCCCCGTCCCGGCGCCGACCGCGGTCGACCACGCGCTCGGCGGCGCGCCGATCCTCTCCATGCACGACACCGCCTCGCACATCGGCGACCTGCTGATCGAGCTCGCCGACGAGCAGACCGTGCGCGAGCTGGAGCCGGACCACGCCGCACTGCAGGCCTTCGCCAAGCGCGGGGTGATCGTCACCGCGCCCGCCGAGGACCCCTCCCGCGGGTACGACTTCGTCTCGCGGGGCTTCTTCCCCGCCTTCGGCATCGACGAGGACCCGGTCACGGGCAGCGCCCACACCGCGCTCGCCCCGTTCTGGGCGCAGCGCCTGGGCCGGGACGAGCTGACCGGCCTCCAGGGCGGCGCCCGCCAGGGACTGGTCAAGGTCACCCTGGCCGGCGAGCGCACCCTGCTGACCGGGCACGCGGTCACCGTCCTCGACGGGGAGCTCCTCGCGGCCCCGCCCGCGGAGCCGGGGACCGAACCCGCGGAGTGACGACGGGGCACGGGCACGGGCACGGGCCGGCCCTGCGCTGCCGGGACCTGCCCGGCCCGGTCAGCCCTTCGGCCGCGCCTTGGCCCGCGCCTTCGCCTCCGCCTTCGCGCGGGCGGCCTTCCGCCGCTCGTCCTCGTGCTCGATCCAGGCGGCCGAGTCGATCCGCTTGCGGTAGACCTGTGCGGGCTCCGCCGCGCCCAGGTGCACCGTCCAGACCCACAGGACGGCCGACACGACGAAGAAGACACCCGCCAGCCCCAGATAGGAGGCGATCTCCTCGGACTCGGAGGCGCCCTCCTGGTGCGCGAAGCCGGGCACCCCGGCGACGAGCGCGTTCACCCACCACGCGAGCGCCCCGTTGAACAGGACGAGGGAGATCCAGTAGACGACGCGCACGGTCTTCGCCGGGCCGCTCGCCTCCCCCAGCAGCAGGAGGCGCCGCAGTGTGACCGGCCCCGTCCGGTGGCGGCCCCCCGTGTCCTCCTTGGCCCGCCGCACCGATGCGTAGCACTCGTCCAGCCACTGGCCCGGCTCCGGGTCGGGTGCCGGTGAGTCGGTCGGTGCCATCTCCTTGGCCTGGATCCAGCCGTTGAGGAACTGGATCTCCAGCTGGGCCTTCTCCAGCCGCCTGCGGTAGTGGTGGTCGCTGCTGCGCGCCTCGCGACGGTCGCGGATGAGGAGGCTGATCCCGCCCACCAGGCCGGTGACCACCGGCACGAAGAACGGCGCGAACTGCACCACGGAGTCCAGAACAGCCACCGCGCGCGCCTCCTCACTCCCCCCTTCAGCGTCGCACCGCTGCCGCGCCCGCCCCCTCCCGGCGGGGCCGATCGGGTGGCCCGCGCCCGGTCAGGGCGTCGGCAGCCAGCCCACCTTGCCGGCGAGGAGCGCGTACCCGCCGAAGGCCACGATGTCGAGCAGGGCGTGCGCGACGACGAGCGGCCCCACCCGCCCCCAGCGGCGGTAGGCGAGCACGAAGACGACGCCCATCACCATGTTGCCGATGAAGCCGCCGACGCCCTGGTAGAGGTGGTACGAGCCGCGCAGCACCGAGCTGGCGAGCAGCGCGGCCATCGGCGACCAGCCCAGCTGACCGAGTCTGCGCAGCAGGTAGGCCAGCACGATGACCTCCTCCACCACGGCGTTCTGCACCGCGGAGAGGATCAGCACGGGGAACTTCCACCACACGTCGGGCAGCGCCTCCGGCACCACCGTGAGGTTGGCGCCGCTCGCCCGCGCCGCCAGGTAGAAGGCGAGTCCCGCGCTCCCGATCCCGGCCGCGACGAGCGCGCCCCGGCCCAGGTCCCACCAGGGCCGGGTGCGGTCGAAGCCGAGCACCCGCAGCCCGGGCGCGCCCTCGCGCGTCAGGAAGTGCGCCACGAGCAGGACGGGGACGAGCGCGGTCGCGATCCCGAAGAGCTGCCAGGCCAGGTCCAGCCAGGGCCGGCCCGGGGCGTGGGAGCCGTTGAGGGTGGCGGCCTGGTCCTTGAGCCCGCCGGGCTTGGTGAGCGATCCGATGAAGCTGATCAGCGAGGAGAAGGCGCTCGCCCCCAGGGACAGCGCGAGGACGAGCAGCGTCTCCGTCCGCAGGAGGCCGCGCCGCCCCTCTCCGCGCAGTTCCACGTCCACCGGCTCCGGCTCCACCCGCACGCCCGACTCCCGTCCCTGCCGCCCTGTTCCGACCATCCCCATACTGCCTCCTCCGCGGCGGAACGGGATCACGGAACCCGGGGCGGCCCGGCAGGGCCGGTCAGGCCGGGCCGGCACCCCCCAATCCCACGGGCCAGGTGTGCACGGGATCGCCCTTGTGCATCAGCTCGCTGTAGCGCCGGGTGGTCGCGGCCAGCGCCTCGTCCCGTTCCAGTCCGGACGCGAGGGCCTGGTGGTAGGTGTCCACCTGCCAGGTCGCCCCGTTCACCCGGCGCCGGCAGCGCTCCTCGATGATGCCGAGGTAGTGGTCCCGGTCCGCCGGCTCGATGCCCCAGGCGTCCAGCCCGGCCGCCGCCATCGGCAGCAGCTCGTCCAGCACCAGCCGCACCGCCGGTACGCTCACCAGTCCCCCGGCCCTGCCCCGGCGCGGCCACCGCACGCGCGCCTCGATCCCGTACCGGCAGGCCGCGTCGAAGTTGGCCTCCGCCTCGGCGAAGGGCAGCCTGGTCCACACCGGGCGCGGATCGTCGGCGAGGGTGCGTACGAGCCCGTAGTAGAAGGCGGCGTTGGCGACGACGTCGGCCACGGTGGGCCCGGCCGGCAGCACCCGGTTCTCCACCCGCAGGTGCGGCGCCCCGTCCGCGACCCCGTACACGGGCCGGTTCCAGCGGTAGACCGTGCCGTTGTGCAGGACGAGTTCCTGAAGCCGCGGCACCCCGCCCTCGTCCAGCACCCGCAGCGGTTCCTCCTCGTCGCAGATCGGCAGCAGGGAGGGGAAGTAGCGGACGTTCTCGGCGAAGAGCTCGTACGCCGAGTCCACCCACCGCTCCCCGAACCAGGTGCGCGGGCGCACCCCCTGCGCCTGGAGCTCGACCGGCCGGGTGTCGGTGGCCTGCGTGAACAGCGGCGGCCGCGACTCCCGCCACAGCTCGCGCCCGAACAGGAAGGGTGAGTTGGCCCCGACGGCTATCTGCACGGCGGCCACCGCCTGTGCGGCGTTCCACACGTCGGAGAACCGGGCCGGGGTCACCTGGAGGTGCAGTTGTACGGAGGTGCAGGCGGCTTCCGGCACGATCGACCCGGAGGTCCAGGTCAGCCGCTCGACACCCTCGATGTCGAGCGTGAAGTCCTCGCCCCGCATCATCAGGATCTGCTCGTTCAGCAGCGAGTACCGGTCCACCGCCGACAGGTTGGCGGCGACCAGGTCACCGCGCGAGATCGTCGGCAGAATTCCGATCATCACCACCCCGGCATCGATCTCGGCGGCCTGCCGGTGGGCGTAGCCCAGCCCCGCACTGAGTTCTTCGGCGAGCCGGTCGAATACGCGGCCGCCGAGCCTGTGCGGAAGGACGTTGACCTCCAGGTTGAACATTCCCAGTTCGGTCTGGAAATCCGTGCTCGCAATCCGCTCCAGCACCTCCGCATTCACCATTCTCGGCAGCCCGTCGGCACCGGCGAGATTCAACTCGATCTCCAGTCCCATCATGTTCTTCGGGCGATCGAACCTCCCCTCCGCCAGAAGTCGCTCCAGTCCCTCCAGACACTCGTGGAGCTTCCTTCGATACCTCTGCCGATCGGACAGGTCGAATCCGCCCGCCACGACCTTCTCCCCCATCGAAGCGTCCCTCCTCGACTGCGCCTGGCCTTGGGCACCCAGGCGCGCGTTACGGTCGATGATGCCCCGGCAGCGTGATCCATAACGCCCGGGGGGCGTGCACTGCGCGGAGCGCGCGCCGGTTTGGCCGAAGGGCGCTCCGGCACATTCACCTGGCAAGCCGCGTTGCGCAAATTCCGCCTCGCCTTTGCCCGTTCCGGATTGCCGACGCTTTTCAGCCGGGCCCCCGTCCGGTAACCTCCGAGGTCAGCGCGACATGTTCGCGCCCATCCGGCATGAATGCCATGTCAGCGGGACCGGTAAGCGCCTTGTCGGCAATAGGCGGGACAGCTAGCCGAAACACTGCGTGAACACATGTCGTATAAACTCCGCAAACGAGGCAGAGAGTTGGCGCGCGGCCATTGCCCCTCAGCCCCCCTCTGGCCCCAGAATGCGACAGCGCCGTCCGCACCTCCCCCTTCCACAGGTCTCCCAAGTGAGAGGCGACCCACCATGCCGCTGCACGTCCCTCCGGCTCCCGCATCCGCCCTGCGCAGTGTCCTTGCGGCTCTCGGTTCCCCCACCGCAGTCAACGAGGCGCACACTCCCGCCCTGCGCGCGCTCCAAGGGCCGATGACCGCCGAACTCCCCCTGCCGGTCCACGTCCTCGACCGGCTGGGCATGTCCACCCTGGCGGCCGGCGGCAGGCCGCCGCGCACCCGGCTCACCGGCTGGCGGTTCCTCATCCGCAGCGGCGACCGCTTCGTCGCCGCGGCCGACACCCGTCTGACCCCGGACGGCTGGACCTTCTCCCACTTCTTCGAGGGCCCCTACGTGGCGGCCACCGAACGCGCCCTGCGCCAGGCGGAGTCGCTCGGCAAGGGCTACCAGCCGCGGCTGCTGTCCGTACCGGAGCTGTACATGCTGACCCTGTGGCTGCACGGGGCGGTGGGCGCCGACCCCGCCGCGGGTCTGCCCGCGGGCGAGGACCTCCTGGTGCCCCTGGCTCCGGCCCCGCCCGGCATCGCCGCGTACCGGCCGCATCCGGTCTCCGAGCTGCTGCCGGTGCTGACCCACCGGCTCACCCCCGCGACGCCGCCGGTCCCGCCCACGCTGGCCGCTCCGGCCGCCTGACCCGATTGGCCCATTCGGGTTAGTCCGCCCGGGCCACCTGCGAACCATCCGAAATGACAGGGGAGTTGGCCTGAACCGCCCGCACGAGTGATGCGTCATCAATCTGTGAGGACAGCTGGCGGGAAATCCCTGCGAAGCGGCTGTCCTGGGGGAAGACTGAGGACACGCTCCCCGCGGGTGCGGGGATGATCCAGGGGGACGGCCATGAATCACGCATCGAGCCGTAGCACACAGACCACGTCGCAGCGAAAGAACGCATCCATGTGCCAGCACCAGCCAGCCTGCCCGTCAGCCGAATCCGCCGACCGGGAGGCGGCCCGCCCGGTGGCCAACCACCCGGAGCAGGGCTGGAGCCTGCTGTGCAACGGCGTCCTGCTCTTCGAGGACACCGGGGAGCTGCTGCCCGACGGCCAGATCATCGCCCCGCACCGGCCCCTCGCGGTGGCGTAGGACGGATCGGGAACGGCGAAGGGGCCGGTCCGGGAGGTTCTCCCGGACCGGCCCCTTCGTCATCGGTCAGTTGTCGTACTCGTCCAGCGGCGGGCAGGAGCACACCAGGTTCCGGTCACCGAACGCACCGTCGATGCGGCGCACCGGCGGCCAGTACTTCTCGGCGGCCGAGACCCCGGCCGGGAACACGGCCTCGTCACGGGTGTACGGGTGGTTCCACTCGCCGCCCAGCGCCGCAGCGGTGTGCGGGGAGTTGGCCAGCGGGTTGTCCTCGAGCGGCCACTCGCCGGAAGCGACCTTCTCGATCTCGCCGCGGATGGCGATCATGGCGTCGCAGAAGCGGTCGATCTCGGCGAGGTCCTCGGACTCCGTCGGCTCGATCATCAGCGTGCCGGCGACCGGGAAGGACATGGTCGGCGCGTGGAAGCCGTAGTCGATCAGGCGCTTCGCGATGTCGTCGACGCTGACCCCCGTCTCCTTCGACAGCGGACGCAGGTCGATGATGCACTCGTGCGCGACCAGGTCGCCCGGCCCGGTGTAGAGCACCGGGTAGTGCGGCTCCAGGCGCTTGGCGATGTAGTTGGCGCCCAGCACGGCCACCTGGGTGGCGCGCTTGAGGCCCTCGCCGCCCATGAGGCGCACGTACGACCAGGAGATCGGCAGGATGCCCGCGGAACCCCACGGCGCGGCCGAGATCGGACCGACGCCCGTCTCCGGGCCCGCGGTCGGCTGCAGCGGGTGGTTGGGCAGGTACGGGGCCAGGTGTGCCCGGACACCGACCGGGCCGACGCCCGGGCCGCCGCCGCCGTGCGGGATGCAGAAGGTCTTGTGCAGGTTCAGGTGCGAGACGTCGCCGCCGAAGTGACCCGGCTTGGCCAGACCCACCAGGGCGTTCAGGTTCGCGCCGTCCACGTAGACCTGGCCGCCGGCCTCGTGCACCTGGGCGCAGATGTCGGCGACGTGCTCCTCGAACACACCGTGCGTGGACGGGTAGGTGATCATCAGCACGGAGAGCTCGTCGCGGTACTGCTCGATCTTGGCGCGCAGGTCGTCCGCGTCCACCTCGCCGTCGTCGGCGGTCTTGACGACGACGACCTTCATGCCGGCCATCACGGCGCTGGCGGCGTTGGTGCCGTGCGCGGAGGACGGAATGAGGCAGATGGTGCGCTGCTCGTCGCCGTTCGCGCGGTGGTAGGCGCGCACGGCCAGCAGACCGGCGAGCTCACCCTGCGAACCGGCGTTCGGCTGGATGGAGACCTTGTCGTAGCCGGTGACCTCGGAGAGACGTTCCTCCAGCTCGTTGATGAGCGTGAGGTAGCCCTCGGCCTGCTCCACGGGGGCGAAGGGGTGCAGCTGGCCGAACTCGGGCCAGGTCACCGGCTCCATCTCGGTGGTCGCGTTGAGCTTCATGGTGCAGGAGCCCAGCGGGATCATGCCGCGGTCCAGCGCGTAGTCCTTGTCCGAGAGCTTGCGCAGGTAGCGCAGCATCGCGGTCTCGGAGCGGTGCTGGTGGAAGACCGGGTGGGTCAGGAAGGCGTCCGAGCGCAGCAGGCCCTCGGGGAGGGTGTCCGCCGCGGTCTCGTCCAGGGCCTCGATGTCGGCGCTGACGCCGAAGGCGGCCCAGACGGCCTCGATGTCGGCGCGCAGGGTGGTCTCGTCGCAGGCGACGGCGACGTGGTCCGCGTCGGCCTGGTGCAGGTTGACCCCGCCCTTGCGGGCGGCGGCGACGACCTCGGCGGCACGGCCCGGGACGCGGGCGGTGATCGTGTCGAAGTACGCGCCGTGCACGATCTCCACGCCGCCGGCCGTCAGGCCCGCGGCGAGCAGGGTCGCGTAGCGGTGGGTGCGGCGGGCGATCGTCTGCAGGCCGTCCGGGCCGTGGTAGACCGCGTACATGGCGGCCATGACGGCGAGGAGCACCTGCGCGGTGCAGATGTTGCTGGTGGCCTTCTCGCGGCGGATGTGCTGCTCGCGGGTCTGCAGCGCCAGGCGGTACGCCTTGTTGCCGTCCGCGTCCACGGAGACGCCGACGAGGCGGCCCGGCAGGGAGCGGGCGTGCTTGGCCTGGACGGCCATGTAGCCGGCGTGCGGTCCGCCGAAGCCCATCGGAACGCCGAAGCGCTGCGTGGTGCCGACGGCGATGTCCGCACCCAGCTCGCCCGGGGAGGTCAGCAGGGTCAGGGCGAGCAGGTCGGCCGAGACGGTGACGATCGCGCCGAGCTCGTGCGCCTGGTCGATGACCGGCTTGATCTCCCGTACGGCGCCGGAGGCACCCGGGTACTGGAGCAGCACACCGAAGACACCGCGCTCGGCGATCTCGGCGGGGATGCCGTTCGAGAGGTCCGCGACGACGACCTCGACGCCCGTCGGCTCGGCGCGGGTCTCGATCACCGCGATGGTCTGCGGCAGGGCGTCGGCGTCGATCAGGAAGACGCCGCCCTTGACCTTGCCCACGCGGCGGGCGAGCGACATGGCCTCGGCGGCCGCGGTGCCCTCGTCGAGCAGCGAGGCACCCGAGGTCGGCAGGCCGGTGAGGTCCGCGACGAGGGTCTGGAAGTTCAGGAGCGCCTCGAGGCGGCCCTGCGAGATCTCCGGCTGGTAGGGCGTGTACGCCGTGTACCAGGCCGGGTTCTCCATGACGTTGCGGAGGATCACCGGCGGGGTGAAGGTCCCGTAGTAGCCGAGACCGATCATGGAGGAGAGGACCTGGTTGCGGTCGGCGAGCGAACGCAGCTCGGCCAGCACCTCGGCCTCGGTCCGCGCCTCGGGCAGGTTCAGCGCCTCGGCGGTCTTGATGACGTCCGGCACCGCGGCAGCGGTCAGTTCGTCCAGCGAGCCGTAGCCCACCTGAGCGAGCATCTTCGCCTGCGCCTCGGCGTCCGGACCGATGTGGCGCTGCTCGAAGGGGATGCCTCGCTCCAGCTGGGAGAGCGGAATGCGGTTGGCGGTCATGTACGGAGGCCTCCTGGTCGTACGACCTGCGAGGGGCACCACGGCGCGGGCACCCGGACGGCCTCCCCCTCTGTCATCTCAACCTGAGAGTTTCACCGGTCGCTGGAGGGTCGCTCGAGCCACCGGCTTTCACCGTCGGTGAGGAGGGGAACCGGCACTGCGCGCCCGGTACCCGCCCCTGCTTTCCAGAGTGGCCTCGTCCGTGCGGTACGTATGCCTGAGAGATTCCGGGGAGGATTTGCTCCTTCGGCGCCTCCGTCGTTCTCACTCGGAGGACTCTCCCGCACAGGGTCGACAGCCATCACCCAGCCTACCAGCGAGGATCCGGGCCCTCCCCGAGTGGCCTCTTCTTGGGATATGCACTTCTGTAGTCATTACGGAGGAGTTGCGACCATTTGGAGGGACCGTGCAGACCGACATCGATCCGCGCAGCCTGATCGGCCGCAAGGCGTTCGACCGCAATGGCACCAAGATCGGCACCGTGGACGAGGTCTACCTCGACGATGCCACGGGCGTCCCGGAATGGGCCGCCGTCCGTACGGGCCTGTTCAGCCGGGACGCGTTCGTCCCGCTGGAGCCGAGCGAGCTGGTGGGCGACGCCCTGCGGGTGCCGTTCGACCGCTCCCTGATCAAGGACGCCCCCGACTTCGGCGTCGGCCGCCACCTCTCCCCCGAACAGGAGCTCCAGCTCTACCACCACTACGGCCTGGACGTGACGCTCCCCACGGACTTCCAGCGCGACTTCGGCCACCTGGCAGGCGACGAGGACTGACCCACCCCGGGGCCCGCCGCCCCGGACCCGCCGCCCCGGGCCCCGGAACGGCCCGGGCTCCGGCTGCCACGGCCCGGCACGCTCCGAACCCCGGCACGGCCCGGGTCCCGGCCTGGCACAGCCCGGCCCGCTCGGCCTCGGGAGTCGGCCCGGCACGGACCGGTGGACGCACCGACGCGCCCCGGGCCCGGCCGCGGCCGGGCACACCACGGCCCCGGCCTGACCAGACCGGACAGGCCGTTCACCGGCATGGGCCCGGGTACAAGCCCTGCACGAGAGCAGGCGCGCCACGGCGTGGCCGGCTGGCCGCAGACCATGCCCACCAGGCCACACGGTCCTACGGGCCGCAGGGCGCGGGGCCGCGGGGTGCAGCCGTGCGGCCGTGGGCCTGGGGCGCAGCACGTGGGCCAGGGCCGTTGGCACCGGGCACCCGGCACCGGGCGCAAGCGCGTGGGACGTAGGCCACGGACACCGGGCGCAGCGCGCGTGGGACGCCGGCCGCGGACCACGGGCCGCTATGGCCCCACTCAGCCACCACCGGGCCTGCACGGGCCGCACGAGGCTGAAGCGTCCTATGGGGCTGAAGGGCCGTATGGGGCTCAGGGACGCAGAGGCCTGCTACCGGCCCGGGCTTCGGCCACGTGAGGCGCAGGCCGCACGCAGCCGCGGCCGGGCACACGCACGGCCAGACACGTACGGCTGGGCACAGCCACGGCCGGACGCGGGCACGGCCTGGCGCAACCACCGTCCGGCACGGGCACGGCCCGGCACAGCCGCCGCCGGGCGCAGGCACCGACCGGCGCAGCGGCAGCCACGGCCCGGCACGGGCACGGCCGGACACCGGCACGGCCCAGCACACACACCGCCGGACACCGGCACCGCCCAGCACACACACCGCCGGACACCGGCACCGCCCAGCACACACACCGCCGGACACCGGCACGGCCCAGCACACGCACCCGCCGGGCACAGACACCGCCCGGCGCAGGCACGGGCCCGGGACGCGCGCGGCCCGGGGTGTGGGCGGGCCGTCAGCCGCCCCCGGCGCCGGAACCGGCACCCGCATCCGCCCTCGGCTCCGACCCCGCGGCCCCCACCAGCGGCAGCGGGTCCGACGGCTCCAGCTCGGGGTCGTCCACCCGGAAGGTGCGGACCCGGCCCGGCTGCGATCCGGGCTGCTCGAACCGCACGGTCACCCGCCCGACCCCGCTGCCCTGCACCCACCCCGGCCCGTACACCGAATGGAGTACGTCGACCCCGGCCATCCACCGCCGCTCCGCAGCCGGCTCCGGCTCCGTGGCGGGCTCGTCCGCCCCCGGCGTCACGGACCACGGGTCCATGACCGCCTCGGCCCCGGCGGACGCAGCCTCCCCGGGAGCCTCGGAGGCCCCCTCCGAATCCTCCGCCCCGCCCTCCGCACCCTCCGCACCCTCCGCACCCTGCACGGCCTCCGCCGCCTGCATCGCGGCCTGCGCGAAGAGGTCCTCCTGCGTGTAGTCCGCCAGCCCCGTCACGCCCACCCCCAGCAGCCGCACGCCGCCCGTGGTGTCCACGCCCTCCAGGAGCCGCGCCGCGGCCTCCCGGACCACGCCGGGGTCGTCCGTGGGCCCCCGCAGCGTCTCGGAGCGGGTCAGCGTCGAGAAGTCGTACCGCCGCACCTTCAGCACGATCGTGCGCCCCGAGTGCCCCGAATCCCGCAGCCTCCGCACGCACCGGTCCGCCAGCCGCTGCACCTCGCCCCGGATCCGGACCCGGTCGTGCAGGTCGACGTCGAAGGTGTCCTCGACCGAGACCGACTTCGCGTCCCGCTCGGCGACCACCGGCCGGTCGTCCAGCCCCAGCGCCATCCGGTACAGGCCCACGCCGTGCGCGCGCCCGACCATCCGGACCAGCTCGTCCTCCCCGGCCTCCGCGATCTCCCCCACGGTGGTGATCCCGGCCCGCCGCAGGTGCTCGCCGGTGGCCGGCCCCACGCCGGGCAGGGTCCGCACGGTCATGGGCGCGAGGAGCTCCCGCTCCGTCCCCGGCTCGATCAGCAGCAGTCCGTTCGGCTTGGCCTCCTCGGAGGCCACCTTGGCCAGCATCTTCGACCCGGCCAGCCCCACCGACCCGCTCAGCCCCGTCACGGCCCGGATGTCCGCCCGCAGCCGCTCCCCCGTAGCCCGGGCGCTCGCCGAGTCGAACGCGACCCCGCCCGCCTCCAGGTCCACGAAGGCCTCGTCGAGGCTGAGCGGCTCCACCAGCGGCGACAGCGCCCGCAGCAGCGCCATGACCTGGTCGCTGACCTCGCGGTAGAGGCTGAAACGCGGGATGAGGTAGGCGCCGTTCGGGCAGAGCCGCCTCGCCTGAGCCGTCGGCATCGCGGAGTGCACCCCGAACCGCCTGGCCTCGTACGAGGCGGTCGCGACGACCCCGCGCGGACCGAGGCCGCCGACGATGACGGCCTTGCCCCGCAGGCTCGGCTTCGACGCCTGCTCCACCGAGGCGTAGAAGGCGTCCATGTCGAGATGGAGGATGGTCGGCGCGGCTCTCACAGCCCCGATGCTGCCCTACGCCTCTGACATTTCCACGCGGCATTTCCGGGGCGGGCCGCGCCGGCGCTCAGACGGCGCGGTTGCGGCGTGCCGCGAGTTCGTCCGCCGGGTTGTGCCCGACCAGCGTCTCGCCGGTGTCGACGCGCTCCCCGTGCAGCTGCGACAGGGCGCTCTCGACGTCGCGCCACACCACGCCCACGGCGATGCCGAAGACGCCCTGCCCGCCCTGGAGCAGGCTCACGACCTGGTCCGGGGAGGTGCACTCGTAGACGGTGGCGCCGTCGCTCATCAGGGTCATCCGCTCCAGGTCGTGGAACCCGCGGTCGCGCAGGTGCTGGACGGCCGTGCGGATGTTCTGAAGCGCCACCCCGGTGTCCAGGAAGCGCTTCACGATCTTGAGGACCACCACGTCCCGGAAGCTGTAGAGCCGCTGGGTGCCCGACCCGTACGCGGGCCGCACGCTGGGCTCCACCAGCCCGGTCCGCGCCCAGTAGTCGAGCTGCCGATAGGTGATCCCGGCCGCGGCGCACGCCGTCGGCCCCCGGTATCCGATCTGCGCGGGCGCCTGGTCGCCACCCACCGGTCCGACCGGCGTCGACTCCGGCTGACGGCGCGCGGAACCGACCGCACTTCCGTGCATCGGGTACGGTCCCCCGTCACTCCGCGCGGGGGTGCCCCCGGTCGTACCGTCGCCCGTGATCCTCACGCCGACCCTCCGTCCTTGACCTGCCACCTTGAAGGTAGGCAGTCACCAGGGGTGCGTCAACGATCGCCACACTCGGCACGCCGAGTGATAATCACCCTGAGAGTGGTTTCCCGTATCCCCTTGCGGGGAAAGGCTACTCGAATGGGCCGAAATACCCGGCGGTCCGCCCCGTTGGACGGTCCACCGGGGCTCACTGCGGGCCGGTGCCGAAGTCCTCGGGCGAGATCTGGTCGAGGAACTCGCGGAACTTCTCCACCTCGTCCTCCTGCTCGTCCGGAATGGCGATTCCGGCGTCGTCGAGGACGCCGTCACTGCCGTAGATCGGCGTCCCCGTCCGCAGGGCCAGCGCTATGGCGTCGGAGGGCCTCGCGCTCACCTCGACCCCGCTGGCGAAGACGAGCTCCGCGTAGAAGACGCCCTCCCGCAGATCCGTGATCCGGACTTCGGTGAGCTCCTCGCCGATCGCCTCCAGCACGTCCTTGAACAGGTCGTGCGTCAGCGGCCGGGCAGGGGCCATCCCCTGCTGCGCGAAGGCGATCGCGGTCGCCTCCCCTGGTCCGATCCAGATGGGGAGGTACCGGTCGCCTCCCACTTCACGCAGGAGCACGATCGGTTGGTTGGAGGGCATTTCCACCCGGACACCCACAACGTCGAGCTCGTTCACACAGCAACCCTAGGACCTGCTCGGCAGGTTTGGGTAGTCGGGGCCCCACTCCGACCGGTCGGCTCACCTCAGCCGGACCCCGAGGGCCGTCTGTACGAGGGCCTCGTGGAGCCGTACGGACAGCCCCGCGAGTTCCTTCATCGTGGCCTCCGCGTGCGCCCTGGTCTGCGGGTTGCGGTGGCGGCGCAGCGGTGCCACGACCTGCTCCACCAGGCCCGCCTCGCGGTCCGCGGCGGCCTTCATGGCCCGCAGGTGCCGCGGCTCCAGTCCGAAGCGCCCCAGATCGGCCACGAGCCGGGCCACCGTGACGGCCTCGGCGTCGAATCCGCCGCCCGGTGCCTCCGCGAGCAGGCCGTACGACTCCCATTCGACCAGCTGCACCTCGTCCACCTCGGCGGCCGCGAGCAGCTCCGCGCGACCCACCCGGGCCACCGTGGGCCGCTCCCGGCCCACCTCGCCGTAGAGGGCCACGGGGCTGCCGGGATCGGCCGTGCCGTCGGAGTCGCCGTGCGCGGTGGGCGCCGGGATGCGGATCTGTTCGCCGCGGGCGAGCGCGTCGAGCTGCTCGCGGATGACCTTCAGCGGGAGGTAGTGATCGCGCTGCAACCGCAGGATGCGCGCGAGGCGCTCCACGTCGTCGGTGCTGAACTTGCGGTATCCGGACGGCGTGCGGCGGGGCTCGACGAGCCCTTCCGCCTCCAGGAAACGGATCTTGGAGATCGTGACTTCGGGGAACTCGTCACGCAGCGTGGTGAGCACCGTGCCGATGCTCACCAGCCGCCCGGCGGCGCCTGCGGTGCCGTTGTCGGAGGCACCGCCGGTCGGGGTACGCAGCATGAGACCTTCCCAGATAGGGTCAGACGCCCCGCAGGCTCGCGTAGAAGACCAGCCGGTACTTGCCGATCTGCACCTCGTCGCCGTTGTGCAGGGCGACGGAGTCGATCGGTTCGCGGTTCACGTACGTGCCGTTGAGGCTGCCGACGTCGGAGACGGTGAACCCGCCGTCCTGGCCCCGGCGGAAGTCGACATGGCGCCGGGAGACGGTGACGTCGTCCAGGAAGATGTCGCTCTGCGGGTGCCGGCCCGCCGTGGTCAGCTCGCCGTCCAGCAGGAAGCGGCTACCGGAGTTGGGGCCGCGCCGCACGATGAGCAGGGCGGAACCGGGCGGCAGCGCCTCCACCGCGGCCTGGGCCTCGGGGGACAGCGAGGACGACACGTGCGTCTGTCCCGACACCTCGGCCTCGTAGGCCTCGAGGCCCGAGATCGAGATGGTGGACGTGGTCTCCGAGGCACGCTCCGGCGTCAGACCCGCCCGCAGCGGCGCCCCGCAGTTGGAGCAGAACCGGCTGGCCGCATCGCTGCGGTGTCCGCACCTGCTGCAAATCTGCTCGGCCGACATGGACGGCTCCTCGCGCCGCGGCTGCCCCGCGGAGGCATTGGTGGCGTACGGGTCGGGAGCGAACCCTCCACCCGTAGTTGAGGTTGATGGTTCACCGAAACCTATGCGTCCGGTACCAGCAGGGTCAACAGTCGACGCGCCGGAAGCGCCCGAATTGTCGCCCGGCCCTGCCACCTCGTCGCGGAAGAGCGGCCGGTCGCCCTGCCCTTCCACCTCGCCCTGCCCGGCGCGGTGACGTGCCGCGCCGCTCTCCTCGCGGTTCTTCTTGCCGAACAACTTCTCAAACAACTTCACGGGCGATTCCCCTTGACCGAAACAGACCCGCCCGTGGGGCAGGACGAACTCCGAATGCAGACACCTGCCGACCCGGACATCCTCACAACGTCCGTAACCACCAGACAGTTTCCACCACACACCGCAACTTCGGTGCGCCGACCCCCCGCAGGCATCAGCCCGCGTGAGCCGGTCCACTCTCCACTCAGCATCATCACGATGACGACCGAGCGTAGTCAGGCTGCTTCGCAGCCCGCAAGGCATCCACGACGATCTTCGCCGACCGTGTGACGGCGACGGTGGCCTGCTCCTTCTCCAGCGTCTGGACGACCCCGCCCGGGATGTTGAGCGCGGGCTCCAGATCCTGGGCCTTGCCGATCACCCTGAACTCGTAAGGCTGTGTGATCTTCTTACCGTCGATCGCGACCCCACCGTTCTCGTCGGAGAAGTACGAGCCTGCCACGATGCGCACGCCGTTGATCTGGATCGCCTCGGCCCCGGCCGCCCGCAGCTCCTGGAGCGCGTCCAGCAGCTGGTCCGACCGTACCTTGCCCGTGGGATCGGTGATCTTCAACGTGATGCCCGGCCCCTGAGCTGCCACCGTACCGGCCAGGATGCCGAGTTGGCGCTCCTTCTCCACGGTCTGCTTGCGCGCCTCCTCGGCCTGGTTGGAGCTGCTCTCCAGCTCCTTGCGCTGCTCCTCCAGCCGCTGCTTCTCGTCCTCCAGGCGCTTGGTCCGCCCGTCGAGCTCGTCCAGGATCCGTACGAGGTCCTCCTGACGGGCCCCGCGCAGCGCGCTGGACTCGCTGTTCGACCGCACCTGGATGGCCAGCCCGAGGCCCAGGACGAACAGCAGCAGGGCGACGATCAGTTGGGCGCGGCTCACCCGCGGCGGCCACAGTCCGGCCGCGAGCCGCTGTCGGCCCGTCTGCTCCGCCGGCTCCACCGGCTCCACCACGGGCTTCGGCGGCTGCTCTGCTGCCTCCGACTTCTCGGATGCCCCGGGCTGCTCTGATGCCCCGGGCTGCTCGGGAGTGTCGTCCGTACTCATCGGCCTCACGCCCGGAACACGTGCCGGCGGATGGCCGCGGCGTTGGAGAAGATGCGGATGCCGAGGACCACGACCACGCCCGTGGAAAGCTGCGACCCCACGCCGAGCTTGTCGCCGAGGAAGACGATCAGCGCGGCCACGACCACGTTCGACAGGAACGACACCACGAAGACCTTGTCCACGAAGATGCCGTCCAGCATCGCGCGCAGACCGCCGAACACCGCGTCCAGCGCCGCCACCACGGCGATCGGCAGATAAGGCTCCACCACGGCCGGCACTTCGGGCCGGACCAGAAGTCCGGCCACCACTCCGACCAAGAGGCCCAGTACCGCGATCACGATGCACCCTTCTGCTGCTCTGCTGCTGTAGCTGTACGTACGGTCACGCTCGGCGCGGCCGGCAGCCGCACCTCGTCCGCCGCGGACAGGGTGTAGCGGATCCCGTAGCTCTCCTGCAGCACGTGCAGGTACTGGCCGTCCGCCGAATCCTGGAAGGCCGTGCCGAGCCGCTTCTTGTCCCCCACCGCCAGCACTTCGTACGGCGGCACCAGCGGCCTGTTGTCGACCAGTATCGCGTCACCCGCGGCTCTGATCGCCGACAGCGCCGTCAGCCGCTGCCCGTTGATGGACACGGCCTCCGCCCCGGACTGCCACAGCCCGTTGACGATCTTCTGCATGTCGCGGTCCCGCACCCGGCCGGTGTCCGAGAACCCGGCGCTCTCGCGCGGTCCGCCGCCGCCCCCGTCGGAAGCACCCTTGGCGTCGTCGACGACCAGCTTGATCCCGGGGCCCCGGACCTCCGTGGCACCGGAGAGCAGCGCCACGAGGTCGCCCTGTCCCCCGCCTGGCTGCTTGAGCGCCGCGCGCTGGCGGTCCGCGACATCGGTCCGGAGCCGCTCGATGTCCCGCTCCAGGCCGTCCGCGCGGTTGTCCGCGCGCTCCACCCGGTCGATCAGCTCCTGACGCTCCTTGGCCAGCACCGGGGCGGCCACCTGCGCCTCGGCGGCGCCGAGCGTGACGACCAGGGCCGCGAGCACGAGCCCCGCGGCGAGTCCGAGCTTCGCCTTGAGGGTGCGGGGCAGCCCTGCGGTGCCCTCCGCCTCACGGCGGGCCGACGCTTCCGCATAGCCCTCGTCGAGGCTGTGGTCCATCACGTGCGTCAGCAGCGACATGGAAGCGTCCGGGCGCGGGGGCACCGGGAACGCCGAACTCCGATTGTGGGGCGGCTGCGACATGCCGCACATCGTCGCATGTCGGCGCCGTACACACCGAATGCACCCGTCCGGGGGTCCGGGCCAGGGCTTCCCCTCGCCCGGACCCCGGGACTACGGTCCGCAGCGGATCAGCGCCCGGCGCTCAGTGCCCGGCCCCGTCCACCACTGCGGCCCACTCGTCGAGCAGCGCCTGAGCCGAGGCGTCGTCGGGACCTTCCGCCCACAGGTGCGTGACCGCCTCCGCCGGGTCGGGCAGCACCAGCACCCACCGCCCGTCGGCCTCGACCACCCGCACCCCGTCGGTGGTGTCCACCTGCCGGTCTCCGGCCGCCTCCACGACCCGCCGCATGACGAGTCCCTTCACCGCCCACGGAGTCGGCACGTCCCGCTTGAGGACGTGGGCGCGCGGGATCCGGGCGTCGATCTGGCTCAGCGTGAGCTGCGTACGCGCCACCAGTCCGAGCAGCTGGACGAAGGCGGCCGAGCCGTCGAAGACACTGCTGAACTCCGGAACGATGAACCCTCCGCGGCCGTCGCCGCCGAAGATCGTGTTCTCCGCCCGGCCCACCCGGGTCAGGTCGTCGGGCGAGGTCGTCGTCCACTCCACCTGGGTGCCGTGGTACGCCGCCACCTGCTCGGCGACCCGTGTCGTGGTCACCGGCAGCGCGACCTTGCCGCTGCGCTTCTCCGCGGCCACCAGGTCGAGCAGCACCAGCAGGGCCCGGTCGTCCTCGATGATCCGCCCGCGCTCGTCCACCAGCGAGATCCGCTCTCCGACGGGGTCGAACCGCACCCCGAAGGCCGCCCGGGCCGAGGCCACGATCTCCCCGAGCCGCACCAGCCCGGCCCGCCGGGACTCCGCGGTCTCCGTCGGCCTGGACTCGTCGAGCCCCGGATTGATCGTGAGGGCGTCCACTCCGAGCCGCCCGAGCAAGCTGGGCAGAACGAGGCCGGCGCTGCCGTTCGAGGCGTCCACGACCACCTTGAGGCCGGCGTCGCCGATCCCGGCCGTGTTCACCTGCCTCAGCAGCGATCCCGTGTACGAGTCGAAGACGCTCGACGGGAAGTGCAGGTCGCCGATCTCCCCCGGGAAGGCACGGCGGTACTCCTGGCGTGCGTACACCCGGTCGAGCTTGCGCTGCTGGGCCTGCGAGAGGTCCGCTCCCCGCTCGTCCAGGAACATGATGTCCACGGAGTCCGGGACACCGGGCGAGGTCCGCAGCATGATCCCGCCGGCGCTGCCGCGGGCGGTCTGCTGCCGGGCGACCGGCAGCGGGACGTTCTCCAGGTCCCTCACCTCGATGGCACTGGCCTGGAGCGCCGAGATCACCGCGCGCTTCAGGGCCCTGGCGCCTCGGGAGTGGTCACGGGCCGTGGTGACGATCGCACCCTTCTTGAGGGTGGTCGCGTAGGCACCGGCGAGCCGGACCACCACCTCGGGGGTGATCTCCACGTTCAGGATCCCGGAGACTCCCCGCGCGCCGAACAGGTGCGCCTGGCCGCGGGACTCCCAGATCACCGACGTGTTGACGAAGGCACCGGCCTCGATCGTCTTGAAGGGGTAGACGCGCACGTTCCCCTGGACGATCGATTCCTCGCCGACGAGGCACTCGTCGCCGATGACGGCCCCGTCCTCGATCCTCGCGGAGCGCATGATGTCGGTGTTCTTGCCGATCACGCAGCCGCGGAGGTTGCTGTGGGGCCCGAGGTACACGTTGTCGTGGACGACGGCCTTGTGCAGGAAGGCCCCGCTCTTGACGACGACGTTCGACCCGACGACGGTGTGCTCACGGATCTCGACGCCGGCTTCGATCTTCGCGTAGTCCCCGATGTACAGCGGCCCGCGCAGCACTGCCTCGGGGCTCACCTCGGCCCCTTCGGCCACCCACACGCCGGGCGAGATCTCGAAGCCGTCCATCTCGACCTGGACCTTGCCCTCGAGCACGTCGGCCTGCGCCTTGACGTAGCTCTCGTGCGTGCCGACGTCCTCCCAGTAGCCCTCGGCCACGTAGCCGAAGATCGGCCGGCCTTCCTTCATCAGCTGCGGGAACACGTCACCGGACCAGTCGACCGAGACGTCCGGGTCGACGTAGTTGAAGACCTCCGGCTCCATCACGTAGATGCCGGTGTTCACGGTGTCCGAGAACACCTGGCCCCAGGTCGGCTTCTCCAGGAACCGCTCGACCTTGCCCTCCTCGTCCACGATCGTGATGCCGAATTCCAGCGGATTCGGCACCCGGGTCAGGCACACCGTGACGAGTGCGCCCTTCTCCTTGTGGAAGCGGATCAGATCGGTGAGGTCGAAGTCGGTCAGCGCATCGCCGGAAATGACGAGGAACGCGTCATCCTTCAAGGCCTCCTCGGCGTTCTTGACGCTGCCGGCGGTGCCGAGTGGCTTCTCCTCGTTGGCATAGGTGAGCTCCATGCCGAGCTCTTCCCCGTCCCCGAAGTAGTTCTTCACGAGCGACGCCAGGAACTGCACCGTGACCACGGTCTCGCTCAGCCCATGCCGCTTGAGGAGCCTGAGCACGTGCTCCATGATCGGCCTGTTCGCCACCGGCAGGAGCGGCTTGGGCATGCTCGAGGTCATGGGGCGAAGACGTGTGCCTTCACCACCGGCCATCACGACGGCCTTCATGTCGGAAGAGTCCTCCTTGAGAGATGACGGTCGTGCCGACCTCACCCGTCTCGGACGGTGACTTCCCGACTCCTCCGTGCCATCCGGTCGGGCGGGCTCAATCGGCGGTGGCGTCCGCCTTCACGAGACGGCGGACTTGAACCACGTACAGGATTCCTGCCCACCAATAGAGCGTTGTACCCCATCCCGCGAACGCCCATCCGAAAACAGCCCCCATCCAGGCCAACCAACCCGTGCCGTCACTGAGCAGCAACAAGGGGAACGCGTACATCAGGTTGAAGGTGGCGGCCTTCCCGAGGAAGTTGACCTGCGGCGGCGGATAGCCGTGACGGCGCAGGATCCACACGTTGACCAGCAGCATCAGATCGCGCGCGAGCAGCGCCGCGGTCAGCCACAGGGGAAGAATCTCGCGATAGGTCAGACCGAAGAGCGTCGACAGGATGTACAGCCGGTCGGCGGCGGGATCCAGCAGCCGGCCGAGGTTGCTGATCTGATTCCAGCGCCGCGCGAGCTTCCCGTCGAGGTAGTCACTGATCCCGCTGAGCATGAGTACGGCCAGGGCCCACCCGTCGTACTCCGCGAGGATCAGCCACAGGAACACGGGCACGCCGGCCAGGCGAGCCATGCTCAGGATGTTCGGAATGGTGAAAATTCGGTCAGTCTGAACCCGAGTCTCCTGGACCTCCACCCGGGGGCCTCCACTGTGACGGTAGAAAAGTTGAACGATGCCCCTTGACCCTACAGGAGTCCGTACGCGCATCCGGAACGCAGAAAAGCCCCGCACCGAACCCTGAAGGGCTGGTGCGGGGCTTTCCCACAATGATTGTTCGGCGGCGTCCTACTCTCCCACAGGGTCCCCCCTGCAGTACCATCGGCGCTGAAAGGCTTAGCTTCCGGGTTCGGAATGTAACCGGGCGTTTCCCTAACGCTATGACCACCGAAACCCTATCGGTTTCGAGCGAACAAGCACACTCTGTAGTTGTGTTCTAGCTCTAGAAACCAGCAACTGTTCGTTGCTTCAGAACTAACACAGTGGACGCGAGCAACTGAGGACAAGCCCTCGGCCTATTAGTACCAGTCAGCTTCACCCGTTACCGGGCTTCCACATCTGG
>NZ_JBITTH010000017.1:0-195696 GCF_044541755.1 Streptomyces sp. NPDC085524
TCGCTACGCGCTTCTCGCCAAAGGCGTCTGCGGCCCGTCTGGGGCTGGTCATAAGCCGCCATCGATCGCTACGCGCTCCTCGACGACGGCGGCTGGCCCCCGTCTGGGGCTGAGAGACCGCGAAATGGCGCCGATCAGGGGCCCAAAGGGGCGAATGCTCGCCCTGGCCGAGGTGTAGTCGTGTCAGGACGAGACCGTCCCCACCAACCCAGACCCATAACATCCCAATTAGGGCATAATGTCAGGCGTTTTGGTCGCCGACCGGCTCTGACGTGAGTACACCTCGGCATAGCCGCTGTCTGGTCGCTTTTCTCCTCTCGACGGCCGTCGGACGCGGTCATGGAGGAGGAAACCGGGCCCTTGGGCGGCCTATGACCAGCCCCGGACGGCCGTCGGACGCCGTCATCGAGGAGCGCGTAGCGATCTGGGGCGAGACCAGCCCCAGACGGGCCGCAGACGCCGAGAAATGAGGAGCGCGTAGCGATTTGATGCGCCTGTCGGGGGCTGAGGTGCTTGTGGTCGAGGTGTGGGGGTGGGTGGCCGACTGCCCGGTGCGGATGGCGGCCTGTGAGGGCCCGAGGGGAGGGTGGGGGCCGGAGCAGGGCTGGACATCGCTGACATGGCCGTTTGTCGTCGTCTCCCCCGGCCCGTTCTTTTGGGGGTTTCCCGGCAGTCCTTGTCTTTCCGGGGCGGGACGGCCTGTCAAGGGTCGCCGTAGGCGATCGCGAAGCGACGCGACGAAGGAGCGCCCTTGACAGGCCGTCCCGACACGGAAGGACTATGGGACTGACGGGAAATCCCCAAGACCTCTCTGATTCCGCCCAGCCGATGTCCCGCCATTGCCCCGACCCGCCCATCAGGGAAAGGGGTTCATGGCAACCGCCCCAGAGCAGCGCCCGAAAAGGCGAAGCCCCCTCCCTCCAGGCCGCCGGCCCCACCCCCACCCGCACCCAGCGGGCGAGTGGGCCAACGCCGCCCCGGAGCGGGGCCCGCGGGGGGAGAAGTCCCGCGCGCGTGAGCCCGTACCTCACCCCCCGAACAGCACCTCCTGCGCCGCCTCCCGTGCGGCCAGTTGGGCGCCCGCCAGGACTGCCGGGTCGCCCAGGGTCGTGGCGCGGACCTCCGTCGGGATCGGGGTCAGGGACGCCAGGCGGCGGGCCACCCGGGCCGCCAGGGCCGGGCCGCCTGCGCGGCCGAGTTCGCCGGCCAGGACCACGCAGCCCGGGTCCAGCAGCGCCGCGGCGGCAGCCGCGCCCAGTGCGAGGCGTTCGGCGTAGGCGTCGAGGAAGTCCTCCCCCGCGGCGCCGGCCGCCGCGTCCTCGACCGGGCCCTCGAAGCCGTGCAGGCGCGCCAGCGCCTCGACCGCGTCCCGGCCCACCAGGGCGTGGAAGCCGCCCGCACAGCCGGTGGCCGACGGCAGTCCGCCGGTGCCCGGGACCGGGAGGAAGCCGATCTCGCCGGCCCCGCCCGAGGCGCCCCGGCGCAGCCGGCCGTCCAGGACCACCGCCGCGCCCACGCCCGCACCGAGCCACAGCAGGACGAAGGAGTCCAGATCGCGTGCCGCGCCCAGGCGCTGCTCGGCGAGGGCGGCCAGGTTCGTCTCGTTCTCGACCACGACCACGGCGGGCAGGCTCCGCTGCAGGGCCGCGACCAGCTCCCGGTGCCAGGCCGGCAGGCCCGAGGTGTCGCGGAGCTCGCCCGTCGCCGGGGCCACCAGGCCGGGGGCTCCGATGACGACCGTGTGCAGTTCTTCGGCACCGGCTTCGCGGGCGGTGCGCAGCAGGGCCCCGACCGCATCCTCGGGGGCTCCGACGGGCAGGGCCGCGCGGGCGATCGGGGTGCCGAGCAGGTCGGTGACCACGGCGGTGACGCTGTCGGTCCGCACGTCGAGGGCGGCCAGGTGGGCGCGGCGGGCGACGATCCCGTACAGCTTCGCGTTGGGGCCGCGGCGCTGTTCGCCGGACTCCCCGACGACCTCGATGAGTCCTGCTCCGGTGAGGCGCTCGACGAGGTCGGCGACCGAGGGGCGGGAGAGTCCCGTCCTGGCCTTGAGCTGGGTGGCCGTCAGCGGTCCGGAGTCCTGGAGCAGTTGCAGCGCGAGGCGGTCGTTGATGGCTCGCGCCGTGCTGGGCGAGGCGGGCACCGGGGTCAGGGCAGAAGTCACGGCGCCCATCCTAGGCAGTCGGAGGAGTTATCTATCAGGCAGGGTCCCTGATAGTTTATCGTCCATGACCGGGGAACCAGACCTCAGCCCGGCGCGTCTGCGCCATGCCCGCTTCGCGATCGCCGCCGTCTTCTGCGCCCACGGCGCCGTCACCGGCTCCTTCGCCACCCGCATCCCGTGGATCCAGGAGCACGCCCAGCTGAGCGCCGGGACCCTGGGGCTCGCCCTGGCCTTCCCCGCCGTGGGCGCGGCGCTCGCGATGCCGCTGGCCGGGCGGATCAACCACCGGTTCGGCGCCCGTTCCGCGCTGCGCGGGCTGCTGGCGATGTGGACCCTCGCGCTCGTCCTCCCGAGTCTCGCCCCGAATCTGGCGACGCTGTGCTTCGCGCTCTTCCTCTACGGGGCCGCCGCCGGGATGTCGGACGTGGCCATGAACGCACTGGGCGTGGAGACCGAGAACCGGCTGGGCCGCTCGATCATGTCCTCGCTGCACGGCATGTGGAGCGTGGGCGCCCTGCTGGGATCGGCCGCCGGTACGGTCGCCGCGCACACCGGCGCCGATGCGCGGCTGCACCATCTGATCGCTGCGCTCGCCCTCACGGCGGGCGGGCTGATCGCCGTACGGGGCGTCCTCGACCTGAAGGCCGGGCCGGACGGCGATGCGCCTCCGCACTTCGCGCTGCCCCCCAAGTCGGCGCTGCTCATCGGCGCCATCGGCTTCTGCGCGGTGTTCGCGGAGGGGGCGAGCCTGGACTGGTCGGCCGTGTACCTGCGGGACGTCCTCGACACGGACGCCGGGCTCGCGGCAGCCTCCACCACGGCCTTCGCGCTCACCATGGCCGTCGCCCGGCTGGTCGGGGACCGGGTGGTCGACCGGTTCGGGCCGGTGCGCACCGTCCGGACCGGCGGCCTCGTGGCCACCGCCGGTGGGCTGCTCGTGGTCTTCGTCCAGCACCCCGCCGCCGCGCTGGCCGGCTTCGGGCTGATCGGGCTCGGCATCTCGGTGGTGGTCCCGCTGACGTTCGCGGCCGCGGCGCGCAGCGGGCCCGCCCCCGCGCAGGCCCTGGCGGGCGTCGCGACGATCACGTACACCTCCGGCCTGATCGCGCCGTCGGCGATCGGCGCGGTGGCCGACGCGACGTCGCTGGTGTGGTCCTTCGGGCTGGTCACCCTGCTGGCCTTCGCGCTGACGGCGGGGGCCGCGGTACTGCGCCGGAGGACGCCCGTGGGGCACCCTGGGGCCACACCCGCCGAGCAGGCCTCCGGGCTCAATCGGGACGAACCAGCCCGTATACAGCCGTAACATGTCGATCGACCGGCCGCAGCGGCATCCCTCGCGCTGCGGCCTCGACGTGTGACCGGCGCCGGGCGCGACCTCCGGCCGGCCGGAGAAGTGGAGTGGAACATGGGCCTCGGCGTGCGCTGGACCCTGCACGGTGACGGGCGGACGCCCGCACCCGGCGCGGTGGTACGGCCGGACGAGCGGCTGTCGTGGCCGCGGACCGCGGGGCTGGGCGCCCAGCACGTCGTGGCGATGTTCGGTGCGAGCTTCGTCGCCCCGGTCCTGATGGGCCTGGACCCGAACCTGGCCATCATGATGTCCGGCATCGCGACGATGGTCTTCCTCCTCGCGACCCGCGGCCGGGTCCCCTCCTACCTGGGCTGCTCGCTCTCCTTCGTGGGCGTGGCGGCCGCGATCCGGGCGGGCGGCGGGGACAGCGCGGTGGTCACGGGTGCCGTCTTCGTGGTCGGCGCGGCCCTGTTCCTGGCCGGTCTGGCCGTCCACCGGTTCGGCGCCCACATCATCCACGCCACGATGCCGCCGGTGGTGACGGGCGCGGTCGTGATGCTGATCGGCTTCAACCTGGCGCCCGTGACGGCCTCGACGTACTGGCCGCAGGACCAGTGGACGGCGCTGCTGACGATGCTGTTCACCGGGCTGGCGGTGGTGTGCCTGCGCGGCTTCTGGTCGCGCATCGCGATCTTCCTGGGGCTGCTCTTCGGCTACGGGCTCTCCTGGGTCCTCGACCGGATCTTCGGCATGATCCACTCCACGACGGGCGGGGCCGAGGCCGTGGACCACTGGCGTCTGGACCTCTCCGGGGTCTCCAAGGCCGACTGGATCGGCCTGCCGTCCTTCCACGCGCCGGCCTTCGAGTGGTCGGCGATCCTGATCGCGCTGCCCGTGGTGATCGCGCTGATCGCCGAGAACGCCGGGCACATCAAGGCCGTGGCCGAGATGACCGGGGACCGGCTCGACGACAAGCTCGGCACCGCGATCGCGGCCGACGGCGCGGCGTCGATGCTGTCCACGGGGGTCGGCGGTCCGCCGAACACCACGTACTCCGAGAACATCGGCGTCATGGCTGCCACCCGGGTCTACTCCACGGCGGCGTACTGGGCGGCGGCCGTCTTCGCGCTGCTCTTCGGGCTGTGCCCCAAGTTCGGGGCGGTCGTCGCCGCGATCCCGGGCGGTGTCCTCGGCGGCATCACCGTCATCCTGTACGGCATGATCGGCCTGCTCGGCGCGCAGATCTGGATCAACGGCCGGGTGGACCTGCGCAATCCGCTGAACCTGGTGCCCGCCGCGGCGGGCATCATCATCGGCATCGGCGGGGTCAAGCTGCAGATCACCGACAGCTTCGAGCTCGGCGGCATCGCGCTGGGCACCATCGTGGTGATCACCGGCTACCACACGCTGCGGTTCTTCGCCCCCGCGCACATGAAGGTCGAGGAGCCCCTGCTCGACGAGGGCACCTCGACGTACGACGAGGACGCGACCGGCGGGGACACGCCCCCGGGCGACAAGCGGGGTTGACGCCGCTTCGCCCGAACCGGGGAAGCGCACGGCCAAGTTCCCCGGATCCGGGGCGGCGGCTGCGACGCTGCCTGACATGGAAGCGGTGCTGGCGCGGATGCGCGCCCTGGACGAGCGGCTCCCCGCGCAGGACGGTGTCGCCGTCTTCAACCGGGTGTACCTGACCGTGACGGAGACCCTGTACGAGCGGATCTCCCACGGCGGTTTCCCCGCGCCCCGCAGGGCAGCCGTGCTGAGCGCGCGCTTCGCCGAGCGCTACCTCGCGGCGGTGGAGGCGGACCGGCCGCCGGCCTGCTGGCGGCCGCTGCTCCAGTACCGCCGCCACCCGGGGGTGCGTCCGCTCCAGCACGCACTGGCCGGGATCAACGCGCACATCGGGCACGACCTGGCGCTGGCGGTGGTGGCCACCTGCCGGGCCCTGGACTGCGAACCCCGGGCCCTGGAGACGGACTTCGACCGGGTCGGCGACACCCTGGTCGCCCTGGAGGAGCGCATCCGCGAGGACCTGATGCCGGGTCCGGACCTGCTGGAGATCGCCGACCCGCTGACCCACTTGCTCGGCTCGTGGAGCCTGGAGCGCGCCCGCGCGGGCGCCTGGGCGGCGGCCCGCCTGCTGTGGACGCTGCGCTGCTCCCCCGAACTGGCCGAGGAGTTCACCGAGTCCCTCGACTCGGGCGTCGGCCTGGTGGGCCGGTGCCTGCTGACGCCGACGGGGCCGAAACCCCGTGCGGCCTGGGCCTTCGCCCCCTAGCCTGACGCCGTGACCAGCTTCGCCACGCACCGCCGACGGGTGCACGACACCGCGCTCCCGCCGTACCGGCGGCTGTCGGCGCTGCGCACCTGCCTGACGGAGTTCGCCCCGTACGGGTTCCGGGCGACCTATCACCACCTGTGCCGCAGCGCGGGGATCCCCCGCGACCTGGAGCGGGATCCTGGAGCGTTGGTGTGGGCGGTGGAAGAACTGCACGCCGCCCGGGCGCTGTGGCTGACCGAGCAGACCGGGTGGGAGTCGCGCCGCCGTGCCCAGAAGCGTGCCGGTGTCCGTGTTCCCGATCCACCCCCGCCCACGGTCCGGCTGTGGTGCCCCGATCCGGAGTTCCACCCGGCCGCACCGCTGCCCGCCGTGATGCCCCGCCTGATGTCCGCCCCGCGGGCCGGTGACCTCGCGGTCTGCCCGCTGTGCGAGACGGACCGGGGCACGACGCCACTGCGCGACGGGTACTGGCTCCATCGGCTGTGCGCGGGCTGCGGGGTGAGCCTGGGGCGGCGCGAGCAAGGCCACGCCCGGGCCGTGCAGGACGCGCAGAAGGCCCGTTGGAAGCTCGTGTGGAGCCGGACGGTGTGAACGGGACGGCATGAGAACGGGCCGCCGCAGCGCTCGTGCGCGGGGGCGGCCCGTGATCATGGGGGGCCGGGATCTCAGTCCTCCGGGAGGTCAGTCCTCCGGGAGTTCGACCGGGGCGATCTCGTCGTAGACGTCGCCCGGGCCCGGGTTGGCGGCGTCCGTGGAGCCGCCGAGGTGGTGCATGACGCCCCAGACCGCGTTGAGGGCGGTCTGGACGGCGCCCTCGGCCCAGCCGGCCGTCCAGGAGATGTCGTCGCCCGCGAGGAAGATGCCGCGCTTGTCCTCGGGGAGGCGGTCCTGCATGAAGTGGGTGAACAGGCGCCGCTGGTAGCGGTAGTGGCCCGGCAGGTTGGCCTTGAACGCGCCCATGAAGTAGGGCTCGTCCTCCCAGGAGACGGTGACCGGGTTGCCGATGATGTGGCGGCGGATGTCGACCTTCGGGTAGATCTCGCCGAGGGACTTCAGCATGACCTCCATCCGCTCGTTCGCGGAGAGCGGCAGCCACTTCAGGCTGTCGTCGCACCACGTGTACGAGAGGCAGATGACGGCGGGCTTGTCCGGGCCGTTGTCCAGCAGGTAGGTGCCGCGGGTCATGCGGTCCGTGAGCGTCATCGACATGACGTCGCGGCCGGTCTCCTCGTCCTTGTCCAGCCAGAAGGGGCGGTCGACGGGGACGAAGAGCTTCGAGCTCTCCATGTAGTGGGTGCGCTCGATCGCCGTCCAGTGGTCGATCGGGAACAGCGTGTCGTCGCACGCGATCTTGGACAGGAGCATCCAGGACTGCGCGGTGAAGATCGCGGCGCGGTACGTGCGGATGTCGCCCGAGGCGTCGGTGACCGTGATGCGGTTGCCGGCCGTGCGGTGCAGGCGGGTGACGGCCGGACGCGGGGTCCCGTCGTGCAGGGTGGACAGGGAGGTGCCCTGGGCCCAGTGGACGATCTTCTCGGGCTCGCGCTCCCACAGGCGCAGCGGGAGCTGCTGCGAGCCGCCCACGATGCCGCGGTGGTGGTCGTCGGCCTCGGTGTAGACGACGCGCAGGATCTCGAGGATGGAGTTCGGGAAGTCGGTGTCCCAGCCGCCCGTGCCGAAGCCGACCTGGCCGAAGATCTCGCGCTTGCGGAAGGACTTGAAGGCCTCCGACTTGCACAGGAACCCGTAGAAGGTCTCGTCGTCGAGCTTCTCGACGAGCTTGGCCCAGATCTCGCGGATGCGCGGGACGTCCCGCTCGCGCATCGCGGTGTTCATGTCGGAGAAGTCGGCGCCCTCGTCGAGGCAGGCGTTCCACGCGTCGGCGACGTCGCGGTAGATCTGCGGGAGGTCGGCGATGGTCTCGGCGTAGTGCGTCTCGCCCTTGAGGTCCACGACCGTCGAGGGGGTGGCCTCGGCGAGCGGGTTCGGGAAGGGCTCGGTGACCAGGCCGACGAGGTCGATGTAGTGCTGGAGGGCGGTGGAGGAGGGCGGGAAGCGCATGGCGCCCATCTCCGCGGTGAGGCCCTCGGTCTCGGCGCCCTCGAAGCCGACGGTGCGCAGTCGGCCGCCGATCTGGTCGGCCTCGTAGACGACGGGCTTGAGGCCCATCTTCATGAGCTCGTAGGCCGAGATGATGCCGGACAGCCCGCCGCCGATGACGGCGACCTCGGTGCCGAGCTCGGTCGCCGGTATCTGGCCGAGCCCCGCCGGGTGGGCCAGGAAGTCGTCGTACGCGTAGGGGAAGTCCGGGCCGAACATGGTGATCGGCGGCTGTCCGTCGCCGTGCGGGACGGCGGTGGTGGGCACCGTGGACGTCATGGGGTACGACTCCTTGCGGGGGTGGGGCAGGGGGGAGGGCGGTGCGGGCGGGTCTCAGACGAGGGAGGCGTAGAGCCCCGGACGGCGGTCGCGCAGGTAGGGGTTGGTCGTGCGCGAGGCGCTGAGCAGCTCGGGGTCGGCCTCGCCGAACACCAGCTCCTCGCCGCGGCCGGCCCGGGTCCGGGTGACCCCGTCGGGGCTCGCCAGGCAGCTGAGTCCGACGAACTCGAACTCGCCTTCCGGGCCGGTGCGGTTGACGTACGCGATGTACATCTGGTTCTCGAAGGCCCGTACGGGCACCAGCTGTTCGGCGACGAACTGGAACGGGTGCATCTGCGCGGTCGGCACCAGGAGGAGGTCGGTGCCGGCGAGCGCGTGCGCCCGGACGTTCTCGGGGAACTCCACGTCGTAGCAGATCATGATGCCGATGCGGAGGCCGCCGAGGTCGGCCTGGACGACGGGGGTGTCGCCGGGGGTGAAGGCCTCCTGCTCGAAGCAGCCGAAGAGGTGGGTCTTGCGGTAGTTCGCAAGCGGGGCACCGTCGGGGCCGATGAGCTGCGCCGAGTTGTGGACGGCGTCGCCCGAGCGCTCGGGGTAGCCGTACAGGACGGCGATCCCGTGGCGGCGGGCGATTCCGCCGATGGCGTGGGCGGACTCGCCGTCGGCCGGTTCGGCGCGGTCGGCGATCTCCTGGGGGTCCAGGGCGTAGCCGGTGAGGAACATCTCCGAGGTCACGAGGAGCCCGGCCCCGCTCTGTGCGGCGCGCGCCGCGGCCTCGTCGAGCGCCTTCAGGTTCTCGGCGGTGTCGCCGAGCCGTCCGGAGCTCTGGAGGAGGGCGGTGCGCAGCGGGGCCATGGATAACCTCTGTGGCAGGAGGGGTGGGGGTCGTAAAACGGTACGTTCGGACGTTCGACCCGGACAAGCCGTGACCGTTGCGCTCGGAGCATCGATTCGTTGCGCGTTCCGCCGGAAGGGCGGCGATTCGTTGCGCGGCCCCGGTGCGGCCTCCGCGCGGCCCCGGTGCGGCCTCCGCGCGGCCCCGCCGTGCCTCTCCTAGGAGACCGTGCGGAAGGCCGGGTGGGCCCCCAGGAATCGCAGGTCGTCGAGGATTCCGGCGGTGTGGTTGGAGACCACGCGGCCGCTCCAGGTGTCGACGAGGGCGGGCACGGTCAGTATGCCGTCGAAGTGGTGGCCTGCGGCCTCGTAGGCCCGGTGCAGGGCGGCGTGTGCGCCTGCGTCGCAGCGGCCGGTGTCCGCCGGGAGGACGGTGGCGGCGACCGAGCCCTCCAGGCCGAGCGCGGCCAGGGCGGCGGCCACCCGCAGGGAGCGGGGACAGTCGGGGGCGAGGTAGAGGCGGTAGCGGTGCGGGACGGGCGAGAACCCGGCACCGATGCGGCCGCGCAGCTCGGTGCGGGGCGATCCGGTGGGCGGGGTCGGGACGCCGACGACGGCGGGCTCCGCCGGTGCGGCACCGATGGCGGGCTCGGCCGGCACCGCGGCGGCGGGCGGCAGGGAGGTGACGGAGGGCAGGACGGTCACTGCGGGCACGGCGATGGAGGACATGGCGCTCCCGGGGCGGAAGAAGGGCACGGCGGGCTGCCGGGTCGCGCGGTGCGCGCCCGGTCGTCTCCAGGGGGTGCCCCGTCGGGGGCCGCCCCTGCGGGGTCAGCGGCCGAAGGCGCTGCAGACCCGCAGGAGGTCGATGTGGAGGCGCCGGGTCAGCCACCAGCGGCGGGGCGTGCGGGCCTGCGCGTACGCCGTCGTGGCCGTGTCCACCGGTCCCGCCCCCGTCCCGTACGCGTCGCCTCTGCACTCGTCGCCTCTTCGGCGGCCCGGCTCGCCGTGGTTAGGCTTCCCGCGGCGGCCCTGCTTCATGCGGCCGTGTCCCGCAGTCTCGTGGCGGCGTCCGGGGCCGTCAAGAAGGCGGTCGCGGCCGGTTTCCCGCCCCCGAGGAAGGAGCCCCGCGCCGATGTCCCCCGAGAGCGGCACCGTGCCCGCGGAAGAGGTGCTAGACAATCCGGTCTGGGCCGCGCTGACCGGGCCGCACCGCGGCTTCGCCGAGCACGGGCCCGCGGGTCTGGCCGCCCGCTACGCACAGGACGCGAGCCCGTTCGCGGCCCTCGCCGACCCGGCGGACCCCCGTGCGTGGGCGGATCTGGCGGCGCTGGCCGGGCCGGACGAGGGGGTCTGGGTGACCGGGCTGCTGACCCCGCCACCGGGGTGGAAGACCGTGATGACCATTCCCGGCGTGCAGCTGGACGGCCGGGCGGTACGGGCCGAGGCCGCGCCCGGGGCGGTCCTGCTGGGGCCCGGCGACGTACCGGAGATGCTGGAGCTGGTGGAGCTGACCCGGCCGGGCCCCTTCATGGACCGGACCGTCGAGCTGGGCACGTACCTGGGGATCCGGGACGAGGGGCGGCTGGTCGCGATGGCCGGGGAGCGGATGCGGCCGACGGGCTGGTCGGAGATCAGTGCAGTGTGCACGCACCCGGAGTTCCGGGGCCGCGGCCTGGCGGCCCGGCTGATCCGGGCGGTCGCCGCGGCGGTGCGCGAGCGCGGAGAGGTCCCGTTCCTGCATGCGGCGGCGGAGAACACCGGGGCGGTGCGGCTGTACGAGTCGATGGGATTCACGCTGCGGCGGCGGCCTGACTTCGTGGGGCTGCGCACCCCGGCCGGGGAGGCCTGATCCCGGATCCGCCGGCCACGGCGGGGTTTCGCGGGGCGCTGCGCGGTCAGACGCGTGGCACACCCACGGAAAGGAACAGCCATGACCGACGTCTCGCGCCTGCCCGGCACCGCGCTCCACCACTGGCAGTGGCAGCTGCACGCCGCCTGCCGGGAGCTGGGGCCCGACCGCTTCTACCATCCCGCCGGCGAGCGGGGGCAGGAGCGGGAGGAGCGGGACGCCGCCGCCAAGCGGGTCTGCTCCGGGTGCCCTGTCCGGGCCGCCTGCCTCGATCATGCCCTGCGCACGCGGGAGCCGTACGGGGTCTGGGGCGGCCTGACGGAGGAGGAACGGCACGCCCGGGCCCGGAACACCCGGGCCCGGGCGGGTCGGCGGATCTAGTGCTGTGGCCGGAGCAGGCAGGTCAGGCCGGCTCGGAGCGGCCTGGCCGGTCAGGTCATGTCGATCTCGCGGTGCGCGCCGTGGAGCAGCGCCCAGATGATGAAGATGTTGACGGCGACCAGCGTCATCGCCCAGAAGGGGTAGTACGGGATCGACAGGAAGTTGGCGAGGGCGCCCAGCCCTGCGACGACCACGCCGAAGTACCGCGCCCACAGGGTTCCGCTGAGGACGGCGCAGCCGGCGATGACGAGGACGATGCCCACGATGAGGTGGACCCAGCCCCAGCCCGTGAGGCTGAACTCGAAGACGTAGTGGCGGGTCCTGAGGAAGATGTCGTCCTTGGCGATGGCCGCGATGCCCTCGAAGGCCGCCATCGCGCCACCGAAGATCATCAGTGCTGCGGCGAAGGCGGTGGTGCCGGAGACCGGCGCTCGCCACGATTGGGTCCCGGCCGCATTGGGGCGGGTGGTGTCACTGGCCATGCAGGCCTCCTCGGGCGACGGGCCCGTCCGGCCGGTCGACCTTGCCGGACCGGCGCATGATCCCCCGTCCCAGCGTGGCACGGGGGGATCGCGTCGGCATTCCGACCGCCCGGCGTGGCCGCGGAGGGTTACGCCGGGGCGCCCGAGGTGAAGCGGCGCAGGAGCGGGGAGAGGACCAGGACCGACTTGGTGCGCTCCACGAAGGGCTCGCCCGCGATGCGCTCCAGTACGCGCTCGAAGTGCCTCATGTCGGAGGCGAAGATCTGGACGAGGGCGTCCGCGTCGCCGGTGACGGTCGACGCGGACACCACCTCGGGGTACCGCTCCAGGCCTCGCCGGATGTCGTCCGGCGAGGTGTTGTGGCGGCAGTAGATCTCGATGAAGCCCTCGGTCTCCCATCCCATGGCGGCGGGGTCGACGCGGACGGTGAAGCCGGTGATGGCTCCTTCCGCGCGCAGCCGGTCCACGCGCCGCTTCACGGCGGGGGCGGAGAGTCCGACCTCGGAGCCGATGTCCGCGTAGGAGCGGCGGGCGTCCTCGGCGAGGGCGTGCACGATGCGTTCGTCGAGATCGTTCAGTCGCACTGCGGGTGGATCACTTCTCTGCTGTGGCCACGTCTGCTTCGGTGGCGAGGCGGGACCGGCGGATGCCGTACAGGAAGTAGACCACGAGGCCGACGGCCATCCAGCCACCGAAGACCATCCAGGTGGCGCTGTCGAGCTCGAACATCATGTAGCCGCAGGCGATGGCACCCAGGATCGGGGTGACGGGGAAGAGCGCCACCTTGAAGGTGCGCGGCATGTCGGGCTTGGTGCGGCGCAGGATGATCACGGCGACGTTGACCAGGCCGAAGGCGAAGAGGGTGCCGATGCTGGTGGCGTCGGCGAGCTTGCCCAGCGGGATGAAGGCCGCGAGGACGCCGCAGAAGAGGGAGACGATCACCACGTTGGCGCGGGGGGCGCCGGTCTTCTCGTCGACCTTGGCGAAGACCTTGGGGACGAGGCCGTCGCGGGACATCGCGAAGAGGATGCGGGTCTGGCCGTAGAGGACGGCGAAGACGACCGAGAAGATCGCGACGATGGCACCGGCGGCGAGGACGACGCCCCAGACGCTGTTGCCGGTGACGTCGGTCATGATCTGGGCGAGCGCGGCCTCGGTGCCCTCGAAGTCCTGCCACGGCATGGCGCCGACGGCGACGAAGGCGACGAGCACGTAGAGGACGGTGACGATGGCCAGCGACAGCATGATCGCGCGCGGCAGGTCCTTCTTCGGGTTCTTGGCTTCCTCACCTGCGGTGGAGGCGGCGTCGAAGCCGATGTAGGAGAAGAAGAGGGTGGAGGCGCCGGCGGCGATGCCGGTCATGCCCAGCGGGGCCAGCGGGGTGTAGTTGCCGGCCTTGATGCCCATGACGCCGATGCCGATGAAGAGCAGCAGGGTGACGATCTTGACGCCGACCATGATCGAGTTGACCGTGGCGCTCTCCTTGGCGCCGCGCATCAGGAAGACCATGGAGAGCAGGACGACGACCAGCGCCGGCAGGTTGATGAACCCGCCCTCGCCGAGCGGTGCGGAGACCGATTCGGGGATGGTGACGCCGATGGTCCCGTCGAGGAACTCGTTGAGGTACTGGCCCCAGCCGACGGCGACCGCCGCGACGGAGACGGCGTACTCCAGGACCAGGCACCAGCCGCAGATCCAGGCGATGAGCTCGCCCATGGTGGCGTACGCGTAGGAGTACGAGGAGCCGGAGACCGGGACGGAGCCGGCCAGCTCGGCGTAGGAGAGGGCCGAGAACAGGGCGGTCAGGCCCGCGAGGATGAAGGAGATCGTCACGGCGGGGCCGGCCTTGGGGGCGGCGGTGCCGAGGACGACGAAGATGCCGGTGCCCAGGGTGGCACCGATGCTGATCATGGTCAGCTGCCACATGGTGAGCGAGCGGCGCAGGGTGCCGCCCTCGCCCTGCCCGCCCTCGGAGACGAGCCGCTCGACCGGCTTGCGCCGCATCAGCGGGTTCACGGGCCTGCGGGGCTCGGTCGTGGCGGGGGACGCCTGGCCGGTGTCGAGCACTCGGGAACTCCTTCTCACTGCGGATGGGGACTGTCGGCGTCGACCGCAGCGGTCCGGAGCGAGGATCAGGCAGAACTCTGCCTGGGCATGCGGACCGCCGAGCAGGCGGTCACGCCACTCCACGTACAGGGGGTGAGCCTACGAGCTGAGCGATACCGCCCGTAATGCACCTTCCTTGCACATTGGCGAACGATCGTTGCGCGGATCCGTCCGGAATGGTCCTTTGTTGCGCGCGGACGATCGATCACTGCGCAGAACACCCGAACCCCCTTTCTTGACACTTCGTCAGATCTGCCGCAGCGTGCCGCCATGGATCAGGACGTGCTCTACGAGATCGACGTACCCGAGCCCTGGAGCAGGTCCCACCCGCACGTCCGGCGGGCCGCCGAGCAGCGCGCCCACCGGGAGGTCCGTCCGGGGCCCCCGGTCGGCGGGATGGCCGGCATCGACTGGGCCGCCAAGGCCGGCCTGATGGCATTGGTGTGCTCCGCGGCGGTGGAACCGGGCCCGCGCGGGGTACGGGTGAACGCGGTGGCGCCGGGCGTGGTGTGGACCCCGCGGGTCGCCGCCCTGCTGGGCGCCGAGGGGCGGCGGCGCAACGCGGAGAACGCCCCGCTGGGCCGGGTGGCCGAGACCTCGGACATCGCGGCCGCCCTGTACTTCCTGGCCTCGCCCCTGTCCTCGCACGTGGACGGCGAGGTCGGTGTGAAGTTCCCGTATCCGACGACCGGAGGCGAACAGTGAGCTCCCCCAGCGCCGACAGCACCGGTGCGCCGTGGCAGGACCCGCAGCCGTTCCTGCGCGGGGTCGCCTGGCTGGACAAGGGGCGCCCGGTGCGCGCCGATCCTGCGGACACGATGCGGCTGCCCTGGGACACCGGGGAGCGGGCCACCCTGCCCATCGGGGTCCGGCTGGAGTTCACGACGGCGACCGCGCACGCGGTCGAGATCCGCTACCGGGCGACGGTGCCCGGCCCCACCGACTCGCTGCGCGACCTCTCGCACCTGTTCTCCCTCTGGGACCGGCACGGGGTGGTGACCGAGGTGTTCACCGAACCCGCCGCGGAGTCCGTCGTACGGATCGAACTGGGCGGCGGGAACGGCCCCTTCACCATCTACCCGCCCGAGGCCCAGTCGCCCCTGATACTCGGCCTGCGCGGGCTGGGCGGCGATCTCGCCCCGGCGCCGCCCGCCCCGCGCTGGGTGGTGCACGGCGACTCCATCACCGAGGGCTGGTGGTCGACCCGGCCCGCGCACGGCTGGCCCGCGGTCACCGGCCGGGCGCTGGGCTGGGACACCGTCAACCTCGGCTACGCGGGCGCCGCACGCGGTGAACTCGCCACGGCCGAGCAGCTCGCGGGGCTGCCCGCCGACGTCCTGACCCTCGCCTTCGGCACCAACTGCTGGTCCCGGGTGCCGTTCTCGGCGCCGATGCTGTACGAGACCACGCGCGCGTTCCTCGAACTGGTCCGCCAGGGCCACCCGCGGACCCCGCTCCTGCTGGTCTCCCCCGTCCTGCGGCCCGACGCCGAACGCACCCCGAACCGGCTGGGCGCCACGCTGGGCGCGCTGCGCGACGCGATGGAGCGCGCCGCGCGGGACCGGATCGCCGCCGGGGACGAGCGGCTGGCCGTGCTGCCGGGGCGGGGCGTGCTCGGTCCGGAGCACCTGGAGGACGGTCTGCATCCCAACGACGCCGGACACCGGGTTCTCGGCCTCGCTGTGGTCACGGCTCTGCGGCGGGCCGGGTTCGCCGTGGGGTAGGTGAAACAGCCCACACCGGCCGCGGTGAACGGTTCGCCGCCTCCGGGGCGTGTCCTGTGCACAGTTGCCGCCGCTGCGGAGGATCGCGGGCGGCGGACACGACGGACACGATGTGGGAGAGATCGAGATGGGCATCAAGCGCGGAACCACCCTGGCCACGGCCGTGATCGCCGTCGCCCTCGCGGCGACGGCCTGCGGCCCCACCGACGACAAGGCCGCGGACTACGTCAAGCCGGCCGGCGCCGCCGACTACCAGGCCCCCGCGGCGGACGGCGCATCGGCCGCCAAGCCGGGCGGGCAGCTGGCCACCGGCGAGAACGCGCAGCTCGGCCCGGTACTGACCGACGGTGCCGGCCTGACCCTCTACCGCTTCGACAAGGACACGGCCAAGCCGCCGAAGTCGAACTGCGACGGGGACTGCGCGAAGGCCTGGCCGGTGGTCGCGGCCGGCGACGTCACCGCCGCCGCGGGCATGGACCCGGCGCTGCTGGGCGAGGTGGTGCGCAGCGACGGCACGAAGCAGCTGACGGTGGCCGGCTGGCCCGCGTACCGGTTCGCCAAGGACGCGAAGGCGGGCGACGTGAACGGCCAGGGCGTCGGCGGGGTGTGGTTCGCCTTCGGGCCGGACGGCAAGAAGGCCGCGAAGGCGGCGCCGGGCGCGGGTGCTCCCGCCGGGGCGGGCGCGGGCGAACCGGCCGGGGCGAGCGGGGGGCTGTCGGTGGCGAAGGACCCGAAGCTGGGCGACCACATCGTCGACGGCAAGGGCATGACGGTCTACCGGTTCAAGCCGGACACCGCGTGGCCGATGGAGTCCAAGTGCACCGGTGACTGCGTGGCGAAGTGGCCGGTGGTCCCGCCGGTCGACAAGGCGTTGGCCAAGGGCATCACCGAGCGGAACTACCTGGTGCTGGACCGGCCGGACGGCAAGAAGCAGCAGACCGTCGACTGCTGGCCCGTCTACACCTTCACCGGTGACAAGAAGCCCGGCGACGTCAACGGCCAGGGCGTCGGCGGCACCTGGTACGCCGTCTCCCCCGACGGCAAGCTCATCACCGTCCAGTAGGACCCTGCCCGCTCCCCCGAACCGCGCGGCCCTCCGCCCCCGCCTCCCCCCAGGGGCGGGGGCCGCGCACCGTTCCGCCCCGGCGGGCCGGTATCTACACTCGGCCGCATGCTGCGCGTACTGGCCGTCGACGACGAGAAGCCGCTCCTGGAGGAGCTCCTCTACCTGCTGCGTTCCGATCCCCGGGTGCACAGCGCGGAGGGCGCCTCGGACGCCACCGAGGCCCTGCGCCGGATCACGCGGGCGCTGGAGGCCGGCCCGGACGGGGCCGACGGCATCGACGTGGTCTTCCTCGACATCCACATGGCCGGGCTGACGGGGCTGGACATCGCGCGGCTGCTGGCCGGGTTCGCTCGGCCGCCGCTGATCGTGTTCGTCACGGCGCACGAGGGGTTCGCCGTACAGGCCTTCGACCTCAAGGCCGTGGACTACGTACTCAAGCCCGTGCGCCCGGAGCGGCTCGCCGAGGCCGTCCGCCGGGCCTGCGCGCAGCTGGGCCGGGCGCAGCAGCCGGCGCCGGCGGTGCCGCTGCGGCAGCCTTCGGCTCCGCCCGAACCGGCCGTGTCCGAGCGCGGCGCGGACCAGATCGCCGTGGAGCTGGGCGGGGTCACCCGCTTCGTGGCCATCGCCGACATCCTCCACGTCGAGGCCCAGGGCGACTACGCCCGCCTGCACACGGACGAGGGCAGCCACCTGGTCCGGATCCCGCTGTCCACGCTGGAGGAACGCTGGGCGGCGCGCGGGTTCGTCCGCATCCACCGCCGCCACCTGGTGGCGCTGGCCCGCATCGACGAACTGCGCCTGGACGCGGGCGCCACGAGCGTCCGGGTCGGCTCGGCCGAACTCCAGGTCAGCCGTCGGCATGCGCGCCAGCTCCGCGACCTGCTGATGCGTCAGGCCGCAGGCTGACGGCGGGCCTTGCCACGCCGTCCGACCGTCCGGCGGCGTCCGGGCGCCGTTCGTCGCACGATGAACGGCGTACGGCGATCCGCCGGAGTGAACGGCCCGCCTGTGGCACGCGTGCTGCGTATCGTGCATATTCCGGCGCGGGACGCGGGAGGCGCGAGATGTCCGAAGTACAGGCGCTGCTCGACGCGCTGACCGGACTGTCCCGCACCCGGCCCGCCGGGCCCGCCGAGGCCGAGGCCCTGCTGGCCGGGCTGCGCAGTGCGGCCGCCCACTGGGCCGATGTCCTCTACGAGGCCAGCGAGGGCGTGCGCGAGCAGGTGCCGCCGCGTGCGGAGGCGGCGCTGACGCTGGCGTTCCGGCGGGCGGAGGAGTCGTACGTGGAACTGGAGATCGCCCTGCGGGACTGCGCCGACCACCACGACCCGGCCGTCTGACGCTCCGCGGGGCCGTCCCGAAGGGGCGGGGCGGGGAAAAGGCCCCGCGCAGCGGCTCCCCCGCAGGCACCGGCAGCGGGCCGGATGATGCCTGTTGCAGGCCGTCGGGGGTGCATAGACTCCGGGTCACCCCCGTCCGGCCGAAGGAAGAACCGCCCGTGAACCAGACGTACGCGCTGACCGCGGTCACCGTCGTCGTCCTGGTCACGGTCCTGCTCGGTGCGCTCGGCCTGCGGATATCGCGGACCACCTCCGACTTCTACGTGGCCTCCCGCACCGTCGGCCCCCGGCTGAACGCGGCGGCCATCAGCGGGGAGTACCTGTCCGCGGCCTCCTTCCTCGGGGTGGCCGGGCTGGTGCTGCTGCAGGGGCCCGAGATGCTCTGGTACCCGGTCGGCTACACGGCCGGCTACGTGGTGCTGCTCGCGTTCGTCGCGGCCCCGCTGCGCCGCTCGGGGGCGTACACGCTGCCCGACTTCGCCGAGGACCGGCTGGAGTCGCAGGCGGTGCGCCGGACCGCGGTGCTCCTGGTGGTCGGGGTCGGCTGGCTGTACCTGCTGCCGCAACTGCAGGGCGCCGGGCTGACCCTGGAGATCCTGACCGGTGCCCCGCACTGGGCCGGCGGGGTGGTCGTCGCCGTCGTCGTGACCGCGGCCGTGGCGGCCGGCGGGATGCGCAGCATCACCTTCGTGCAGGCCTTCCAGTACTGGCTCAAGCTGACGGCCCTGCTCGTTCCGGCCTTCTTCCTGGTCGCCGCCTGGGCGGGGGACGGCGCGCCGCGCGTCTCCTTCGACGCCCCGGCCGTGTTCCGCGAGCACACCGTCGTCACCCTCGCCGAGGACGTCCGGCTGTCCCTGGAGGCGCCGCTCACCGTGTCGGTGACCGGCCAGGTGGACGGGCGTGCGTACGACGCCGAGCAGGTGACCCTCGCCGCGGGTCCGCATTCCGTACGGGCCCACGCGCGGCTGGAGTTCGCCCCGGACACTCCCGTGCCCGACACCCGGGCGGAGGCCGGGATGGGGGTGTCCAGCTGGTCGCAGCCGCTGTCCGGGGACCACGGGGGGTACCGGCTGTACGCGACGTACGGGCTGATCCTGGCGACCTTCCTCGGCACGATGGGCCTGCCGCACGTCGCGGTGCGCTTCTACACGAGCCCCAACGGGCGGGCCGCGCGCCGCACGACGCTGGTGGTGCTCGGGCTGGTCGGGGCCTTCTACCTGCTGCCGCCGCTGTACGGGGCGCTGGGCCGGATCTACGCCCCCGAGCTCGCGCTGACCGGTGACGCGGACGCGGTCGTGCTGGTGCTCCCGGAGCGGATGCTGGGCGGGGCCCTCGGGGATCTGCTGGGGGCGCTGCTGGCCGGGGGCGCCTTCGCGGCGTTCCTGTCGACGGCTTCGGGGCTGACCATGGCGGTGGCGGGGGTACTGCACCAGGACCTGCTGCCCTCGCGCGGGGTGCGCAGCTTCCGCATCGCGGTGCTCGTGGCGATCCTGGTACCGCTGGCCGGCAGCGTGGCGGCCCGGGACGTGCCGGTGGCGGACGCCGTGGGGCTGGCCTTCGCGGTGTCGGCCTCCTCCTTCTGCCCGCTGCTGGTGCTCGGCATCTGGTGGCGCGGGCTGACCCCGCCGGGTGCGGTGGCGGGGCTGGTCACCGGGGGCGGGGCGGCGCTGAGCGCGGTGCTGGCGACGCGGGCGGGGCTGGGCCCGGCCGGCTGGACGCACGCGCTGCTGGCGTGGCCGGCGGTGTGGTCGGTGCCGCTCGGGTGCCTCACGATGGTGGCGGTGTCGCTGGCCACCCGCTCGCGGATCCCGGCCGGGACGGCGGCCACGCTGGCCCGGCTGCACCTGCCCGAGAACCTGGCCGTGGACCGCGCCGCGGACCGGGCCGCGGACCGCTCCGGGGGCGGGACGCGCGGCGGGGCCCGCGGCGGGGCCCTGGGCCGGGATCACGGCCCGGCCGGGGGTGCGCGGTGACCGCGGCGGCGCTCGCGGTCCTCGGGGCGGCCGGGGCGGCAGCACTGCTGGGCGCGGGCTGGGCGGCGGGCCGCCTGCACGCCCTGCGCGGCGAGCGCGCGGCGGGGCTGGACCTCGGCACCCCGGTGGAGCGGGCCACGTTCCACACCCTGCACACGGCTTCGCTGGCCGCTCCCCCGCTGCGGGCCGGGCTGACGGAGGACGCCGCCCGCAAGGCCGCCAAGCGGCTGCGCTCCCTGCTGGGCACGGAGGCGCTGTGCCTGACCGACCGGGAGTCGGTGCTGGCCTGGGACGGCCCGGGCGCCGACCACCACCAGCGGCGGGCGGTGGAACGGGTGGCGGTGATGCTGGAATCGGGGCGCAGCCAGAGCGTGCGGACGGAGTGCCAGCGGCCCGACTGCCCGCTGAAGTGGGCGGTGGTGGCTCCGCTGACCGGTGAGGACGGGATGCTGGGCGCGCTGGTGGCCTACGGGTCCCGGGAGTCGGCGGTGCTGGTGCGGGCGGCCACGGAGGTCGCGCGGTGGGTGTCCGTACAGCTGGAGCTGTCCGAGCTGGACCGGTCGCGGACCCGGCTGATGGAGGCGGAGATCAAGGCGCTGCGCGCGCAGATATCCCCGCACTTCATCTTCAACTCCCTGGCCGCGATCGCGTCGTTCGTCCGGACGGATCCGGAGCGGGCCCGGGACCTGCTGCTGGAGTTCGCGGACTTCACGCGCTACTCCTTCCGGCGGCACGGCGACTTCACCACCCTCGCCGACGAGCTCCGTTCCGTCGAGCAGTACCTGGCGCTGGCCGGGGCCCGGTTCGGGGACCGGCTGAAGGTGACCTTGCAGGTGGCCCCGGAGGTGCTGCCGGTGGCGCTGCCGTTCCTGTGCCTGCAGCCGCTGGTGGAGAACGCCGTCAAGCACGGGGTGGAGGACTCCACGCAGGAGTGCCGGATCACCATCACCGCGCAGGACGCGGGCCCGGATGCGGTGATCACCGTGGAGGACAACGGCATCGGGATGGATCCGGCCCTGCTGCGCCGGATCCTGGCCGGGGAGCGGGCCGGCTCCTCCTCGGGGATCGGGCTGCCCAACGTCGACGAGCGGATCCGCCAGGTGTACGGCGACGCGTACGGGCCGGTCATGGAGACGGGGCCGGGCGCGGGCATGAAGGTCACCCTGCGGATCCCGAAGTTCCGTGCGGGCGTGCACAGTTCGCCGGCGGACCGGCAGCCGCCCCGGCCCTGAGGCCGTCCCACGGGCTTCCGCGGACACGACCGTGTACACGACCGCGGCCCCGGCCCGCCCCGGGAGGGGCGGGCCGGGGCCGCGGGAAGCGGGGTACTAGCTCCAGCTGGCGTGCAGCGGCTTGCCCTCGGCGTAACCGGCGGCGGACTGGATGCCGACCACGGCCTTCTCCTCGAACTCCGCCAGCGAGCCGGCGCCCGCGTACGTGCAGGAGGAGCGGACGCCCGCGATGATCGAGTCGATCAGGTCCTCGACGCCCGGGCGGGCCGGGTCCAGGAACATGCGCGAGGTGGAGATGCCCTCCTCGAACAGACCCTTGCGGGCCCGGTCGTACGCGGACTCCTCCGACGTGCGGTTCTGCACCGCGCGCGCGGAGGCCATGCCGAAGGACTCCTTGTACAGGCGGCCCTCGGCGGACTGCTGGAGGTCGCCCGGGGACTCGTACGTACCGGCGAACCAGGAGCCGATCATCACGTTCGAGGCGCCGGCGGCCAGCGCCATCGCCACGTCGCGGGGGTGACGGACGCCGCCGTCGGCCCACACGTGCTTGCCGAACTTCTTGGCCTCCGCCGCGCACTCCAGCACCGCGGAGAACTGCGGGCGGCCCACGCCGGTCATCATGCGGGTGGTGCACATGGCGCCGGGGCCCACACCGACCTTGATGATGTCCGCGCCGGCCTCGATCAGGTCGCGCACGCCCTCGGCGGCGACGATGTTGCCCGCGACGATCGGGACCTGCGGGTCCAGCGCGCGGACGGCCTTGATCGCGTTGATCATCGACTCCTGGTGGCCGTGGGCCGTGTCGATGACGAGCGTGTCGACGCCCGCGTCGAGCAGCTGCTTGGCCTTCTGCACGAAGTCGCCGTTGATGCCGACGGCCGCCGCGATGCGCAGCTTGCCGTTGGCGTCGGTCGCCGGGGTGTACAGGGTCGCGCGCAGGGCGCCCTTGCGGGTGAGGATGCCGACGAGCTTGCCGTCCTTGTCGACGGCCGGGGCCAGCTTGCGGTGGCCTGCGTCGAGCTGGTTGAAGGCCTCGCGGGGGTCGATGTCGGCGTCGATGAGCAGCAGCTCCTTCGACATGACCTCGGAGAGCTGGGTGAAGCGGTCGACGCCGGTCAGGTCGTGGTCGGTGACGACGCCGACCGGGCGGCCCTCTCCGTCGACGACGACGCCGGCGCCGTGGGCGCGCTTGGGCAGCAGGGACAGCGCGTCGGCGACGGTCTGGGTGGGCGCCAGCGTGATCGGGGTGTCGAGCACGTGGTGGCGGGTCTTGACCCAGGAGATGACGTCGGTGACGACCTCGATCGGGATGTCCTGCGGGATGACGACGATGCCGCCGCGGCGGGCGACCGTCTCGGCCATCCTGCGGCCCGCGATGGCGGTCATGTTCGCCACGACCAGCGGAATGGTGGTGCCGGTGCCGTCGGGCGAGGAGAGGTCCACGCCCTGGCGGGAACCCACCGCGGAGCGGCTCGGCACCATGAACACATCGTCGTACGTCAGGTCGTACGGCGGCTTCGAGTCATTGAGGAAACGCACGTGCTGAACATCCCAGTCGATCGGAGGTGCCCCGACCCTGTCAGCCGAGGAAACGCACGTACTTCATTCTCCCATGGCCCGGCGTTTATGCCGCCCGGGCCGATCGTCCAGGACATTCCGGGCCGGGTGGTTCTTTCCTACGGGACTTTGGTCCTCCGGTGCACCGGACCGGCGCCCCGGGCCAGTGGGCGGACGGTTCCGCCGTGCCGGACGGCGGTGAGCTCGGCGGCGATGGACAGGGCCGTCTCCTCGGGCGTGGCGCCGCCCAGGTCGAGCCCGATGGGCGAGCGCAGCCGGGCCAGTGCGGAGTCCGGCACCCCCTCCTGCCGGAGCCGCCGGGCCCGCTCGGTGTGGGTGCGGCGCGATCCCATGGCCCCCACGTAGGAGAGGGGCAGCCGCAGGGCCAGCTCCAGCAGCGGTACGTCGAATTTGGCGTCGTGGGTCAGGACGCAGACGGCGGTACGCGGGTCCAGCCGGCCCGCCTCCCATTCCGCGGCCAGATGGCGGTGCGGCCAGTCGACGACCACCTCGTCGGCGTCGGGGAAGCGGGCGGGGGTCGCGAAGACGGGCCGGGCGTCGCACACGGTGACCCGGTGGCCGAGGAAGGCTCCGATCCTGGCCAGGGCGGCGGCGAAGTCGATGGCTCCGTAGACCAGGAGCCGGGGCGGCTCGGCGGCCGACTCCACGAGCAGGGTCAGGGGCTCCCCGCACAGTCCGCCGGCCGTGCCCAGCTCGGCGGTGCCGGTCCGGCCGGCCGCGAGCAGCCCCCGGACCCGCAGGGCGGCGGCCCGGTCCAGTGCGGGGCCCGCGCCGAGCCCGCCCTCGTAGGAGCCGTCGGCCTGGACGGCCAGTGCCCCGCCGAGCTGGGCCGCAGGGCCGGAGACGACCCGGGCGAGGGCCGCTCTGCCGCCGCCCGCGGTGGCGTCGAGCACGCGGTGGATGACGGGGCGCACGGGGTCGCCGCCGCGCACGGGGGTGATCAGTACGTCGAGGACTCCCCCGCAGGTCAGGCCCACGGCGAAGGCGTCGTCGTCGCTGTAGCCGAAGCGGTGCAGGCCGCCTTCGCCGGAGGCGATGGCGTCCAGGCAGAGCTCGTGCACGGCGGATTCGACGCAGCCGCCGGAGAGGGAGCCGAGGGCGGTGCCCCGGTCGTCGACGGCGAGCGAGGCACCGGGGCCGCGCGGGGCGCTCCCGGTGACGGAGACGACGGTGGCGAGGGCGAATTCCCGCTGCGCGGCGTACCACGCGCGTAGCTCGTCGGCGATGTCGAGCATCAGCGGATGTATTCGCGGCGGGCGGTCTGGCCTGGGCTGTACGGGCGTGCGGGCAGGGCGGCCGGGGGCCCCGGGCGGGTGGCGGGGGGCCGGGCCGCGAGCGGTGCGGGCGCCCGGGTGGCGGCGGGCCGGGCGGCCGCGGGGTGGGGCTCCGGTCCGGGGCCCCGCGCGCCGAGGAGCTTCGCGGCGTGGGCGACGCTGGCGAGGGTGGCGTGGTGGTGCCAGCCCCGGAAGGAGCGGCCTTCGAAGTCTCGGATGCCCACGGCTTCGCAGGTTTCCGTGAAGTCGAGGGAGACGCGGTCGGTGAGTTTGGCGAGGAGGAAGAGCTGGGCGAGGGGCCGGTCGCCGATGTTGGTGATCCAGAACTCGGTGGGCAGCAGGGCGGCCTCGCTCCAGGCTCCGACGAGCAGCAGCGGGGTGGCCGGGGCGGGCAGGGGCCTCTCCTCGCAGGGGGTGGCGAGGATGGAGGCGGAGGTGAGGAGGGTGACGGCTCCCTCGGCGCGGCCGTGCCGGGTCCATTCGACGACGCGGCGCTGGGAGCGCAGGGAGTCGATGAGCTCCCGGGCGGGCGCGGTGTGCGGTCCGGGTTTGTGCCGGCCGGCGCCGCCGAAGGAGACGGGCAGTGAGCCGTCGACCTTGAAGACGAAGGGGATGTCCTGGAGGACGAAGGACTCGATGCTCTGCGGGAGGTCGGAGTTGGCGACCTCCATCACCACGGGCCGGCGCTGGAGTTGCCAGGTGGAGGCCATCCGCTGGACGGCGTGCACGGCGTCCTGGGCGGGGGTGAGCGAGCGGGCGGTGTCGGGGATGCCGGCGCGGCGGCGCAGGAGCTCGGTCGTCCAGGGCCCGGGGAGGGTGAGGGTCCATTCGACGGGGAAGCTGGCCTCGCTGGAGGCGAGCCAGATCCCGCTCGCCTGCTGGCAGTTGGCGGTGCGGCCCAGCTGGGGTACGAACTGCCGGCCGACGCCGACCGAGCGGTCCCCGGCCTTCTCGATGACCATGGGCTGGAGCACCCAGGCGAGGGGGCGCTGGGCGGTGCGTTCGAGGTGCTGGGCGAGGGAGCGGCGGACCGGGGTCCAGTCCCAGGGGGACTTGCTGATGAACTGCTGGAGGCTCTGCTCGACGGAACTGGCCCCTGTTCCGGCGATGTTACGGATTGTTTTCTTCCCGCTGGTCCGCACGAGGCCGTTCAGATAAACGCGGGCCCAGTTTCGCTGGTCCCGCCGGGGTAAGGACTCGAAGAGCAGAGAGATCAGTACGTCGATCAATTCGGAGATTTCCTCCGCGGAATCCTCCGGCAGAACTACGCGAGCCATCTGGGCCTCCCCCGCGACCAGCTAGATCCAATACCCTACTTGACCGTGAAGAACGGCCGTAGGCCTCGGCGGCTACTTCCTGAGGTCTCCGGTGGTTTCGAGCCGCTCTTCCTCTACCACGAGCGGGATGGGGATCTGGTTCGCCGCATAGTAGAGCGCGATCAGGAAGTGGGCGACGAGCGTGAGCGGAGCCGAGAAGAAGGCGAGGACCACGGTGAGCGGGTAGGCGATGGCGCCGAGGCCGAACCGCACCCGTGTGGCGCGGGCGCCGTCCTTGTCCACGTGGTCGTGGAAGAGGTGGCCGACGCGGGTGACGTACCACCAGAAGAGCAGGAACGCCAGGGCGTAGGCCACGGTGACGGCGCTGTAGAGGACCGCGGCGGCACTGGCGGACCCGCCGTCGTCCATGAGGTGTTCGGCGAGGACGTTGGTGGTGTACGGGATCACCGACACCACCATCAGCACCAGGAGATTCAGGAAGAGCAGGGGCCTGTCGACCCGCTTGAGGTGACTGAAGATGGTGTGGTGGTTCACCCACATCACGCCGATGATGAGGAAACTCACGACATAGGCGGCGTAATGCGGCCACTGTTCCCGGACACCGTGCCAGAAGCCCGACCAACCCTTTTCCTCCGGAGCCTCCAACTCCAGGACCAGGATGGTGATGATGATGGCGAATACGCCGTCGCTGAAAGCCTCGACCCGCCCGGTTTCGCGTTCCATGACCTCCCCATTTCCGCTCCGTGCATATATCTACGCTGCCGACAGATGCGGGGAGGGCGCACACATCCCCGCCCTCCCCGCACACGCTACCCAGATTTCGGAGTTCAGCCGCCGAATCCGGCGGTCTGCCGCCAGATCCGGCCATCGCGGACCACGAGCGTCCCGAACGCGTGCTCCGGTTCACCGTTCAGGTTCATGATCGCCCGGTAGAAGATGGTGTCTTCGGTCTCGATGTACTCCTGGAGTTCGACGAGGGTGGGCTTCACGGTCAGATAGCCGGTGAACGTCTCGCGGACCGCTTCGATGCCGGCCGAGACCCCCTCGAAGCGGAGCAGCACGGCGTCGTCGGTGTAGTTCTTCATCACCGCCTCGATGTCGAGGGCGGCGAGGGCCTCCATCTGGCGGACGAACACCGGGTGCAGCTTGGAGATGTCGTACTTGGCCATGTCGACTCCATTCCTTCAACGGGTGGTGGAACTGTCCTTCAGCGGGTGGAGGCAGGTGGTGCGCCGGCGGGGCCGTCGGCGGGCGCCCCCGCAGGCGGGGCGCACGCCCGGGTGCTGCCGGCGAAGGGCAGCCGGACGACCATCCGGGTCTCGCCGGGGCGGGAGCGGGCCGTGAGGGAGCCGTGGTGGCGCTGGGTCACGATCCGGTAGCTGAGGTGCAGCCCCAGGCCCGTGCCCTTGCCCACGTCCTTGGTGGTGTAGAAGGGCTCGAAGATCCTCGGCAGGGATTCCTCGGGGATGCCGCTGCCGGTGTCGGCGATCTCCACGACCATGCAGACGCCCTCGGCCCGGGCCCGCAGGGTGAGGACTCCGGCGCCTTCCATGGCCTCGGCGGCATTGGCGACCAGGTTGGTCCACACCTGGTTCAACTCGCTCGGATAGCCCGTCAGTTCGGGCAGGTCCGGTTCGTACGCGCGCACGATGGTGATCCCCGCGAGCTTGGCACGCAGGACGACCAGGGTGTTCTCCAGTCCGTCGGTCACCTTGAACTGCTGCTCGGGGGCCCGGTCGAGATTGGCGTAATCCCGGGTGGCGGAGACGAGCTGGGAGATCCTGGGGCCGGCGGCCCGCAGCTCCGCGGCGAGGGAGCGGATCTCCAGCAGCGCCGCCAGGTGGTCCAGGGCCGGGGCCAGCGCCTGCTCGCCGATCCCCTCGAGCCGCTCGAGGAGCCAGCCGAGTTCGAGCCCGAGGTCCGAGATCCCCGAGCCGAGCAGACCGGGCCGTTCGGTGCCGGCCTCCTCCGCCCAGTCGGCGATCTCCTCTTCGGCGTCCGCCTGTGCGAGCGGGTCGGTGGTCACCGGCGGCGGCAGCTCGTCGAGTTCCCCGGTGAGCCGGTCGAGTACGGTGCGCTCCGCGCCCGTGGCGGCGGCGCCCCAGGCGTGGGCGGTGCCGGTGAGCCGGTCCAGGGCCGGGGCCAGTTCCTGGGCGGCGCGGGCCACGGCGGCCGCCGGGTTGTTCAGTTCGTGCGCGAGACCGGCGGCCAGGGTCCCCAAGGCCTCCACGGTGGCCCGCTTGCGGGCCTGGACCTCGGAGGACTTGATCCGCCAGGCCAGCACGGGCAGCAGGACGGCGGCCACCCCGTGGCAGCGGGACAGCATCTCGAAGAAGACCGGCCTCGTGTACGCCACGACGGTGGTCGACGGACCGCTCGCGGCCGCGGTGGCCACGTAGGAGCCCTCGGTCAGCAGGGGCAGCTCCCCGGTGAACCGGTGTGCGGCGGAGGGCTTGCCGTCGTGGTCCTCGGCCGCGGCGCTCTCCTCCTCGGTGGAGTGCCGGGTCAGGACCTCCTCGCGGCCGTCGACGACCTTGGTGACGACGAGCCCGCCCGAGAGCAGGACGTGGAAGCGGTCCGCCTCCTCGCCGTCCCGGAACAGCACCTCCCCGTCGGCGAGGACCCGCGGCTCGGAGACCGAGACCAGCCAGTCCAGCTGTTCCCCGGTGAGTCCGGCGAAGATCTCCAGTCCGTGCAGGGCCGACCTCAGACCCGCCCCCTCGATGCCCGCGCCGCTCATGCGGTGCCCCCCTCGGACCTGGCGCGGGCGGCCAGCCGCAGGGTGGCCGCCAGAGCGAGCGCGCACACCGCGGCGACGGCGGCCATGAAGCCGACGGAGGTGCGGTGCAGCCCGTGGATGTTGGTGAGCATCCCGGCGAGCACCGCCGGCACGCTCATGGCCAGGTACGCGAACACGTACACGGCGGCGGTCAGTTCGCCGCGGTGCGCCGGGTCGGCGAGCGCGGACAGCGCCCGGAAGGACCCGAGGAAGGCGGCTCCCCACCCGCTGCCGAGCACCGCGGTGGCCACCAGGAACACGGTGGCCGAGCCGATGCCCAGGGCCAGCAGGACGAGGGCCAGCCCGGCGAGCAGCCCGAGCAGTCCGAGGACGGCGGTGCGCAGCGCCTCGGTGCGGCCGAGCACCAGCTGGGCGACGGTGGCGGCGCCCGCGAGCAGGGCGACGGTGGCGCCGCCGACGAGGTAGTTGGTGGAGCGGAGCAGGGAGAGGGCCAGGTGCGGGCCGAGCGAGAGGTAGAAGCCGCCGACGGACCACACCGCGACGATGGTCAGGACGAGGATGCCGAACCGGCGGCGGGCTCCGGGCGGCACCGAGATCCGGTGCGGGACGATCCGCAGGCGCCCGCCCGCCCCGGGAGCGCTCTCACGCATCCGGACCACGCCCACCAGGGTGACGGCGAAGGCCCCCACGAGCAGCAGGTAGCTCAGGACGGTCGGCGCGGGCGCGTACTGGACGAGCAGTCCGGCCCCGAGCCCGCCGAGCCCGATGCCCACGGTCGGACCGGCACTGTTGACCTGGGCTCCGAGCGCGGGGCGGGTGCGCGGGCTGAGTTCGAGGAGGGCGGCGCCCATGGCCCCGGTGGCGAGGCCCACGGCGAGCCCCTGCACGGCGCGGGCGGCGAGCAGCAGCCCGAGCCCCTGGGCCCCGGCGAACAGTCCCATCGAGACGATCGCCAGGACCAGGCCGGCGCCGAGCACGGGCCGCCGGCCGAGGGTGTCGGACAGGGACCCGAACAGCAGGAGTCCGGCGAGCACGGTGACGGCGTACAGGGCGAAGACCACCGTGATCGTGCCGGAGGACAGCCCCCATTTCTGCTGGTAGAGCACGTAGAGGGCGGAGGGCACGGAGGAGGAGAGCATCAGCAGGACGAGGACCGCTCCCACCACCCAGAAGCCCGTGCCTCCGGGCGGCGCTCCGGCCGCGTGCGCGGCCGGCTGCACGGCTGTCCCCGTGGTCGTCCGGTACGGTTCCACTGCTTCAACTCCCCCGTGACGGGCGGTCAGGCGAAGGCCCGTTCCGCCCTCTGCAAGGCGCGGGCCGTCAGGACCCCCGCGAGATGGCCGAGGTATTCGGCCGAGGTGCCGCGTCCGGGGACGAAGAGCTCCCGGGGCTCGGCACGGAAGGCCGCGAGCACCGCGTCCGTGGTGTACGGGCCGCCGCGCAGCCGGTCCTCGACCCGCCGCAGCCGCAGCGCCCGCGGGGTGGCCCCGGTGACCGCGATGCGCGGCCCGTCGGGGGTGATCCGTACGGCGGTGGCGGCGATCGGGTAGCGGGTGGCCCGGTCGGCGGTCTTCTCGAAGGCGCCGGCCGGTCCGGCGGCGGGCACCAGCAGTGCCGTGACGACGGTGGCCGCGGGCGCTCCGGTGGCCGCGAACTCCTCGGCGGTCACCGTCCTGCGGCCGCCGCGGCCGGCGAGTTCGACGGCCGCGTCGGCGGCGATGGCGGCGACGGGGAGGTCGGTGGCCCGCCCGCCGGCGGCGAGGTTGCCGCCGACGGTGCCGAGGTTGCGGACCTGCGGGTCGCCGTTGGCGCGGGCCGCGGCGGCCAGTTCGGGCGCCTGGGCGAGCACCAGGGGGTGCGCGGAGAGTTCGGCGAGCGTGGTGAGGGCGCCGATCCGCAGCCGCCGGCCGCCGGGGCCGCTCCCGATGCCGCGCAGCTCCTCCAGATGCCGTACGTCGACCAGCAGCCGGGCCCGCTCGGCGCCGGTGCGCAGGTCGGGCAGGAGGCTCTGGCCGCCGGCGAGGACCCGGGCGCCGCGGGTCCCGGAGAGCAGGGTCAGCGCCTCGTCGAGGCCGGCGGGCCGGACGTAGTCGAACGCGGTGAGGATCACCGTGCTTCTCCTCTCAGGGCGCGCCAGACCTTCTCGGGGGTGAGCGGCATGTCGATGTGCAGGACGCCCAGGTCGCCGAGGGCGTCGACGACGGCGTTGACGACGGCCGCGGCGGGCGGCACGGTGGCGATCTCGCCGGCGCCCTTGGCGCCGAGCGGGTTGTGCGGGGTGGGCGTGACGGTCTTGTCGATCGCGAAGAACGGCGCGTCGGCGGCGCGCGGCAGGGCGTAGTGGTTCAGGTCGGAGCTGATCAGCTGCCCGTCCTCGGCGTACTCGGCGGCCTCCATGAGGGCCTGGCCGAGGCCGTGCACGATGCTGCCCTCGATCTGGCCGTGCACGATCTTCGGGTTGCCGATGTGGCCGGCGTCGTCGACCGCGGTGTAGGCCACCACTTCGGTCTCGCCGGTGAGTTCGTCGATCTCGACGACCGCGACGTGGGTGCCGAAGGGGTAGTTGAAGTCCGGCGGGTCGAAGTGGGTGGTCTCGTCGAGGGCGGGTTCGATGTCGGGGGGCAGCCCCCAGCCGTACCACATGGCCATCGCGAGCTCGGCGAAGGTCTTGGCGTTCTCCGCGTTGCCCTCTTCGTGGACCCCGCCGCCCTCGTAGACGACCTTGTCCTCGGGGATGCCGAGGAAGACGGCCGCGGCCCGGACCAGTTTGGCCTTGATCTTGCGGGCGGTGAGGGCGACGGCGGGCGCGGCCATGCTGTAGGAGCGGGAGCCGTAGGTGCCCTGCCCGTACGGGGCCTTCTGCGTGTCCCCTTCGAGGACCTGGACGTTCGAAGGGTCGATGCCGAGTTCGTCGGCGGCGACCTGGGCGAAGACGGTGCCGTGGCTCTGGCCGGTGGAGGCCGAGCCGACGGTGACGGTGACCTCGCCGGTCGGGTGGACGCGGATGTTGGCGCTCTCCCAGGTGCCGCCGAGCATGCCCTCCTGGGACATCCGGGTGGAGGGGCCTACCCCGCAGATGGCGACGTAGGTGGCGATGCCGACGCCGAGGCGTTTGCCGCGGGTGCGGGCCTCGGCCTTGCGGGCGGGCATGTCGGCGTAGCCGGACAGCTCGATGGCCCTGTCGAAGTTCGGCCGGTAGTCCCCGGAGTCGTAGGTCCAGCCGAGGCCGTTGTCGTACGGGAACTTCTCCTTCGGGACCAGGTTCCTGCGGCGGACCTCTGCCGGGTCCATGCCGATCTCGGAGGCGTACCGGTCGACGAGCCGTTCCATGAGGAAGGCGGCCTCGGCGCGCCCGCTGCCGCGCTGGGCGCCGAGGGAGACGGTGTTGGTGAAGGCGGCGTAGACCTCGCAGAAGGCGGCGGGGATCTCGTACATGCCGCTGATGGAGCGTCCCATCAGGGCGGTGGCGACGCCGGGGCCGATGGTGGAGGGGTACGCGCCGAGGTTGGCGTGGCTGGTGGCGCGGACGGCGGTGATGCGGCCGTCGCGGGTCCCGGCGAGGACGGCGTGCTGGCGGTGGTCGCGGCCCTGGACGGTGGAGTTCATCAGGCCGGTGCGGGTGTCGACCCATTTCACGGGCCGGCCGAGTGCCTTGGAGAGCAGCAGGACCAGTGCCATGTCGGGATAGAGGTAGCCCTTGGTGCCGAAGCTGCCGCCGACGGTCGGGGCGATCACCCGGAGTTTGTTGAAGGGGATGCCGAGGACCAGGGCGGAGAGCAGGAAGCGGTGGTTGTGCGGGCCCTGGGTGGAGGCGTACAGCGTGTACTCGCCGGTGGCCGCGTCGTAGTCGCCGACCGCGCCGCGGGGCTCGATGGGGCTGTTGATGGTCCGCTGGTTCACCAGGTCGAGTTCGACGGTGACCTCGGCCTCGGCGATGGCCGCGTCGGTGCGGTCCTTGTCGCCGCAGGTCCAGTACGCGTTCAGGTTGCCCGGGACGGCCTCGTGGAGCTGGGGCGCGCCGTCGGCGAGGGCCTCGTCGGCGCGGGTGACCACGGGCAGCGGCTCGTACTCGACGGAGATGGCGGCGAGTGCGGCGGCGGCCTGGCGCGGGGTCTCGGCGACGACGACCGCGATGGGGTCGCCGACGTGGCGCACGGCGTCGCCGGTGAGCACCGGGCGGGCGCCCGGAAGTCCGTAGGGATGGGGCGGGAAGTGGCTCTCGACGCCGCCGGGTATCCAGATGCAGGGCAGCGGCATCACGTCGGTGAAGTCCGCGGCCGTGGCCACCTTGAGGACGCCGGGCATCTGCTCGGCCGCCTTGGTCTCGACGGACAGGATCTTCGCGTGGGCGACCGGGCTGCCCAGGATCGCCATGTGGGCGGTGCCGGGAAGGTCGATGTCGGCCACGTACTTCGCTTCGCCGCGCAGCAGCTGCGGATCCTCCCGGATGTCCATGGGCTTGCCGAGCACGGTGTGTCCCGGGTCCGCCGGGACCTCGTGTCTGTCCGTGGAGACGGACTCCTGAGTCCGCTCCCCCGTCTCTGCGGTCATGTCCTCACACCTCCTGGCCGGCTGCGGCGGCGACGGTCCCCGCGTGCTGTTCGGCGGCGCAGGCGCGCTGCACGCCGCGGACGACGCTGTGGTAGCCGGTGCACCGGCAGAGGTTGCCGGTGAGCCATTCGCGGATCTCGGGCTCGGTGGGGGCCTCGCCGCCGGCGGTGGAGTCGACGAGCTCGCCGAGTGCCATGACCATGCCGGGGGTGCAGAAGCCGCACTGGGTGCCGTGTTCCTGGCGCAGCGCCTCCTGGAGGCCGGTGAGTTCGCCGCCGGGGGTGGTGACGCCCTCGATGGTGGTGACCTCGGATCCGGCGGCCGCGGCGGTGAGGATCAGGCAGCTCTTGACGGACTTGCCGTCGAGCCGGACCACGCAGGAGCCGCACTGGCCGGTGTCGCAGCCGACCTTGGTCCCGGTGAGGCCGAGGCCTTCGCGGAGGCGTTCCACGAGGAGTTCGTTCGGCTGCGCCGGGAACTGCTCGGGTCTGCCGTTCACATTCAGTGTGATGTCCATTCCAGCGCCTGCGCTTCCGTGAGCGGCCGGTTGAAGAGGGGCCCGCCGGGCTGCTGGAGAATTCCTCCGGAGTGCAGCGGGCCGGTGTCGACGGGTGCGAATCCCAGGTCCGAGATGATTCCCGCGACTATTTCCTTGGCTTTCGCGTCGTCGCCCGCGGTGAAATGCGCCAGGCGCTCTCCGGGTGCGGTGCCGGCGACGGCGAGTGTTTCGAAATGCATGGTGTTGAGGGATTTCACGACCTGGGCGCCGGGATACCACTCGGCGACGAGGTCGCTGGAGCCGCGGCCGCCGAGATCGGCCGGGGCGCCGGGGCCGCCGAACGCGTTGGTGGCGTCCACGAGCACCTTGTCCTGGACGGTGTGCGGGGGCAGGAGTCCGCGTACGCCGTCGAAGGGCACCATCAGCACCAGGAGGTCGGCCCGGGCGGCCGCCTCGGCGGGGTGCGCCGCCGAGGCCTGCGGTCCCAGTTCCGCGAGCAGCGGGGTGAGGCTCCGGGGGCCGCGGGCGTTGGCGACCACGATCTCGTGGCCCGCCGCCACGAGGATCCGGGCGAGGGTGGAGCCGATCCGGCCGGTGCCGATGATGCCTGTCCGCATGACGCTCCTCGGGAAGGGGTGACCGGGTGACCGGGGGGACCGGGGTGACCGGGTCGACGCCGGTCTCAGTCCATGCCGATCCAGACCGACTTGGTCTGGGTGTAGCTCTCCAGGGACTCCGGGCCGCATTCGCGGCCGTAGCCGGAGGCCTTGTAGCCGCCGTAGGGCACGGAGGGGTCGTACTGGTTGTAGCAATTCACCCAGACCGTGCCGGCCTTGATCTGCGAGGCGACCCGGTGGGCCCGCCGCAGGTCCTTGGTGTGGACCCCGGCGGCGAGGCCGTACGCGCTGTCGTTGGCGATGCGCACGGCGTCCTCCTCGGTGTCGAAGGGGATGATCGACAGGACCGGGCCGAAGATCTCCTCCTGCGCGATCCGCATGCCGTTGTCGACCCCGGTGAAGACGGTGGGCAGGAAGTACAGGCCCTGGCTGGAGGCGCCCTCCGGGGTCCAGCCGGCGCCGCCGGTGCGCAGGACCGCGCCTTCCTTCTCGCCCACCTCGATGTAGGAGCTGACCTTGTCGAACTGGCCGCGGTGGGCCAGGGGCCCGAACAGGGTGGCCGGGTCGCGCGGGTCGCCGGGCTTGAGTGCGGCGGCCCGGCGGACGAGGCGTTCGACGAGTTCGTCGTGGACGGGCCGCTGGAGCAGCAGGCGGGAGCCGGCGGTGCAGATCTCGCCCTTGTTGTAGTAGATGCCGAAGAAGGCGAGTTCCTCGGCGGCGTCGAGGTCGGCGTCGGCGAAGACGATGTTGGCGGACTTCCCGCCGAGTTCCATCGTGACCTTCTTCAGGGTGCCGGCGGCCTTGCGGATGATGGACTGGCCGACGGCGGTGGAGCCGGTGAACGCGATCTTGTCGATGTCCGGGTGGTCGGTGAGGGTCTCCCCCAGTTCCACGCCGGGACCGGTGATGACGTTCAGCACGCCGTCGGGTATTTCCGCCTCCTGGAACAGCTCCGCGATCTTCAGGGCGGTGAGCGGGGTGGCCGGGGAGGGCTTGTGGACGACCGTGTTGCCCGCCGCGAGGGCCGGCGCGATCTTCGTCATCGACAGCAGCAGCGGGAAGTTGAACGGGGTGATCGCGCAGACCACGCCGAGCGGTTCGCGCAGGGTGTAGGCGAGCTGCCCGCCGGCCGGAGCCCGCGAGGAGCCGTCGACGCGGGTCACGGCGCCGGCGTAGTAGTGCATGAGCTGGGCCGCCATGGGGGCGTCGACCGTGCTGGAGAAGGCGAACGGCTTGCCCATGTCCACGGTCTCCAGGAGGGCGATCTCCTCCAGGTCGCGCTCGATGAGCTCGCCGACCCGGTTCAGCCTCAGCGCGCGCTCCTGGGCCGACAGTCTGCTCCACGGACCTTCCTCGTACGCCGTGCGGGCGGCGGCCACGGCCGCGTCCGCGTCGGCGGCGGTGGCCTGGGCCACCGGCACGATCTCCTGGCCGTCGACGGGGCTGATGTCCGGTTCGGTGCGGCCGTCCCGGGCCGGGACCCATTTGCCGCCGATGAACAACTTCCCGGGGTTGGCCAGGGGCTGGTCGCTGAGCGCGCGCTGTGTCATGGCTGCCTTCCGGATTCGGGTGCGGGGGCTGCGGTCAGCCCTTCGCGAGCTGTGTCAGGAACGTCTCGGCGAGGGCCTTGGAGGAGTACGGGTTCTGGCCTGTCGTCAGCTTCCGGTCCACGACCACGTGCGAGTCCCAGATCGCCTCGGCCTTCTCGTAGCGGGCGCCGAGCCGGGTGAGCTCGACCTCCAGGATCAGCGGGAGCCGGCCGGCCATGTTGGTGACCAGTTCCTCGCTGTGCGAGAAGGCCGTCATCCGGTAGCCCTCGAAGGGCCAGCGGCCTTCGCCGTCACGCAGGGCGAGCAGCGAGGTGTGGCCGTGGCAGACGGTGGCGAGCGGCTTGTCCTGGGCGATGACCCAGCGCAGGATCTGGGCGAGTTCGTCGGACTTGGGCAGGTCACCGATGGCGCCGTGGCCGCCGCTGACGTACACGCCGTCGTAGTCGGCGATGTCCTTCTCGGTGAGCGACTCCAGGGCGATCGGGGCCTTCAGCCCCGGGGTGTTCTCGATGACCCGGACGTACTCGGCGGCGTTGGCCGCGTCCTCGTCGGGCGAACCCTGGGGGCGGACCCACTGGAGGAACTGGGGGTCGATGCTCGTCCGGTCGACCGTGGGCGCCTGACCGCCGATGGTCGCGACGTCCACGGCGTGCCCGGCGGCCTTGAACAGCTGATAGGGGACGACGAATTCCTCGGCCCAGAATCCCGAGGGGTGCTGTTCGCCGTCCAGCAGGTGGAGGGTGGCCTTGGCCGTCATGACGACGAGAATCTTCATGATTCTCTCCTTGTTCTGGATTCGCTGCCGATTCAACACGCCCATCGCAAGGGGCGTAAGGGGACGACGTCAGGCCCGCGATACTTCGTCACGTGCGTCCAACGCCGAGATGATGGTGCGGAATTCACCGACCAGGGGGTGGTCGGGATGGGCTTCTGCGAATATGCGCTCCCCGTACAGCGCCGCCATTTCCGGCGAGTACGGAATGATTCCGGCCAGCGGCGCCCCATAGACCTCCTGCGCCCGCCGGTGGGCCCCTTCCCGGTCGAGGCCGGCGGGGGCCATGCTCAGCACCAGGGTCCGCCGGCAGGGCAGGCGCCCGGCGAGGGCGATGGTCTCCTCGACGCCGGAGACGTCGATCCGGTCCGCCCGCGCCATGATCATCAGTACGTCGGCGCTGGCCATGGCCGTCACCGACTCGTTGTTGAGCCCGGCGTGGGTGTCGAGGAGCAGCACGTCGAGGGCGAGGTGCCGGGCCAGCCGGTCGAAGCCCTCCGGGAGCAGTCCCACGTCGTACCCGCTGGCCATGATCTCGCGCAGGGCCGCCGTTCCGGTCCGGGCCGGTACGACGTACAGCCCGCCCGCCCCGTCCGGGCCGCGGTCGGTGCCCACCTGCTGGGCCGCGGCTTCGATCTCGCAGCGGCCCAGCAGGTAGTCGGCCAGGGAGAAGCCCGGCCCGAGCCGGAAGAGCAGGTCGAGGGTGGGTGACTGGATGTCGGTGTCCACCACCCCGACCCGGCGCCCCCCGGCCGCCAGCAGCAGCGCGAGGTTCGCGAGTACCGAGGACTTTCCCGTGCCACCTCGGTGCGAGTGCACCACGATGGTCCGGGTCATCAGGCCACCACCCGGTAGCCGGAGCCGTCCCCGTGCGGCCCCCGCGCCGCACGGGGATCGGGCCGGTGCAGGGCCAGCATGGTGACGTCGTCGTGCTGTTCGGCGGTGCCGGTGTGCTCGCGCACCGCCCAGTCCATCCGGTCGACGACCTCCCTGCCGCTGGCCGGAGGGCCGGCGAGCAGTTCCAGCATGCGTTCGTCGCCGAGGAAGCTGCCCTGGGGGCAGCGGGCCTCGGGGACTCCGTCGGTGAAGACGAAGAGGGTGTCGCCCGGGTTCAGCTGGGCGTAGCCGAGGGTGTAGACGCAGTCGGGCAGGACCCCGACGGCCGGTCCGGTGATCTCCAGTGCGACGGGCGGGCTGCCGTCGGCGGGCAGCATCAGGGGCGGGTTGTGACCGCCGTTGATGTAGACGAGGCTGCCGGTGAGCGGGTCCAGCACCCCGAAGAAGAGGGTGGCGAAGTAGCCCTGCCGCAGGTGGTTGCGGGTGAGGTAGCCGTTGGTGGCGGTGACCGCGTTGAGCAGCGGGGTGGCGCCGACCACCGGGATGCGGCGGCTGCCTCCGGTGCGTCCGGCGGCGACCAGGTGCTGGAGTCCGCTGTTCTCGGCGGTGTGCCGCAGCAGGGAGCGGATGAGGGCCATGAAGAGTGCGGCGCCGACCCCCTTGTCGCAGACGTCGGCCACGACGAAGGCGAGCCGGCGGCCGCGGGATATCTCGAAGACGTCGTAGAAGTCCCCGGCGACCTGGCGGGCCGGCCGGAACCGTACGTCGATCTCCCAGCCGTCCGGGACGGGCAGCCGTTCGGGCAGGAAGCCGGCCTGGATCTCCCGGCCGATCTCCAGTTCCTTCTCGTAGCCCATGAGTTCGGCGCGGGCGTCGGCTTCGCGCAGGGTGCGGCCGAGTCCGGCGCGCTCCGAGCAGCTGTGCAGGCGGGCTCCGACGAGGGCGGGCAGGAAGGGCGGGACGAGGTAGTCGTGCCCGAGCCGTACGTGTTCCTCGAGCGCGGCGAACTCCGACACGGTCCAGACGACCACGATGGGTTCCCCGGCCCAGCGGCGCAGCCGGCGCACGGCCATCCGTACGGACTCCCCGTCGGCCTCGGCCGGGGCGAGCAGTACGTCCGCGACGGGCAGCTGTGCCTGCGGGCCTTCGCGGAGCTCCGTGAGGGAGCGGGTGACGAGGTGCGCGTCCATCGTCCGCAGCGCGCCCCGCAGTTCGGGCGGCGGGGGCGGGTACGCGTCGAGGATGATCACGGTCGTGGAGGGCATGGGTCCGTCCCCTCGGCTCTCACGGTCAGCGTGCTGATGTTGCGGCCGTCCGTGCGCCGGTAGCCGAACCCGTCCACGCTGGTCAGCGCCAGGTGGATGCCGAGGCCGCCGATCCGCCGTTCCTCGGGGCGGACGCCGGGGGCGGGCGGGAGGCGGCCTTCGACGGGGTCGAAGGCGGGTGCGCCGTCCTCGATGACGATGCACACCTCGCCCGGGCCGGAACGGCCGCGGACGGTGATCCGTCCGTCGCCGCCCCGGTACCCGTGCATCACGATGTTCGTGGCGAGTTCGTCCACGGCCAGCCGGATCCGGTAGGAGGCGCGCTCGTCCAGGCCCGCCCGTCCGGCCAGCCGCAGGACGAAGGAGGCGATCTCGCCCAGTGCCCCCACCGTCGCGGGCACCTCCAGTGCGGCGGGCTCCCTCGCCAGTTCGACCATGTCGGTCACGGTGGTCACTCGTCGGCGAGGACGATGCTCCGGTCGAGGCCGGCCGTCCGGATGGTCCGGGACACGGGCTCGATGGCACCCACCACCTTGATGGTGACGTGGTCGGCGACCTTCTGCTGGGCGAAGACCAGCGAGCGCAGTCCGGCGCTCGCCATGTAGCCGACGCCGGCCATCCGGATCTCCACGGTGCTGGTGCCGTGCCCGGCGGCCTTCTCGATCGTCTGGTGGAAGTCCGGCGCGGTCTTGGCGTCCAGCTCGCCCGCCAGTTCGATCACGGTGGTGTCGCCGTCGATGCTCAGGGATACGGAAAGGGGCATCTCACGTCTCCTTCTGCTCTTCGGGATCGTTCGTGCGGCCGACCAGGATCACGACCGAGCGCGGGCCGATCAGGTACTTCCCGGCGTTGTCGAGTTCCTGCTCGGTGCCCGGGGTGCGGATGTCGTGCGGCGCCTCCGCCCCGGTGTCGGCGAAGAGGTGCCAGCTGCGTCCGCCGGGCAGGGCGGGCAGTTCCAGGTCGTGGGACTCCCAGTGCGAGTTCATCGCCACGTACACCACGTCGTCGTCGCCGGTGCCGCAGCGGGCCACCGCCAGCAGCCGGCTCTCCGCCGACCAGTCGGGCTGCCAGGCCCGCTCCCCGTGCCAGCTGATGTCGGGCAGACCCAGGTTCTCCCGGATCCGGCCGGTGGGGTGGGAGGTGGCCCGCAGTTCCCGGTGGTGCTTGCGGAAGGCGATCATCTGCCGGGTGAACCGGAGCAGTTCGGCGTTGTCGTCGACCTGGTCCCAGTCGAACCAGGACAGTTCGTTGTCCTGGCAGTAGGTGTTGTTGTTGCCGCCCTGGGTCCGCGCGACCTCGTCCCCGGCCAGCAGCATCGGGATGCCCTGGCTGGTGAACAGGATGGCGAGGGCGTTCTTCATCTGCCGGGTGCGCAGCGCGTTGATCTCCGGGTCGTCGGTCGGCCCTTCGGCCCCGCAGTTCCAGCTGTTGTTGTCGTTGGCGCCGTCGTTGTTGCCCTCGCCGTTGGCCTCGTTGTGCTTGTCGTCGTAGGAGACCAGGTCGGCGAGGGTGAAACCGTCGTGCGCGGTCAGGAAGTTGACCGAGGCGGCGGTTCCGCGGCCGGAGTAGAGGTCGGGCGAGCCGGCGATCCGGGTGGCGAGCTCCCCCGTGACTCCGGGGTCGCCCTTCAGGAAGCGGCGCACGGTGTCGCGGTACTTCCCGTTCCACTCGGCCCAGCGGCCGTACGCCGGGAAGTTCCCGACCTCGTAGAGGCCGCCGGCGTCCCATGCCTCGGCGATGAGCTTGGTGTGCCGCAGGACCGGGTCGTAGGCGAGCATCTCCAGCAGCGGCGGGTTGGGCAGCGGGGTGCCGTCCAGGTCCCGGCCGAGGATGGCCGCGAGGTCGAAGCGGAAGCCGTCGATGTGGTAGTCGGCGACCCAGTGGCGCAGGCAGTCGAGCACGTAGTTGCGCACGACGGGGTGGTTGCAGTTGACGGTGTTGCCGGTGCCGCTGAAGTTGAAGTAGTACCCCTCGGGCGTGAGCATGTAGTACGTGGCGTTGTCGAGGCCCTTGAAGGAGATCGTGGGGCCCTGCTCGTTGCCCTCGGCGGTGTGGTTGAAGACGACGTCGAGGATGACCTCGATGCCGGCGGCGTGCAGGTCCTTGATGAGGGTGCGGAACTCGTCGCCCTGCATCCCGTAGCGTCCGGTGGCGGCGTAGCCGGCCTTCGGCGCGAAGAACGAGACGGTGTTGTAGCCCCAGTAGTCGAAGAGCCGCTCGCCCGTCTCGGGGTTGCTGCGCGGGTTGTCGCTCTCGTCGAACTCGAACACGGGCAGGAGCTCGATGCAGTTCACGCCGAGTTCCTTGAGGTACGGGATCTTCTCGCGCAGCCCGGCGAAGGTGCCGGGCGCGGTGACCTGCGAGTTGGGGTGCCGGGTGAAGCCGCGCACGTGGGTCTCGTACACGACGAGGTCCTCGGCGGGGATGCCCAGCGGCGTGTCGTCGCCCCAGTCGAAGTCCTGGAGGCAGACGCGGGAGCGGTACTGGTAGCCGCGGCTGCGGTCCGGCTCCACGCCCCACACGTCACGGCCGGCGATCAGCCGGGCGTAGGGGTCGGAGAGGACCTGGCGGGCGTCGAAGCGGTGGCCGGTGACCGGGTCGTAGGGGCCGTCGGCCCGGTACCCGTACTCGATGTTCTCGTGGTCGAGGCCGAAGACCGTCATGGCGAAGACGCTGCCGGTGCGGAACTCCTCGGGGAATTCCAGCTCGGCCATCGGCTCGGGTTCTCCGCGCTTGTAGATGACCAGGGTCATGGAGGTGGCCTGGTCGGAGAAGACGGAGAAGCTGACCCCGCCGGGGACCACGTTGGCCCCGAAGGGGAACGGTTTGCCGGCGCGGACGCGGTACCCGCCCACTTCGTGGGTCGGGTACGCGTCGACGCGCAGGACCTGCTCGGACCGGGTCTCGCTCATCGCGCCGCCTTGGCCTTGGCCTTGGCTTCCGCGGCGGCCGCCTCGCCGGTCTCGAAGAAGTCGAGGAAGCCGGTGGCCGACATGACGAACCGGACTTCCTCGCTCACCCCGTACAGGGTGACGGCGACGCCGGCGTGCTGGGCCTCGCGGTAGACGACGAGCAGGGTGCGCAGGCCGGCGCTGGAGACGTAGGTGACCGCCGTGAGGTCGATCCGCAGCGGCCTGCCCTCGCGGACCAGCGGCAGCAGCGACTGGAGCAGCGAACCGGAGGTCTCGCTGTTGATCTCCCCGGTGGCGACGAGCACGGTGCCCGTCTTGTTGCGGCGTTCCTTGACGTTGAGACTCATTGCTTGCTTTCCCCTCTGGTTGGGGCGCCCCCCGTTGAGCGCGCGGTGAGCCCCCGTGGAACTACTTGGCCACGGGCCGGAGGCGGACCTTGACCTTGACCCGCCCCTGGACGTCGGGGAGGTGGACGGTCAGTTCGTCCGCGTCGAACTCCTCGTACGGCTTCTCGTCGATCTCCACGGACGCGATCCGCACGGAGCCCGCCGGGAGCAGGTCGGGCGAGACGCGCAGGATCCGGTCGGGAAGGCCGGTCGGGTCGGGCTGGAAGTGGAAGTCCATCTCCCGGCCGTTGATGAGGAGGTTGTTGTAGACGGCGGCGAGGTAGCACAGCTCCGCCGAGTGGTACATGGACATCGAGTGGCTGCCCTTGAGCCGCTCGGTGCCGAGCAGGTACGGCGTGCCGCTGGCGAGCACGTTGAAGTAGACGGCTCCCTCGTCGTGGTCGAGGAAGAAGGTGTTGTAGAAGGACTGCGCCTGCCGTGCCTCGCGCAGGTTCGCGTCGCCGCCGACGGTGCCGTTCAGGATGAGGTAGGCGAGGATCGCCTGCTCCTGCTGCCACCACGCCTTGCGGTCGTGCCAGGCGAATCGATACGCCTCCTGGTCCCCGGACTTGGTCCGCTCGACGACGTCGTACCAGCCGCCGCGCTGCACGTCGCTGCCGACGGCCGGCATGATCTCGCCGATCTTCTTGGCGAGCTCCTCGTACGCCGGCTTGGCCTTCAGCGAGTTCATCCGCATCAGGTTCCAGGCGATCTTCAGGTTGTGGCCGACCACGGCCCGGTCCTGCTGCCAGCTGTGCGCCTTGTCGTGCGACCAGTCCCGGTTGAACCGCTCCTGGACGAAGGGGCTGTTCTTGTAGTCCGGGAAGCGGTCCGCGATGGTGTCGAAGGTGTACTCCAGGAAATCGGCGTACTTCTGCTCGCCGGTCGCCAGGTACAGGTTGATCAGGTACGCGGGCGCGTGGTCGCCGACCGAGTTCCAGTTCTTGCGCTCGGCGTTCTCGCCGAGGGACTCGTGGTCGGCGCTGAAGAGGATCGGGTCGATGTGCGAGTAGTAGCCGCCCTGCTCCGGGTCGAAGAAGAACTTGTCGAACAGCCGGATGGTGGCGTCCGCGTCGTTCTTGATCCGGACGTCGCCGGTGACCCGGTACGTCTGGATGGGGCCGGCCAGCGCGTAGATCTGCTCGTACATCGGGATCGCGTCGTAGTCGTCGGAGAACTCCGAGGTGAACAGCTTGCGCTCGCTGTCCCCGTCCACGCTGATGCCGTGGTACCAGAAGACCACGTCCTCCTCGCTGTCCACGACGCGCATGTGCTTGCGCAGGTACTCGGTGCCGCGCTCGGCGACCTCCAGGTACTCGTCCTTGCCGGTCAGCAGGTAGGCCGAGGCCATGCCGTAGACCAGGCGGGAGATCGTGTCGGTCTCCTGGACGTGGCTGGCGGTCTTGTCGCCGCCGAGCCGGATCTCGGTGCGGTACTCGGTGAAGTCCACCGGCCCGTCGCCGAACTGGGCGCGCTTGTAGAAGTCGGCCAGCGACTCGATCTGCTTGATCCACCAGCTGGGTTCCTCGAAGCGGTAGTCCTCGGCGCCCCGGCCCAGGAACACCAGGCGCTTGGCGTCGAAGCGCCCGCCGTGCTCCGGGTAGTGGATGCCGTAGGCGAAGAGGAACCGGCCGGGCGAGAGCATCTCGTCGATGTGCCCGGAGGCGTCGATGTAGGGCTCCTCCAGGTTGCGGACGAGCTCGGCGCTCGGGCCGCCGGCCAGCGAGACGTCGAACTCGCGGCCGTCGGAGGTCTTCAGCCGCAGGAGGCGCGTTCCGGAGTCGAAGCGGACGACGTAGCCCGCGATGGTGTCGGAGAAGGAGAAGCTCACGGCATCCGCCATGTCATGCACCGTCCTTGTCGTGAGAGCGGTCGTCCTCGTATCCCTGGCTGACCTCGACGATCACGCCGTCGGGGTCGCGGAGCCACACGGTCCGCCAGCCGCAGATGAAGTCGTCGAAGTCCAGCGGCCCCAGCGTCACTTCGGCCGCGTCGCCCAGCTGCGCCAGGAACGCGTCCACGTCGTCGGTCTGGAAGGCCAGGTGGCGCATCCGGCCCGGGGCCTGCGGCCCGTCGTCGTGCGCCGGACGGGCCGGTTCGGCGCCGGCCGCGAAGAGCTCCAGGTACGCGTCCCCCTTGCGCAGGAACACGATCTGCGCGTCCCCGAGGTCGACCACCCGGGCCCGGGCGAAGCCGAAGTGGCGGGTGTAGAACTCCTCGGTGGTCTTCTGGTCCGTGCAGTTCAGGCCCACGTGCGACCAGCGCGGCCCGGCCATCAGCCGGCGCCCCGGCCGCCCCGCCCGGCCGCGATCAGCTCGATGATCCGGCGGGCGAAGAGGTGGTGGTGCGCGCCGGTGCGGCCGGTGACCAGGTCACCGTCGACGACCACGTCCTCGTCCACGTACTCGCCGCCCATGTTGCGGACGTCACCGATGAGGTTGTTGTGGCAGACCACCTTGCGGCCGCGGATCTTGCCGGGGATCGAGGAGGCCAGCCACATGCCGTGGCAGATGATCCCCTTGAGGACCGTGGGCTCCTCGAAGGCTCGGCGCAGCAGCTCCGTGGCGGGCGCGAGTACGTCCACGTCCTCGGTGTAGCGCAGCCGGTCGGCCACCATGCCCGAGGGCACGATGATCGCCGCGTACCGGCGCAGCTCCTCGTCGCTCATCCCCTCCAGGGACTTGTCGGCGGTGAACGGCGCCCGGAACTCGTGCCCGGAGAAGGTGAGGGAGTCGTTGCCCCACAGCCGGGTCAGGAAGTCGACCTCGGCTCCCTCCTCCGCGAACCGGTGCCGGTAGTAGAAGATCTCCGGCTCGTAGAAGTCGCTCTCGACCAGGACCGCGATCCGGGTCCCGGTCAGCGCGCCCTCGCGCAGCACGGCGTCAGGCACGGGAGGCCCCCTTCAGGAAGTCCGCCGCGCGCTCGGCGATCATCGCGATGGCGGTGTGGCAGTTGCCCGACGGGACGGCGGGCATCACGCTCGCGTCGACGACGCGCAGGTTCCGTACGCCGTGCACCCGCAGCTCGGGGTCGACCACGGAGAGGTCGTCGATGCCCATGCGGCAGGAGCCGGCCTGGTGGTGGTAGCTCTCCGACTTCTGCTTCACGAAGCTCCGCAGCTCGGCGTCGCTCAGGTAGCCCGGGCCGGGCTGGAGCTCCTGCTTGTACCAGGGTGAGAAGGCCGAGGTCGCGAAGAGCTCCCGGGCGGTCTTGACGCCCTGCACCATCCGCTCCAGGTCCCAGCGGTCGCCCAGGTAGTTCGGGTTGATCAGCGGGTGGGCCAGCGGGTCGGCGCTCGCCAGCCTGATCCAGCCGCGCGAGACCGGGCGTACGACACCCGGCAGGATGGACACGGTGTTCGGGTGGTCCTGGCCGACGATCACGTCGAACGGGACGTGCACGAAGGCGATCTGCAGGTCGGGGGCGGGCAGCCCCGGCCGCGAGGACAGGAACAGAGCGCTCTCCGACAGGTTCTGCGTCGGCGGCGGGAGCTCCTGGGTGACCTCGGCCATCAGCCCGGTCAGCACGTGGTTGTGAAAGTTCTCGCCGACCCCCGGCAGCTCCGCGGTGACCGCGATGCCGTGCTCGCGCAGCTGGTGCGGGTGCCCGATGCCGGAGAGCAGCAGCAGCTTCGGGGACTCGATCGCCCCGGCGGCCACGATCACCTCCCGGCGGGCCCGGGCGGTGTGCAGGCCGGGCTCCGGGGCGCTGCTGTGGCCGTCCCGGACGGTCCGGCCGGGGAACTCCGCAGGGGCCTGGAGCTGCACGTACTCGACGCCCGTGCAGGTGTCCCCGTCGAAGAGCAGCCGGGTGCTCTGCGCGCTGGTGCGCAGGGTCAGGTTGGAGCGGTCGAGCGCGGGCTCCAGGTACGCGGCGAGGGTGCCCTGGCGGCGGCCGTCGGCCACGTCGATGTGGTGCCAGCCGGTCCCGAAGAGGCCGCGCCGCGGACCGTCGGTGTTGAAGTCGGCGATCTCCTGGTGGCCCAGCTCGACGGCGGCGTCGATGAAGGCGCGGGAGACCGGGTTCGGGGCGTGCCGTCCGGCGTTGGTGATGCGCTGCGGGCCCCGGGTGCCGGTGGTGTCGGCGGTGGCGTCCTCCTGGCCCTCCAGCAGGGCGAAGTACGGGAGCACGTCCTCGTACGCCCAGCCGGCCGCGCCCTGGTAGGCCCAGTTGTCGAAGTCCGAGGCGTGGCCCCGGATGTGCATCATGATGTAGAGGTTGCTGCTGCCGCCGGGGGCCTTGCCGCGCGGTTCGTACGTCCGGCGGCCGTCGAGGCCGGGCTGCGGGGTGCTGGTGTAGCCCCAGTCGACGGGTCCGCCGAGCAGCTTGTACCAGGAGGACGGGTCGTCCACCTCGGGCGGGATCCGGGAGCCGCCCGCCTCCAGGACGAGGACGGAGACGTCGGGGTCCTCCGAGAGCCGGTTCGCCAGCACGCTGCCTGCGGTGCCGGATCCCACGACGACGTAGTCGTACTCTTCGGCGCTCACGGGTCCCCCTCAGTCCTGGCTCAGGACCTGGAAGGGGGCCGTGTCGTGGTAGTTCGCCATGTAGGCGATCTTTCCGTCCACGATCCGGAAGAAGTTCATGACCTCGGCTTCGACGGGCTCGCCGGAGGCGCTGACGGCCGTCAGGTGCGAGACGGCCGCGGCCTTCTCCCCGCCGCCGTCGACGATGAAGTGCACGGGCTCGTTCCGGAAGACCCGGTACATGGTGCCCATGCCCTTCATCATCGAGCGCAGCACCTCCAGGCCCTCGATGTGCCCGGCGAGCTGCTCGTCCATGACCTGGTCGTCGGCGAACAGGTCGCACCAGCGGTCCCAGTCCCCGGCGTTGGCGTACTGGTAGTACTTCGTGAGGATCTCTCGCGGTTCCATGGCGTCGCTCATCCCCTAGCCGTCCCGTCGGGTTCCGTCGGGCGCGAAGGGCGCCCAGAACCGGCTGAAGGCGGAGGCCGTGTCGCCGAAGAGGCCGTCGCGGCCCTCGACGATCCGGCCGTCCCGCCACTTCATGAAGTGGAAGACCGGGTAGTCCATCCGCTCGTACGGCGACACGCTCGCGGCGTCCGCGCCGTCCCGCAGGGCGACGTTGCGGCACACGTCCGCGCTGCAGTCCTCGCCGGTGAGGACCGCCTCCAGGTCCATCCGGAAGCTGCCGCCCGTGAGCTTGTGGGTCTGCCCCATCAGCTCCAGGAAGGCGTCGAGGCTCTCGTACCACCCGGCCAGCGGGTGGTTGCCCGGCACCAGCCAGCGCAGGTCCTCGGAGTAGTACTCCAGGATGCGCGCCCGGTCTCCGGAGCCGAGGGCGGCGTAGGCCGCCCTGACCCGCTCCGGCGTCACTTCGGTCATCGTCGCTTCTCCTTCGCCGGCGGTCAGAGGGAGCCGGAACCGGGCATCGGGGCCAGGTCGTTGACGGTGTACTGCTTGATCAGCGGTCCGTGGGGACCGGCCACCACCGTCCAGGTCTGGTCGGCGTCGAAGCCGAGCCATTCGCTGCGGGCGGCCGGCGGGTCCCAGATCTTGGCCTGCCAGTTGACGAGGACCCGGACGACCGCCCGGTCGCCCTCGATGACCGGCTCGACCTTGGTGACCGTGTGCACCTCGTCGAAGAACCGGTTGGTCACGGCCTCGTACCAGCGGCCGAAGCCCCGGTGGCCGAGGAAGGTGTCCTCGGGGACCTTGAACTCCAGGTCCTCGGTGATCAGGGCGAGCACCTGGTCCGCCGGCACGTGCCGGTCCAGCGCCACGTACCAGTCCTCGGCGAACCTGCGGATCGCGTCCTCGGTCAGCTGCCGCTCGGCGGGCATGCGGTCTCCTCCTGTCCGGTCGGGTGTGTCGCTCAGATCTGGATGTCGACGAGGAACGGTCCGGGGTGGGCCAGCATCCGGTTCACGGCGGCCGCCGCCTCGTCCGGCTTCTCCACCCGCATTCCGCCCGCGCCCAGTGACCGGGCCAGCCCGGCGAAGTCGATCTCGGGGTGGGAGAGGTCGAAGGAGCCGGGGAAGCCGTGCTCCGGGATGTCCCGCTCCCGCCAGTACTGGGCGATGTTGTCGTCGAGCAGCCGGTACTTGCGGTTGTTGCAGACCACGAACTTGGCGTCGATGCCGTGCCGGACCGCCGTCCACAGCGCCTGGTAGGTGTACATCGACCCGCCGTCGCCCGCGAAGCCCACGACGAGCCGCTCCGGCCGGGCCAGCTTCGCGCCGACCGCGCCGGGGAAGCCCACGCCCAGCGAGCCGCCCCGGGTGAGGTGGTAATCGCCCGGGCGTTCCGGGGGCAGGTACCGGGTGACCAGCGGGGAGGTGGTCAGGGCCTCGTCGAAGACGATCAGGTCCCCCCGGGTGCGCTCGGCCAGGGTCCTCAGGAAGACGGCCATCGGCGTGCCGTCGTCCGCCTGCGCCCGCTCCCCGCGGGCCCGCTCGCGGGTCCGCACGTCGAGCCGGGCGGCCGCGGCGGCCCGCTGCTGCGGGGTCTGCTGCCGCTCCAGTGCGCCGGCCAGCGCGCGCAGCGCCTGCCGGGGGTCGGCGGCCAGGCCCAGGTCCACCGGGTGGTTCTTGGCGATCTCGTAGGCGTCGAGATCGATGTGGACGGTCTTGGCGCCGTCCCGGAAGGGGCTCTCCAGCTCGGGGAACACCTCCGGGAAGACGTAGGTGCCGACGATGAGGACCCCGTCGGCGTCCCCGATCAGCTCCTTGCTGTGCGGGCCGAACATGTGGCCGGTCTGGCCGCGCCTCAGCGGGTGCGAGGCCGCGATGTTGACCTCGGAGGAGTCGACCTCGTACACGTCGGCGCCCAGCAGTTCGGCGACGGCGGTGAGCTCGCGCTGGGCCCCGGAGAGCGAGACCCCGTCGCCGACGAGGAGGACCGGCCGCCGGGCGGAGGCCAGCAGCTGCGCCGCCCGGCCCACCGAGGCCGGCGAGGGGGCCACGTCCGTGAGCGGAACCGTGGCGGGCAGCACGGGTTCGGAGTTGGGCTCGTCCAGCACGTCCATCGGCAGTGCCACGAACACGGGCCCGCGGGGCGGCGTGAGCGCGATCTTCACGGCCCGCCGGATGGTGCGCAGTACGGACCGCGGGTCGGTGACCCGGGTCGCGTACTTGGTCACCGGCTTCGCCATGGCCACCAGGTCGCAGGCCATCTGCGCGTCCATGGCGTCGTAGCGGACCCCGGCGTCGCCGGCGACCACGACGAGCGGGGTGTGGCCGCGCAGCGACTGGTAGAGCATGCCGATGCCGTTGCCCAGCCCGACCCCGGAGTGCAGCTGGAGCAGGGCCGCGCCGCCGGTGGCCCGGGCGTATCCGTCGGCGATGCCGGCGGCCACGGTCTCCTGGAGGGCCAGGACGTAGGTGAAGTCCTCCGCCGCGTCGACCGCGTCGAGGAATCCCTGTTCCACGGTTCCCGGATTTCCGAACATCACATTCAGGCCGTCGGCCTTGAACTGCTCGATCAGCCTTTCCCGTCCCGGACGCGCCGGACTGGCTTCGGCATTCATCGGACTCCCCCTGAAATCACCAGCCGTACCGGATGAGACCGTCCTCCAGGACTTCCACGACCTTCTGCCCCGTGAGGTACGAATCCGGGGTCGAGCGGCCGGTGACGAACGGGAAGTCGACGATGACGGAAACCGGCTTTCCGAAATTGCCGTGGTACGCGCCGTCCGGCCCGGTGGCATCGCGCAGGATGTACTCCAGCGGATACGGCGGCGGGCCCATGTTGAAGTCGGTGCCGAGGAATCCGGTGCCGTCCTTGTAGTCGTACTCCTTGCAGTGGCCGGTCACGTGCTTGCCCCGGATGATGCTCCTGCGGTCGCTCCAGTCCCGGGCGAAGGCCAGGCAGGCGACGCCGTAGCACTCGGCGGCCACGACCTTGCCGGCCTTCTCGAAGGCCAGGATCAGGGCGTGCACGCGCTCGTTGTTGGCGAGGTCGGCGATGGGGCCGCTGCCGCCCACGATGAGGATCGCGTCGTATCCGGCGACGTCGGCGTCGAGCTTGTCCAGATCGCGGTGGTACTGCTCCAGCTTCCGCAGGTAGCCCTCGTCGCTCGTGTACGGGCGCTCGGGGACCCACGCCTCGATGTCGAGCGGGGAGTCCAGCCGGCTGGACTGCTCGAACTCGCGGCCCAGCCGGGCGTTCTCCTCGGTGGTGACCGAGCGGCCCAGCGGGGGGTCGATGTAGTTCGCGTCGAGGCTCGGCGGAAGAGCGTGCGCACGCTTTCCGGTCGGCGTGGCGAATACGACCTCGTAGCCCCGCTCGTCGAACTTCGACACGGGGCCTATCAGTTCCTCGGCCCAGTAACCGTGTTCGGAGACAATGACCAGAATCTTTCTGCTCACGAATTCCTCCAGGCGCCGCCTGTTGTCGTTGGCGTCCACCACACTGGCCGCGCCCGGGGCATGCGTCAAAGCGTCGGTGTGCGACTTGGTGAGGTAGCGGCCATGGTCATTGCGGCACTTCAGGAAGTCTCTCCGGGAGGTCATGAAGTCGCCTCAGGACTACCTGACTTCGGCCGAATCGCTGAACCATTCCGAGGGCCGCGACCTATGGTCTGGACGCGCCGCCCAGCACGGAATGCACGGGACACCGGCGCGAGGACGCGACGAGAGGGACGGGGACGATGGCGATGGACCTGTTGTGCACACACCTCGACCGGATACGTCCGGTGAAACCGGGCTCCGACGGCTGCGAGGAGTGCCTCGCCTCGGGTGACGGCTGGGTGCACCTGCGGATGTGCCTGAGCTGCGGGCACGTCGGATGCTGCGACTCCTCGAAGAACCGTCACGCCACCCGCCACTACCGGGTCACCGAGCACCCCGTCGCCGCCTCGCACGAGCCCGGCGAGGACTGGGCCTGGTGCTACGCCGACAAGCTGATGCTGGACCCGGCGTGAGTGCGGCCCGGGAGAGCGCGGCGGCCGTCACCTCCGGCGCCGCCCCGGCCGAGCGCGCCGAGAACCGCAAGCCGGTCATCCTGGCCGTGGACGACGATCCGCAGGTGCTGCGCGCCGTCCGCCGCGACCTGCGCAGCGCCTACGGAGACCGCTACCGGGTGCTCGGCGCCTCCTCGGCCGCCGACGCCCTGAAGATCCTGGACTCGCTGGACGAACGGGGCCACGACCCGGCCCTCTTCCTCGTCGACCAGCGGATGCCCGACGTCACCGGGGTGGAGTTCCTCCTCGAGGCCGTCAGCCGGTTCCCGGACGCCCGCCGGGTGCTGCTGACCGCGTACGCGGAGACCGATGCGGCGATCACCGCCATCAACCGGGTGCGGCTGGACTACTACCTGCTCAAGCCATGGGATCCGCCGCACGAGCGGCTGTTCCCGGTCCTGGACGACCTGCTGTCGGACTGGCTGGCCACCTACCGCCCGGCCTACGACGGGATCATCGTCGCCGGCCACCTGGTCTCCCCCGGCACCCACGCCGTCCGGGACTTCTTCACCCGCAACGGGCAGCCGTTCCGCTTCCTGAACGTCGAGCGGGACCCGGAGGCGCTGACCCTGATCGCCGCCCAGCCGGGAGGGGCGCTGCCCCTGGTCCGCTTCCCCGACGGGTCGGTGCTCTCCGCCCCCGGCGACACGGAACTCGCCCAGCGGCTCGGGCTGGCCACCACCGCCTCCCGCCCGCACTACGAGTGCGTGATCGTCGGCGCGGGCCCCGCGGGGCTGGCGGCCGGGGTCTACTCCGCCTCGGAGGGCCTGTCGACCCTGCTGCTGGACTCCCGCGCCCCTGGCGGCCAGGCCGGCACCTCCAGCCTGATCGAGAACTACCTCGGCTTCCCCTCGGGCCTCTCCGGCGGCGATCTGACCCGCCGGGCCACCATCCAGGCCTCCCGCTTCGGCGCGGAGATCCTGCACCCGGTGGAAGTGGTCTCGCTGACCCGCGACGACCCGGCGAAGATCCTCACCCTGGCGGACGGTACGGAGATCAGCGCGGAGACGGTCCTCCTGGCGACCGGCGTCTCGTACAACCGCCTGGAGGCGCCGGGCGCGGACCGCTTCGAGGGGGCCGGGCTCTACTACGGCGCGGCCACCACCGAGAGCTCGGCATGCATCTCGCAGCACGTGTTCATCGTGGGCGGGGCCAACTCGGCGGGCCAGGCGGCGGTGCACTTCGCCAAGTACGCGGCCCGGGTGACGATCCTGGTGCGCGCGGCCTCGCTGGACGCGAGCATGTCCCGCTACCTCGTCGACGAGATCGGCCGCACCCCGAACATCGAGGTCAGGGTCCGCACCACGGTGGTCCGGCTGGACGGCGACGAACACCTGGAACGGATCACGCTCCACGACGCGGACGCGGGCACCGACACCGAGGTCCCCGCCCGCTTCATGTTCACCTTCATCGGCGCCCGCCCGCACACCGACTGGCTCTCGGGGGTCGTCGAACGGGACGAGTACGGCTTCGTCCTCACCGGCTCGGACCTGATCGCGAACGGCGGCGAGCTCCCGGCGGAATGGAGCCTGGAGCGCGCCCCCTACCCCCTCGAGACGAGCGTGCCCGGGGTGTTCGCGGCCGGCGACGTACGGGCCCACTCGGTGAAGCGGGTCGCCTCGGGCGTGGGCGAGGGCGCGATGGCGGTCTCCCTCATCCACCGCTACCGCTCGATGGGCTGAGAGCGAACACCGAGACCCTTGCGATCAAGGAGCCGCCCGACGCAACGTTGATTACATGATTACAGCCGAACAGAGCGAAAAGCTCCGCGCATGGTTCGCCGAGCGTCTGCCGGTGGACGTGTACGAATCCCTCGTGTCGGTCACGGTCGACCGCGAGGAGATCACGGTCGTCGGCACCGTCCCGGCGAACGAGTCCGTCAGGGAGTTCCGCGAGCGCACCCGCGAGCAGCGCATCGAGGTGGCGCGCGAGGCCGAGGAGCTCTACCGCCGCAAGGTGGCCTGGGGCGTGCGGTCCGGTGAGGAGACGGCCCTCTTCACGCACCTGGCCGTGCCCGTCATGACCCGGCTGCGCCAGTCCGAACGCCAGGTCCTCGACACCCTGGTCGCGGGCGGTGTCGCCCGCAGCCGGGCCGACGCGCTGGCCTGGTGCGTGCGCCTGGTCGGGCGCAACACGGACGAGTGGCTCTCCGAGCTGCGCGAGTCGCTGGACAAGGTGCAGCAGGTCCGCGCCCAGGGGCCGGACGTCAGCGGAGCCGGCGACCCGGGCGGAACCGACTCCAGGAAGTCCGACTCCGAATGACGAAATCCGCCCACGACCGCCCATGATCGCGTAAGGCTGGCCCGGACCGACAACGAGGGAGAGGCACGCCCCATGACCACGACCGTCGAATACATCCGCTACCGGATCGCCTTGGACGATCAGCAGGCCTTCGAAACCTCGTACGCGAGGGCGGCCGAGGCGCTGGCCGCCGCACCCGAGTGCATCGACTACGAACTCGCCCGCTGCGAGGAGGAGAAGGAGCGCTACATCCTGCGCATCCGCTGGACCTCGGTCGACGCCCACCTGAACGGCTTCCGCAAGGGCGAGCACTTCCCGGCGTTCTTCAGCGCGATCCGGCCGTACGTGACGGCGATCGAGGAGATGCAGCACTACACGGTGACCGATGTAGCGGGCACCGGAAAGGCCGCCGGACAGTCATGAGCACCACACCGTCGACACCCACCATCTACGAGTGGATGGGCGGAGCGGAGGCGATGAAGCGCCTCACGGACGCCTTCTACGCGCACGCCCTGCAGGACGAGATCCTGGCCCCGGTCTTCGCGGGCATGGACTCCGAGCACCCCCAGCACGTCGCCGTCTGGCTGTCGGAGGTCTTCGGCGGCCCTGCGGAGTACACCGCCCACCACGGCGGCCACCAGCACATGGCCACCAAGCACCTGGGCCGCGCCATCACCGAGAAGCAGCGCCGCCGCTGGGTGGACCTGCTGATGGACACGGCCGACGAGGTCGGGCTCCCCACGGACCCGGAGTTCCGCGGGGTGTTCGCGTACTACATCGAGTGGGGCACCCGGATGGCCCTGATCTACTCGGGCCCCAACCCGCCCCCGGTGGACGCGGCCAAGATCCCGGTCTGGTCCTGGGGCCAGACCCCGCCCTGGATCCCCAAGAGCTGATCCCTCCGCCCCCGGGCCCCCGCCTGCCGGCTCAGCGCATGAACTTGTAGCGCCGAGGAGGCAGGCGCGGGGTCCGGGGCGGCATGCCTTCGGCGAGCAGCACGGTGAGCGGTACGGCACCGGCTCCGTCCTCGCGCTCGGCGTGCTGCCAGAACCCGACCGCCTGCTCCAGGATCTCGACGAGCTTCTCCCAGTCCCCGGGGCCCGCCTCCGCGCAGCCCCGCCAGGACGTCACCGTCACCAGCCGCCCCGGCGCCTGCGGCAGCCACGAGAGGTCACGCAGCACGTCGGCCAGCGCGTCCCAGTTCCCGCCGAACCACTCCGGGAGCTCCAGGGCCTCCTGGCAGCGCCGCATCAGCGCGGCCTTGCCGCGCACCCCGTCGAGGTCCAGCTCCAGCACCGTCCAGCCGGCCTTCTCGGCGGCGTCGAGCGCCGGGGCCAGGGGCAGCGGCTCCAGGGAGGTGGACGGGGACAGGGGTGAGATCGGGCTCATCGGAGAACCGCCTTGAACGTGTCGTAGTGATCGTCTGTGTAGTAGAACTCGCCGCCCTGCCCCGTCACGATCCGCCGGGCGCCCCTGTCCGGCTCCCCCGGCGTCTTGACCGTGAACTCGTGGTAGTAACCGCGCTTCTGCTTCGGCAGTGCCTTCTCGAAGTTGCCGAAGACCGTGCCGTCCTGGCGGTACGGGTACGGCCCGCCCTTGTCGATGAGCACGAGCACGTCCCGGGCCTGCTGCGGCAGCACGTCGGCCCGTACGGCGGCCATCCCCTTCGCCCACGACGGAGCGGGGGCGGCACTGCCGGTGACGGCGGCGGGCGTGGCGTTCGGACCGCCGCAGCCCACCGTGCCGCCGACCAGCGCGGCGCCGAGGAACAAGGCCCCCAGCAGCCGCAGGAACGATCGGGGCGCGTTCCGAAGGATCATGCGCCGATCGTGTCAAACATCCGATTCGCTCGCGAATCGTCCGATGCCCTAGAGGGCGGACATCTTGGTGTAAGGGCTCAGAACACGCTTCTGGACCGATCCGAAGTCGACGAGAACAGCGATCCCCTCCTCGATTCCGACGACACGGCCGAGGCCGTGCTCGTCGTGGGAAACCCGGTCGCCGACGGAGAACTGCCGGATCGGCTGCTCCACGGGCGCCTTGAACGGGCTGGACGGCAAATGGCGGCGAGGTACTGCAGATTTGGTCATCGGAACCAGTATGACCCCAGTGGCCCACGCCACGGCCCGACCTTCGGATCTCGATTGGGGCACCATCCGTCCCGGCGCCCTCACCGGTCAGTCGTCCGGGTCGGCCCGCTCCAGTGCCGGACGCAGCCCCGGCGCCGACTCGGTCAGCAGGTAGTCGGCCACGGCCGTGTCCGTGACCAGGCTGGTCACCAGGCCCGAGCGCAGCACCGCGCCGATCGCGGAGGCCTTGCGCAGCCCGCCCGCGATCGCCACGACCTCGGGGATCCGCCGCAGCCGGTCGGCCTCCACGGTGATGCAACGTTCTCCGAGGTCCCGGCCGACCCGCCGCCCCTCGGAGTCGAACAGGTGCGCCGACATCTCGGCCGCGACGCCGAGCGAGGCGTAGTGCGCCCGCTCCTCGTCCGTGAGCATGTCGTGGACGGTCGAGATGCCGGGCTCCCAGGAGCCGATGGAGACGGCCGCGACCGTCACCTTGTCGAAGTACTCGAAGGCGCGCGCGATCCCGGTCTGGCTCCGCAGCGCCGCCGCGGTCGCCGGATCGGGCAGCAGCATCGGCGCGTAGATGGGGTGCGCGTCCCCGCCGGAGACCTGCGCGGCCCGCCGTACCGCTTCCACCGAACCGCGCTCGGCGGTCCCCGCGTCGTACACGCCGGTCAGCTGGACCACGGTGCACGGGGGCAGCCGGTGCAGGGAGGCGGCCATGTGGATGGTCGAGCGCCCCCAGGCCAGGCCGAGCACGTCGCCCTCGTTGACGAGCTCGCCGAGCAGGTCGGCGGCGACGGCGCCCAGGTTCTCCGGGTCGGGGGCGTCCTCGGTCGCGTCGGCCGGGGATTCAACGACCACCGCGTGCCGCAGTCCGTACCGGGCGCGGAGCGCGTCGGAGCGCTCCGCGTCCAGTTCGGCGGGGACGCGGATCTCGATGCGCACGAGATCGCGTTCGAGGGCGGTCTCCAGGACCCGGGCCACCTTGAAGCGGCTCACGCCGAACTCCTCGGCGATCTGGATCTTGGACTTGCCCTCCAGGTAGAAGCGTCGCGCCATGGCCGCAGCCTGCACCAGCTCCGCGGGTCCCATCCGCAGGGCTGACCGTCCCGCCGACATTGCAGACACCGCGTTCTCCTCACTGCTGTTCACACTCTCGACTCGTCGTTCATCCTGTCAGATCCGACGGCCGTTGATCAGCCTGGACAGCTCCCGTTCACCGAGCCGTCCACCAAGCCTTCTCCTCAGTGGTCGCAAGCCCACGGCGCCGCCGCGATGGCCGCACCCGCCTGCTCACGCAGCGTGCGCACGGCGGCTGCCGGGTCGACCGCTCCGTATACCGCGCTGCCCGCCACGAAGACGTCGGCGCCGGCCTCGGCGCAGCGCTCGATGGTCGAGGCGGAGACCCCGCCGTCGACCTGGAGCCAGATCTCCAGTCCGTGCTTGGAGATCAGCTCACGGGTGCGGCGGATCTTGGGCAGCATGATGTCCAGAAAGGGCTGGCCGCCGAAGCCCGGCTCGACCGTCATGATCAGCAGCATGTCGAGCTCGGGGAGGATGTCCTCGTACTGCTCGATCGGCGTCGCGGGCTTGAGCGCCATGGAGGCGCGCGCGCCCTTGGCCCGGATCTCGCGCGCGAGCCGTACGGGCGCGGCCGCGGCCTCGGCGTGGAAAGTGACCGAGCCGGCGCCGGCCTCCACGTACTGCGGGGCCCAGCGGTCCGGGTTCTCGATCATCAGGTGGAGGTCGAGCGGGGTGTCCGTGGCCCGGCTCAGGGATTCCACGACCGGTACGCCGAGGGTGAGGTTGGGGACGAAGTGGTTGTCCATGACGTCGACGTGCAGCCAGTCGGCCCCCTCGACGGCCTTCGCCTCCTCGGCGAGTCGGGCGAAGTCGGCGGACAGGATGCTGGGAAAAATCTGAGCGGCCATGACCCAAGCGTGCCATGCCACCGCGCGGTTCCGGCCACGACCCCGGAAGTCGTGCACCTCGCCGCAGGAGCCCGGGTCGACCGGCTGCGCACGCACGGCGCCCTGGTCGCGGCCGACCTCGCGCGGACCGGGCCCCTCGCCCCGCTCCCGCCCGTGGGGTGGCCGGACGGCACCCGCCCGGCCCGCCCCCCGAAAGGCCGGGCAGGGCCCCTAGGCAGTCCGCCTGATCAGGGCGAGGTACATCGCGTCGGTGCCGTGCAGGTGCGGCCACAGCTGGACGTCCGGGCCGTCGCCCAGGCCCGGGACGCCCTCCATGAACGGGCGCGCGTCGATGAGTTCGGCCGCGACCGGCGAGGCGCCCGCGCCCCGGCCCTTCAGTACGTCGTCCACGACGATCCGGGTCTCCGCCAGGTGCGGGGAGCACGTCGCGTAGCCGACCACGCCGCCGACCCGCACCGCCGACAGCGCCTCCCGCAGCAGCGACCTCTGGAGCGGCGCGAAGCCCTCGAGGTCCTGCGGGCGCCGGCGCCAGCGGGCCTCCGGGCGGCGGCGCAGCGCGCCCAGGCCACTGCACGGCACGTCCATCAGCACCCGGTCGAAGGAGCCCGGCAGCCAGGCCGGCCTGGTGCCGTCGGCGGCGATCACCTGGTACGGCCCCGGGTTGCCCGCGAGGGCGTTCTCCACCAGCCGCGCCCGGTGCGGCTGCTTCTCGGAGGCCAGCAGGAAGGCCCCGCGCTGCGCGGCCAGCGCCGCGAGCAGCGCCGCCTTGCCGCCCGGGCCGGCGCAGCCGTCGAGCCAGCGCTCGTCACGGCCCTCGACGGGCACGGCCGCCAGGGCCATCGCCACGAGCTGGCTGCCCTCGTCCTGGACGCCGGCGCGCCCGTCGCGGACGGCGTCCAGCGCGCCGGGCTCACCGCCCTCGGCCATCCGGACCGCGTACGGGGACCAGCGCCCCGGAAGGGCGGAGTCCTCGCCGAGCGCTTCGAGCAGCTCCTCCGGCGTGGACCGGCCGGGGCGCGCGACCAGCGTCACCTCGGGCCGCTCGTTGTCTGCCTCGAGGAGGTCCTCGATCCCGGCGCGGCCGCCGCCCAGGGAGTCCCACAGCGCGCTGACGACCCACCGCGGGTGCGAGTGGTAGATCGCGAGGTGCTCCTCGGCGTCCTCGTCGTACGGCGGGGCGACGATCTCCAGCCACCCCTCCAGGTCGTGCGCGGCGATCTTCCGCAGCACCGCGTTGACGAACTTCGCCCGGCCGTCGCCGAGCACCACCCGGGCCAGCTCGACGCTGGCCGAGACGGCCGCGTGCGTGGGGATGCGGGTGCCCAGCAGCTGGTGCGCGCCGAGCGAGAGCACGTCCAGCACCGGCGGGTCGACCTCCCGCAGCGGGCGGTCGATGCAGGCCTTGATCACGGCGTCGTACGTGCCCTGGCGGCGCAGCGTCCCGTACACGAGCTCGGTGGCCAGGGCCGCGTCGCGCGCCTGGAAGTTCTCGTCCTGGCGCGCCTTGCGCAGCAGCGGCGGGAGTACGAGGTTGGCGTACGCGTCGCGCTCGTCCACCGCCCGCAGCACCTCGAAGGCCAGCATCCGCACCGGGTCCTTCTGGGGCCGCCGGTAGGGCTTGGCCGACTTGTTCTGCTTGCCTCCCGCGCCTGCGGCGGGACGACGGCGGGGCTGTTCGCTCACGTGAAAGGTGCTCCGGATTTACGAGGTGCTGGAGGGATGGTCCGGCCGGACCCGACGGGATTCGGCCGGGTCCGACGGTGGGGACGGGTTTCAGCCTACGTCGGTGCCGCCGACGCGCTCGCCGGGCGCGATCCGCACCCCGCGGGCCCAGTCGGCGCCCCGCATCGGCTTCTTGCCCTGGGGCTGCACCCACAGCAGCTCCACGGCGTGCGAGCCGGTGCCGACGTACACGTTGTTCTTGGCCGCGGCCAGGACGCCGGGCTCCAGGTCGGTGCGGTCGGGCACCAGGCCCAGGGAGATCACCTTGAGCCGCTCCCCGCGGAACACGGTCCACGCACCCGGCGCCGGGGTGCAGCCGCGCACCACGCGGTCGGCGCGCATCGCGGGGGCCGTCCAGTCGATCCGGGCGTCCTCCACGGTGATCTTCGGCGCGAGGGAGATCCCGTCGGCGGGCTGGCCGACGGCGCGCAGGGTGCCGTCCTCGATGCCGTCCATGGTGGCGGCCAGCAGCCCGGAGCCGGCGAAGGCCAGGCGGGTCAGCAGGTCGCCGCTGGTGTCGGTCGGGCGGATCTCCTCGGTGAGGATCCCGTAGACCGGGCCGGAGTCCAGGCCCTCCTCGATCAGGAACGTGGAGGCGCCGGTGACCTGGTCCCCCGCCATGATCGAGTGCTGCACGGGCGCGGCTCCGCGCCAGGCCGGCAGCAGTGAGAAGTGCAGGTTGACCCACCCGTGCTTCGGGATCTCCAGCGCGCTCTTGGGGAGCAGCGCCCCGTAGGCGACGACCGGGCAGCAGTCCGGGGCGATCTCGCGCAGCCTGGCCTGGAACTCGGGGTCGCGCGGCCGGACGGGCTTGAGGACCTCGATCCCGGCCTCTTCGGCGCGCTCGGCGACCGGGCTGGCGACGAGCCTGCGCCCGCGCCCGGCCGGGGCGTCGGGCCGGGTGACGACGGCGGCGACCTCGTGCCGCCCGGAGGCGATCAGGGCGTCCAGGGCGGGTACGGCGACCTCGGGGGTGCCTGCGAAGACGAGCTTCACTGGGGTCCTACCTCGCTATCTCGGCTGTCAGCAGCGCACCAGTCTATGGGGCCGGAGTCCCTTGGCCCACCTGGGCCGTCGAGGGGGCGTACGTACAAGCGCGCGCCTCTCGCATATGCCGACACGCCCCCACAGCGTGACCTGGTCGACGGGTGGCGCGTTGGTCAAAGGAGATTGACCAGTACGGGCCGCTTCGCGAACGGTGTCTGCGGCCCGATCCGCCCCCCAGCACCGGTTCGAGAGGCTTCTTCATGGCCGACCACGCCACCCACGACGCCCAAGCCCGGGCCAGCCTGCACCTGCTGGTGCGTGACATCGAGCGGGTTCGCCGCCAGGTGGATGCTCTGCGTACGCTCACCGCCCAGCTCGGCAACGTGTACCGCCCGCGCCGCTCCGGCCCCTCCACGGGATTCGTCGTCTACGGCCGGGCGCCCGCGCCCACCGTCCGCCTCGCGCAGGAGCTGCGGGACAGCGTCGAAACGCTGGTCACGGCCGCGGTGGACTTCGACCGCTCGCTCGGCTTCTCGTGGGACGCGGTCGGCTCGGCGCTCGGCGTCACCAAGCAGGCCGTGCACCGCCGCTACGGGGCCAGGCGCGCGCAGAGCCCGGACGCCGCCGCGGAGCCGCTGGCCGAGGGGACGACCACCCGGACGCTGGGTCCTCTCCCCACGATCCCGGCCGCCCGCTCGGTACCCCCGCAGCCCCTGCGCGAGGGCTCCCCGGCCCTCCCGGGCCCCCGCAACGGCTGACCGTCGGGACGCCGACCCCCGACGGCCGAGCCGCCCCTCCGACCCCGCCGCACCGCGCCCGCCCCGGCGGGGGTCGTTCCCTGCGGGGCGCCGTCCCCTGCCCGCCCTTCCACCGTTCCCCGGGCTCTACCCGGACCCGCGGGGCGGGGTGGGGACGGCCCGCGCAGCGGCCCCACCCAGCAGCAGCGGCAGCCGGCGCGGCCGTCAGCCGATGTCCGGGGGGTCGATGCGGACTCGGACCGCATCACCAGCCGCCACCCCCCGCGCCATCCGCGCCGCCTGCGCCGACTTGAGCGCGGCAGCCAACGCCGCCCCGCTGCCCGGCGGCACCCGGACCAGCGCCCGCTCCCCCGGCGACGGCTCCCCCCGCCGCCCCGGCATCGGCACCGGCCCCAGGATCTCCGCGTCCGGCGGCAGCCCCGCCCCCGCCAGGAAGGCCTCCACGGCCTCCCCGCGCCCGGCGACCGCCGCCATCCGCGACACCGGCGGGAACCCGAGCTGCGCCCGCTCCGCGAGCTCCCGCACCGCGTGCCCGACGGGATCCCACCGCACCAGCGCCTGCACCGGCCGCAGCGTCGGCTCGGCGACCACGACGACCTGGCCGTCCCCGCGCACCAGCGAGGCCGCGGCGATCCACCGCCGCAGCGCGTCCTCCCCGGCCCGCAGGTCGGGCCTGGCCAGCATGGCCCAGCCGTCCAGCAGCAGCGCCGCCGCGTACCCGGCGCCCGCCGCGACCGGCTCGGCCCCCGGGGTGGACACCACCAGCGCGGGCCGGTCCGGTACCTCGTCCAGGACGTGGTCGCGCCCGGAAGTCCGTACGGCAACGGCCGGGAAGGCCCGGCCCAGCTCCTCGGCCGTGCGCCGTGCGCCCACCACCTGGGCCCGCAGCCGGAAGGAGCCGCACTCCTCGCAGTGCCAGGACGGTTCGCCCCGCCCGCACCACCCGCAGTGCAGCTCCCGCTCGTCGGGGGCCTCCAGCGGTCCGGCGCAGACCGTGCAGCGGGCCGGTGTGCGGCACCGCTCGCAGGCCAGCCGGGGCACGTAGCCGCGCCGCGGCACCTGGACCAGTACGGGCCCGGTCTTGAGCCCCTCACGTACGGTCTCCCACGCCAGGCTCGGCAGTCGCGCGGCCCGGGCGGCCTCGTCGCGGGCCAGCAGTTCGTCGCCCACGGTCCGGATCCGGGGGGCGCGGGCCCGTACCGTCTCGCGGTCGGCGGCCAGCGGCCGGGCCCAGCCGGACTCGACGAGCTGGGCGGCCTCCACCGTGCAGCTCGTACCGCCGACGAGGAAGCCGCAGCCGTCGCTGACCGCGCGCAGTTCGAGCACTTCCCGCACGTGCGGGAAGGGGGCGCGGTCGTCACTGTGGCTGGAGTCCCCGTCGTCCCAGATCGCCACCAGCCCGAGGTCCCGTACGGGGGCGAACATCGCGGCGCGGGTGCCGACGACCGCCCGCACCGAGCCCCGGCTGACCGCGAGCCATTGGCGGTAGCGCTTCTCGGGCCCGGATTCCGCGGTCAGCAGAGCGTGCCTTCCCTCCCCGAGCAGGGCGGTCAGGGCGGCGTCCACCCGCGCCGCGGTGCGGCCGTCGGGCACCACGGCGAGGGCCCCGCGGCCGGAGGCGAGCGTGGCGGCCATGGCCCGGGCGAGCTCGTCGGCCCAGCCGGGGCCGGGCAGCGCCGTCCACACGGCGCGGGGGGCGCCGCCGGTGGCGAGGGCGTGCAGGAAGGCGGGGCCGGAGCCGTAGCTCCGCCAGCCGCCGGGCTCGGGCGCGGCGGGCGGGGGCAGCGGCTCAGGGGAGGGCTTGGCCTCGGCCCGGGCGCTCCGGGCGGGCAGGGCGAGCTGGAGCACGTCGGCCAGGCTGCCCGCGTACCGGTCGGCGACGGCCCGGGCGAGCGAGAGCATGCGGGGGCCCAGGACGATCTCGGGCGAGACGACCTGGGCGAGGGCCGCCAGGGCCCCGTTGTAGTCGGACTCGGCGCGCCGCTCGACGATGAAGCCGTCGATCAGCCCGCCGCCCTCGCGGCGGCCGCCCTGCACCCGGTGGGACCCCGCGCCGAAGCGGACCCGGACGCGGACGCCGGGCTGGGCGGTCTCGGAGAGTTCGGCGGGGACCGCGTAGTCGAAGAGCCGGTCGAGGTGGAGCACGCCCTTGTTCACCAGGACGCGGGCCACGGGCAGTTCCTCGGCGAGGGCGGCCCCGCGCCACGTGCGCGGCTTGGCCTTGGGCGCCTTGGCCTTCGCCTCGGCGACCATCTCCCGGATGAGCGCGAGCTGTTCCGGCGGGCCGCCAGGGCCTTCTGCGACGGGTTCGTTCTCGCTGCTCACAGCAGCATTCTTACCAAAGGGCACCGACAAGTCTGCGCCCTCCCGAGGTCTCGGCGGGCGGCGGCGGGACTGCGGTCCTTCAACGCCGGGCTCGCGCCCGACTCCAGATGAAGCCGTCACCCCTCGCACCGGGAGGGCGGGAGCAGGCTATGCCGTCCGTACGGGGGCGGCAACGCAATACCGCCCCGGACCAGCAGGTCCGGGGCGGTAGGTGGAGCGGATTGCGCTTACAGGCCGGCGGCGGCGCGCAGCGCCTCGACGCGGTCGGTGCGCTCCCAGGTGAAGTCCGGCAGCTCGCGGCCGAAGTGGCCGTAGGCGGCGGTCTGGGCGTAGATCGGGCGCAGCAGGTCCAGGTCGCGGATGATCGCGGCCGGGCGCAGGTCGAAGACCTCGCTGATCGCGTCCTCGATCTTCTGGACCTCCACCTTCGCGGTGCCGAAGGTCTCGACGAAGAGGCCGACGGGCTCGGCCTTGCCGATGGCGTACGCGACCTGGACCTCGCAGCGCGAGGCGAGGCCGGCGGCGACCACGTTCTTGGCGACCCAGCGCATCGCGTAGGCGGCGGAGCGGTCGACCTTCGACGGGTCCTTGCCGGAGAAGGCGCCGCCGCCGTGGCGGGCCATGCCGCCGTACGTGTCGATGATGATCTTGCGTCCGGTGAGGCCGGCGTCGCCCATCGGGCCGCCGATCTCGAAACGGCCGGTCGGGTTGACCAGGAGGCGGTAGCCCTCGGTGTCGAGCTTGATGCCGTCCTCGATCAGCTGGGCCAGCACGTGCTCGACGACGAACTCGCGGATGTCGGGAGCGAGCAGCGAGTCCAGGTCGATGTCCGAGGCGTGCTGCGAGGAGACGACCACGGTGTCGAGGCGGACGGCCTTGTCGCCGTCGTACTCGATGGTGACCTGGGTCTTGCCGTCGGGACGCAGGTACGGGATGGTCCCGTTCTTGCGGACCTCGGACAGCCGGCGGGAGAGCCGGTGCGCCAGGTGGATCGGGAGCGGCATCAGCTCGGGGGTCTCGTCGCAGGCGTAGCCGAACATCAGGCCCTGGTCGCCGGCGCCCTGCTTGTCGAGCTCGTCCTCGTCGCCCTCGACGCGGGTCTCGTGCGAGGTGTCGACGCCCTGCGCGATGTCCGGGGACTGCGCGCCGATGGAGACGGACACGCCGCAGGAGGCGCCGTCGAAGCCCTTCTTCGAGGAGTCGTAGCCGATCTCCAGGATCTTCTCGCGGACGAGCTGCGCGATCGGGGCGTACGCCTTCGTCGTCACCTCGCCCGCGATGTGGACGAGACCGGTGGTGATGAGGGTCTCCACGGCCACGCGCGAGGTCGGGTCCTCGGTGAGGAGCGCGTCGAGGATCGTGTCGCTGATCTGGTCAGCGATCTTGTCGGGGTGGCCCTCGGTCACAGACTCCGAGGTGAACAGACGACGGGACACAACGCTCCCTGGGTTTGCAGCGGCTGCTGTCTGAGTCATTTGGCGGAACCACACCAGGGGCTGCGCCCGATCACGTTCCGAATGCAGTTTATCGGTTGCCGCAGTCGGTCGGTCCACCCGTCTCGCCTTATGGGAGCCGTGTGAGCTGCGGCACTCCATTCTGACCTAACCGCGGGGGAAGGAGAAGGGATCCGCTAGAGGGCGCGCCGGACCGGGAGCCGGAGGGCGACCTGGTCCCAAATCACATCGGCCAGCGCCTCCTTGGGACCATAGGGGACCTGAAGCTCGGAGCCATCGGAGCCGAGGACGACCGCCTCGTTCTCCTCCGAACCGAAGGTCTTGGCCTCCCCGACCTCGTTGACGACGAGAAGATCACACCCCTTGCGCCGGAGCTTGGCGCGCCCGTTGGCGAGGACGTCGTCGGTCTCGGCGGCGAAGCCCACCACGACCTGCCCCTCGCGGGCCCGGTCCGCCGAGATCTCCGCGAGGACGTCGGGGTTGCGCACGAGGGCGACGGGCGCGGGCTCCTCCCCGTCCTTCTTCTTGATCTTGCCTCCGGCGTACCGGGCGGGCCGGAAGTCGGCCACGGCCGCGGCCATCACCACGGCGTCGGCGTCGGCGGCCGCCTTCAGCACGGCCTCCCGCAGCTGGACCGCGGTCCCCACGCGTACGACGTCCACCCCGGCCGGGTCGGCGAGGGCGGCGTTCGCCGAGACGAGGGTGACCCGGGCCCCGCGGGCGACGGCGGTGCGGGCCAGTGCGTACCCCTGCTTGCCGGAGGAGCGGTTGCCGAGGAAGCGCACCGGGTCGAGCGGCTCCCGGGTGCCGCCCGCGCTGACGACCACGTGGCGGCCGGCGAGGTCCGCCCCGGCCGCGCCGCCCCTCCGCAGGACGTGGCGGCACACCTCGAAGATCTCCTCGGGGTCGGGCAGCCGCCCCTTGCCGGTGTCCTTGCCGGTGAGCCGGCCGACGGCGGGCTCGATGACGACGGCGCCGCGCCGGCGCAGCGTGGCCACGTTCTCCTGGGTGGCGGGGTGCTCCCACATCTCGGTGTGCATGGCGGGGGCGAAGACCACCGGGCAGCGGGCGGTGAGCAGGGTGTTCGTGAGCAGGTCGTCCGCGAGCCCGTGGGCGGCCTTGGCCAGCATGTCGGCCGTGGCCGGGGCGACGACGACGAGGTCGGCGCCCTGCCCGATCCGCACGTGCGGGACCTCGTGGACGGACTCCCACACCTCGGTGGAGGCCGGGTTGCCGGACAGGGCGGCCCAGGTGGCCTCCCCGACGAAGTTCAGCGACGCCGCCGTGGGCACCACGCGCACGTCGTGCCCGGACTCGGTCAGCCGGCGGAGCAGTTCGCACGCCTTGTAGGCGGCGATCCCGCCGCTGACCCCCAGCACGACCTTCGGCTTGTCCACTGCTTCTCCCGTGATCGGTTGCGTCCGTACCTATGACACACCACAGGCCCGGCAGCCGTGCTGCCGGGCCTGTGGTGGCGATGTCATGTCTTACTGGGCCGGGGCCTCGATGGCCTCGGAGGTCAGCAGTCCCGCGTTGATCTCGCGCAGCGCGATCGAAAGCGGCTTCTCGTGGACGTGGGTGTCCACCAGCGGGCCGACGTACTCCAGCAGGCCCTCACCGAGCTGCGAGTAGTACGCGTTGATCTGACGCGCACGCTTGGCCGCGTAGATCACGAGGCTGTACTTCGAGTCCGTGGCCTCGAGCAGCTCGTCGATCGGCGGGTTGATGATGCCCTCGGGCGTGGTGATGGAAGAGGACACGCTCTACCTTCCGAAGATGGATAAAAGATCAGACAACTTCCATCAAGGCTAGCAGCTCACGCGCCACGTCCTCGACGGAGGTGTTGACCAGGGTGGTGTCGAACTCGGACTCGGCAGCGAGTTCGATCTTGGCGGTGTCGAGTCGGCGCTCGATCACCTCGGGCGATTCGGTGCCGCGCCCGGTGAGCCGGCGGACCAGCTCGTCCCAGCTCGGCGGGGCCAGGAAGACCAGCTGGGCCTCGGGCATCGACTCGCGGACGAGCCGTGCGCCCTGGAGGTCGATCTCCAGCAGTACCGGCTCGCCGTTGTCGAGGCGTTCCAGCACCGCGCCGCGTGGTGTGCCGTAGCGGTTGCCCGCGAACTCGGCCCACTCCAGCAGCTCGCCGTTGGCGATCAGCTTGTCGAACTCGTCGTCGTTGACGAAGAAGTACTGGACTCCGTGTCGCTCACCGGGCCGCGGCTTGCGGGTGGTGGCCGACACCGAGAGCCAGACCTCGGGGTGGACCTTGCGCATATGCGCGACGACCGTGCTCTTGCCGACCCCCGAAGGGCCGGAGAGCACGGTCAGCCGCGGACGAACCTCTGCTGCCATAGAGCGATTATCCAGGTTCTCGGGACTGCCTGAGAACGCCGGGAGAACTTCAGGCGACGCCTCAGGCGCCGGTGCTGCCGAACTCGCGCTCCAGAGAGGCGATCTGGTTGGAGCCGAGACCTCGGACACGCCGCGACTCGGAGATGCCGAGGCGCTCCATGATCTGCTTGGCGCGCACCTTGCCCACGCCAGGGAGGGACTCCAGCAGGGCGGAGACCTTCATCTTGCCGATGACGTCGTTCTCCTGCCCCGTCTTGATGACCTCCTGGAGGGAGGCGCCGGAGTGCTTGAGTCGATTCTTGACCTCGGCCCGCTCCCGGCGAGCCGCGGCGGCCTTTTCGAGCGCGGCTGCGCGCTGTTCAGGGGTAAGGGGCGGAAGAGCCACGCCTACGTCACCTCGGATGTCGAACTGTCGGATACGGACCAGTGGGTAACCCGAGGGCACCACACCACACGAGCTCCCGAACAGCGGTGTTACTCGTTCGCTGCACGTTCACTCTGCTCGGAGACTAGCGGCCAAGGCGGCCGGAGTCAGCGAGAACGAACGAAAAGTCCTGGTCAGCCTCCACTGAACCGTACATCAAGGACATAACACCCCGGTTTTGTCCGATGAAGGCCGTTCGAATTTCGTCAATACGTGCGACGCGCCTGTCCGGCGGGCCCGAATCCGCGTTCCGGGTCTTCAGCCCCTCCGGCATTCGAGGAGCGGGGTCGGGGGCGGAGGTCCGTGGGCCGCGCCGACGACCACGGCCCGGCCCCGGGGCTGCCCCGGGGCCGGGCCGTGAGAGGTGGGCGGGCGTGGCCGCAGGCCGTTACGCGGCGACGGCCTCGCGGATCTCGTCCGCGAACGCGGCCGCGCTCGCGCGGAGGGCCGCCACGTCCGGTCCGTGCTTCAGCACGCCCCGCGACACGTTCGGGACGACGTTGCGCACGGCCGCGCCGAAGACGTGCCGCAGGTCCGCCGGGGTCGCGCCCTGCGCACCCAGGCCGGGCGCCAGCAGCGGCCCGTTGATGTCCAGGTCGAAGGAGGACAGGTCCCCCAGTGTGGCGCCCACGACCGCCCCGAAGGAGCCCATGGGCTCCGCGCCCGCATTCTCCGCCGCCAGGTGCGCCAGCATCGTCGCGCCGATCGACCGGCCGTCCTCGCGGACGGCGCGCTGGACCTCGGCCCCCTCCGGGTTCGAGGTCAGGGCCAGGACGAACAGGCCCGCCCCGGACTCCCGCGCCAGCGAGACCGCCGGCTGGAGCGAGCCGTAGCCCAGGTACGGGGAGACCGTCAGCGCGTCCGAGAACAGCGGCGAGGCCGGGTCCAGGAAGGCGGAGGCGTAGGCCGCCATGGTCGAGCCGATGTCCCCCCGCTTGGCGTCCATGACGACCAGCGTGCCGGCCGCGCGGGCGTCGGCCACGGTCTGCTCGAGCACCGCGACGCCCCGCGAGCCGAACCGCTCGAAGAAGGCCGCCTGCGGCTTGAAGACCGCCACCGAGTCGGCCAGCGCCTCGACGACCGTGCGGGAGAAGCGCTCCAGGCCCGCGATGTCGTCCTGCAGGCCCCACTGCTCCAGCAGCGCGGCGTGCGGGTCGATGCCCACGCACAGCGGGCCGCGGGTGTCCATCGCCTCGCGGAGGCGGGTGCCGAAGGGGGTCACAGGGCTCACTTCGCTGCCTTTCGGGTCTCCGCGCCCACCGCTTCGGCGAGCGTCGCGTACGGGCTGGTGGCCAGGCGTGCGGCCAGGCCCTTGTGGATGGCGCGGGCGTAGAAGGGGCCCTCGTAGATGAACGCGCTGTAGCCCTGGATCAGGGTGGCGCCCGCCAGGATCCGCTGCCAGGCGTCCTCGGCGTTCTCGATGCCCCCGACGCCCACCAGCACAATCCGGTCGCCCACGCGGGCGTACAGGCGCCTCAGGACCTCCAGGGAGCGTTCCTTGACGGGTGCGCCGGACAGGCCGCCGGTCTCCTTCACGAGGGACGGCGAGGACTTCAGCCCCAGGCCCTCGCGGGCGATGGTCGTGTTCGTGGCGATGATGCCGTCCAGGCCCAGCTCCAGGGCGAGGTCGGCGACGGCGTCGACGTCCTCGTCCGCGAGATCCGGGGCGATCTTGACCAGCAGCGGGACCCGGCGGTCGGTGACGACCCGGTCCGCGGCTTCCCTTACGGCGGTCAGCAGCGGGCGCAGCGACTCGGTGGCCTGGAGGTTGCGCAGGCCGGGCGTGTTCGGCGAGGAGACGTTCACGACGAGGTAGTCGGCGTGGCGGGCCAGGCGCTCGGTGGAGGTCACGTAGTCGCCGACGGCCTCCTCCTCGGGGACGACCTTGGTCTTGCCGATGTTCACGCCGACGACGGTCTTGAAGACGGGGTTGCGGGCCGCCAGGCGCTCCGCCACGGCCGCCGAGCCCTCGTTGTTGAAGCCCATCCGGTTGATCAGCGCGCGGTCCGGCACGAGGCGGAAGAGGCGCTTCTTCGGGTTGCCGGGCTGGGCCTGGGCGGTGACGGTGCCGATCTCGATGTGGTCGAAGCCGAGCATCGACATGCCGTCGATGGCGACCGCGTTCTTGTCGAAGCCGGCCGCGAGGCCGAAGGGGCCGTGCATCCGCAGGCCGAGCGCCTCGGTGCGCAGCTCCTCGTAGCGGGGCGCGAGGGCGGCCGCGACGAAGGTGCGCAGGACCGGGGTGCGGGCCGCGAGGCGGATCCAGCGGAAGGCCAGGTAGTGGGCCTGCTCCGGGTCCATCCGCTTGAAGACCAGGTTGAAGAACAGTTTGTACATCGTCCGAGAAATCCCTCTGCGCTCATGGGAAGGGGGACACCCGTCGCTCTCGCGAATCCGGTGTCCCCCTCCCTGGTACGGGCTGCTAGTCGCGGGCCGCGGTCAGGTGCTCCGCGTGCTCCTGGAGCGAGCGGACGCCCACGTCGCCGTGGTTCAGCGCGTCGATGCCCTGGACGGCCGCGGCGAGCGCCTGGACCGTGGTCAGGCACGGGACGCTGCGCGCCACGGCCGCCGTGCGGATCTCGTAGCCGTCGAGGCGGCCGCCGGTGCCGTACGGGGTGTTGACGATCAGGTCGACCTGGCCGTCGTGGATGAGCTGGACGATGGTCTTCTCGCCGTTCGGGCCCTCGCCCTCGCTGAGCTTGCGCACCACGGTGGCGTTGATGCCGTTGCGGCGCAGCACCTCGGCGGTGCCGGAGGTGGCGAGCAGCTCGAAGCCGTGGGCGACGAGCTCGCGCGCCGGGAAGATCATCGAGCGCTTGTCGCGGTTGGCGACGGAGATGAACGCGCGGCCCTTGGTGGGCAGCGGGCCGTACGCGCCGGCCTGCGACTTGGCGTAGGCGGTGCCGAAGACGGCGTCGATGCCCATGACCTCGCCGGTGGAGCGCATCTCCGGGCCGAGGACGGTGTCCACGCCGCGGCCGTGGATGTCGCGGAAGCGCGACCACGGCATGACGGCCTCCTTGACGGAGATCGGCGCGTCGATCGGCAGCGTGCCGCCGTCGCCGGTCTTCGGCAGCAGGCCCTCGGCGCGCAGCTCGGCGATGGTGGTGCCGAGCGAGATGCGGGCGGCGGCCTTCGCGAGCGGGACGGCGGTCGCCTTCGAGGTGAAGGGGACGGTCCGGGAGGCGCGCGGGTTGGCCTCCAGGACGTAGAGGATGTCACCCGCCATCGCGAACTGGATGTTGATCAGGCCGCGGACGCCGACGCCCTTGGCGATGGCCTCGGTGGAGGCGCGCAGGCGCTTGATGTCGTGGCCGCCGAGGGTGATCGGGGGCAGGGCGCAGGCCGAGTCGCCGGAGTGGATGCCGGCTTCCTCGATGTGCTCCATGACGCCGCCGAGGTAGAGCTCGTGGCCGTCGTAGAGGGCGTCCACGTCGATCTCGATGGCGTCGTCGAGGAAGCGGTCGACCAGGACCGGCCGGGTGGGGCTGATCTCGGTGGACTCGGCGATGTACGACTCCAGGCGGGCCTCGTCGTAGACGATCTCCATGCCGCGGCCGCCGAGCACGTAGGACGGGCGGACGAGGACCGGGTAGCCGATCTCGTCGGCGATCGCCTTGGCACCGGCGAAGGTGGTGGCGGTGCCGTGCTTGGGGGCGGGCAGGCCGGCGTCGGCGAGGACCTGGCCGAAGGCGCCGCGGTCCTCGGCGGCGTGGATGGCCTCCGGGGAGGTGCCGACGACGGGGACGCCGTTGTCCTTGAGGGCCTGCGCGAGACCCAGCGGGGTCTGGCCGCCGAGCTGTACGACGACGCCCGCGATCGGGCCCGCGAGGGACTCGGCGTGGACGATCTCCAGCACGTCCTCGAGCGTGAGCGGCTCGAAGTACAGGCGGTCGGAGGTGTCGTAGTCGGTGGAGACGGTCTCCGGGTTGCAGTTGACCATCACGGTCTCGTAGCCCGCGTCGCTGAGCGCGAAGGAGGCGTGGACGCAGGAGTAGTCGAACTCGATGCCCTGGCCGATGCGGTTCGGGCCGGAGCCCAGGATGATCACCGCGGGCTTCTCGCGCGGGGCGACCTCGGACTCCTCGTCGTAGGACGAGTAGAAGTACGGGGTCTTCGCGGCGAACTCGGCGGCGCAGGTGTCGACCGTCTTGTAGACCGGGCGGATGCCCAGCGCGTGGCGGACCTCGCGGACGACGTCCTCGCGCAGGCCGCGGATCTCGGCGATCTGGGTGTCGGAGAAGCCGTGGCGCTTGGCCTCGGCGAGCAGCTCGGGGTGGAGCTTCTCGGCGGCGGCCAGCTCGTCGGCGATCTCCTTGATCAGGAAGAGCTGGTCGACGAACCAGGGGTCGATCTTCGTGGACTCGAAGACCTCTTCCTGGCTGGCGCCGGCGCGGATGGCCTGCATGACGGTGTTGATGCGGCCGTCGGTCGGGCGGACGGCGGTGGCGAGCAGCTCCGCCTTGTCGCCGACGGGGCCGACGAAGGTGAACTGCGAGCCCTTCTTCTCCAGGGAGCGCAGGGCCTTCTGGAGCGCCTCGGTGAAGTTGCGGCCGATGGCCATGGCCTCGCCCACCGACTTCATGGTGGTGGTGAGGGTGGCGTCGGCGACCGGGAACTTCTCGAAGGCGAAGCGCGGGGCCTTGACGACGACGTAGTCGAGGGTCGGCTCGAAGGAGGCCGGCGTCTTCTCGGTGATGTCGTTGGGGACCTCGTCGAGCGTGTAGCCGATGGCCAGCTTGGCGGCGATCTTGGCGATCGGGAAGCCGGTGGCCTTCGACGCGAGCGCCGAGGAGCGGGAGACGCGCGGGTTCATCTCGATGACGATGACGCGGCCGTCGACCGGGTCGATCGCGAACTGGATGTTGCAGCCGCCGGTGTCGACGCCGACCTCGCGGATGATCGCGATGCCGATGTCGCGCAGCCGCTGGTACTCGCGGTCGGTGAGCGTCATCGCCGGGGCGACGGTGATCGAGTCACCGGTGTGGACGCCCATCGGGTCGAAGTTCTCGATGGAGCAGACGACGACCACGTTGTCCTTGGTGTCGCGCATCAGCTCCAGCTCGTACTCCTTCCAGCCGAGGATGGACTCCTCCAGGAGCACCTCGGTGGTCGGGGAGAGCGTGAGGCCCTGGCCGGCGATGCGGCGCAGCTCTTCCTCGTCGTGCGCGAAGCCGGAGCCGGCGCCGCCCATGGTGAAGGAGGGGCGCACGACGACCGGGTAGCCGCCGAGGGTGTCGACGCCGGCGATGACGTCGTCCATCGAGTGGCAGATGACCGAGCGGGCGGACTCGCCGTAACCGATCTTGGCCTTGACGGCCTCGACGACGCCCTTGAAGAGGTCGCGGTCCTCGCCCTTGTTGATGGCCTCGACGTTGGCGCCGATGAGCTCGACGCCGTACTTCTCCAGCACACCCTGCTCGTGCATGGAGATGGCGGTGTTGAGCGCGGTCTGGCCGCCGAGGGTCGGGAGCAGCGCGTCGGGGCGCTCCTTCGCGATGATCTTCTCGACGAACTCGGGGGTGATCGGCTCGACGTACGTGGCGTCGGCGATCTCCGGGTCGGTCATGATCGTCGCCGGGTTGGAGTTCACCAGGATGACGCGCAGGCCCTCGGCCTTGAGGACGCGGCAGGCCTGGGTGCCGGAGTAGTCGAACTCGGCGGCCTGTCCGATGACGATCGGGCCGGAGCCGATGACCAGGACGGACTGGATATCGGTGCGCTTAGGCACGATCGGCCTCCATCAGGGCGGTGAAGCGGTCGAAGAGGTACGCGGCGTCGTGCGGGCCCGCGGCGGCCTCGGGGTGGTACTGGACGGAGAAGGCCGGCTGGTCGAGCAGCTGGAGGCCTTCCACGACGTTGTCGTTCAGGCAGACGTGGGAGACCTCGGCGCGGCCGTAGGGGGTCTCGGAGACCTTGTCGAGGGGCGCGTCGACGGCGAAGCCGTGGTTGTGCGCGGTGACCTCGACCTTGCCCGTGGTGCGGTCCTGCACCGGCTGGTTGATGCCGCGGTGGCCGTACTTCAGCTTGTAGGTGCCGAAGCCGAGCGCGCGGCCCAGGATCTGGTTGCCGAAGCAGATGCCGAAGAGCGGGGTCTTGCGCTCCAGGACGCCCTGCATGACGGCGACGGGGCCGTCGGCGGTGGCCGGGTCGCCCGGGCCGTTGGAGAAGAAGACGCCGTCCGGGTTCACCGCGTACACGTCCTCGACGGTGGCGGTGGCGGGCAGCACGTGGACCTCGATGCCGCGCTCGGCCATCCGGTGCGGGGTCATGCCCTTGATGCCCAGGTCGACGGCGGCCACGGTGAACTTCTTCTCACCGATGGCGGGGACCACGTAGGTCTCCTTGGTGGCGACCTCGGCGGAGAGGTTCGCGCCCTTCATCTCGGGGGCCTGGCGGACCTTCGCGAGGAGGGTGCCGTCGTCGGCGATGGCGTTGCCGGAGAAGATGCCGACGCGCATGGCGCCGCGCTCGCGCAGGTGGCGGGTGAGCGCGCGGGTGTCGACGCCGCTGATGCCGACGACGCCCTGGTGGACCAGCTCCTCGTCCAGCGAGCGCTGGGAGCGCCAGTTGGAGGGGACGCGCGCGGGGTCGCGCACGACGTAGCCGGAGACCCAGATGCGGGAGGACTCGGGGTCCTCGTCGTTGACGCCGGTGTTGCCCACGTGCGGGGCGGTCATCACGACGACCTGCCGGTGGTACGACGGGTCGGTGAGGGTCTCCTGGTAGCCGGTCATGCCGGTGGAGAACACGGCCTCACCGAAGGTCTCCCCGTGGGCGCCGTAGGCGCGGCCACGGAAGATCCGACCGTCCTCCAGGACGAGTACGGCGGGAGTTTTGTCTGCTCCCCTGGTGGAGGTCGTCATCGTTCGGCGCCTTCCGTCGTGATGGATTGGTTCATGTCATTGATGGCTTCGACCCAGGCGGCGTGTTCGGCCGCGCGGTCGGAGCGGAATCCGGAGTCGATCAGCTTGTCGCCGTGCGCCCATGTGACGACGAGCAGTCCGCCCTCGGTGAGTACCTTGCCCGCGATTCCCTTGTCGAGGCGGGCGCCGCGCAGTTGCGCGGCCGGTACGAAGAAGTCGTTGGCACCCGGTCGGACCACGTCGAGGCCCGCATCGGTGAGCGTGAGCTCCACCCGGCTGCGGAGGCCCAGGCCGTGGGCGACGATCCGGTCGAGCCACTGTCCGGCGGTGGTGGACCCGTGGTACCGGCCGGTCAGGGCCAGCCGGTGCGCGGGGAGACCGTCGGGGGCGGCGGGGAGCTCCGGCAGATCGTTCTGCAGGGCCCCTCGCCATTTCCAGCCTTGCCGCATCAGCCAGTAGACGAAGGCGACGAAGACGGCCAGGCCGACGACCCACGCCATGCGGGCGCCGAAGCTGGTCACCTCCGCCGACTGCCGTTCGGCGGCCTCGGCGGCCAGTTGGATTACTGCAGGTGTCACGCCAGCGTCCCGTCCACGACCGTTGCCCGGCCCCGCAGGAAGGTGTGAGTGACGCGACCCGGCAGCTCACGGCCCTCGTAAGGCGTGTTGCGGCTGCGGGAGGCGAAGTGTGCGGGGTCCACGACACCACGGTACGAGGTATCGACCAAGGTCAGGTTCGCGGGTTCACCTGCCGAGACGGGGCGGCCGTGGTTCTCCAGGCTGCCGATCCGCGCCGGGGCGAAGGACATGCGGTCGGCGACGCCCGCCCAGTCGAGCAGTCCGGTCTCGACCATCGTCTGCTGGACGACGGAGAGCGCGGTCTCCAGGCCCACCATGCCCATGGCGGCGGCGGCCCACTCGCAGTCCTTGTCCTCGTGCGGGTGCGGGGCGTGGTCGGTGGCGACGATGTCGATCGTGCCGTCGGCCAGCGCCTCGCGCAGGGCCAGCACGTCCTTCTCTGTGCGCAGCGGCGGGTTGACCTTGTAGACCGCGTTGTACGAGCGGACCAGCTCGTCCGTGAGGAGCAGGTGGTGCGGGGTGACCTCGGCGGTGACGTCGATGCCGCGGGACTTGGCCCAGCGGACGATCTCGACGGAGCCGGCCGTGGAGAGGTGGCAGATGTGGACGCGGGAGCCGACGTGCTCGGCGAGGAGGACGTCGCGGGCGATGATCGACTCCTCGGCGACGGCCGGCCAGCCGCCCAGACCCAGCTCGGCGGAGACGACGCCCTCGTTCATCTGGGCGCCCTCGGTCAGGCGGGGCTCCTGGGCGTGCTGGGCGACGACGCCGCCGAAGGCCTTCACGTACTCCAGGGCGCGGCGCATGATCACGGCGTCGTCCACGCACTTGCCGTCGTCGGAGAAGACGGTGACGCGGGCGGCGGAGTCGTGCATGGCGCCCAGCTCGGAGAGCTGCTTGCCCTCCAGGCCGACGGTGACGGCGCCGATGGGCTGCACGTCGCAGTAGCCGGACTCCTTGCCCAGGCGCCAGACCTGCTCGACGACGCCGGCGGTGTCGGCGACGGGGAAGGTGTTCGCCATGGCGAAGACGGCGGTGTAGCCGCCGCTCGCGGCGGCGCGGGTGCCGGTCAGGACCGTCTCGGAGTCCTCGCGGCCGGGCTCGCGCAGGTGGGTGTGCAGGTCGACGAGGCCCGGGAGGAGGACCTGGCCCTCGGCCTCGATGACGGTCGCGCCCTCGGCGGAGAGGTTCTGGCCGACCTCCGCGATGGTCTCGCCGTCGATCAGGACGTCCTGCGCCTCGCCACCGAGTACCTTCGCGCCGCGGATAAGGATCTTGCTCATGGTTACTTGGTCTCCTCGGTACGGGCGGCGGTGGTGGTGACGGCGGGCTCGGAGCCTCCGAGCAGCAGGTACAGGACGGCCATCCGGGTGGAGACGCCGTTGGCGACCTGCTCGACGGCCGTGCAGCGGTCGGAGTCGGCGACCTCGGCGGTGATCTCCATGCCGCGGTTCATCGGGCCGGGGTGCATCACGATGGCGTGCTCGGGCATCTTCGCCATGCGGTCGCCGTCGAGCCCGTACCGGCGGGAGTACTCGCGCTCGGTCGGGAAGAAGGCCGCGTTCATGCGTTCGCGCTGCACACGCAGCATCATCACAGCGTCGGACTTCGGCAGCACGTCGTCGAGGTTGTACGAGACCTCGCAGGGCCAGCTCTCGACGCCGATCGGGACCAGGGTCGGCGGGGCCACGACGGTGACCTCGGCGCCGAGGGTGTGCAGCAGCTGGACGTTGGAGCGGGCCACCCGGCTGTGCAGGACGTCGCCGACGATCGTGATCCGGCGGCCGTTCAGGTCCTTGCCGAGCCCGGCGTCGCGGCCGACGAGGCGGCGGCGCATGGTGAAGGCGTCCAGCAGGGCCTGGGTGGGGTGCTCGTGGGTGCCGTCGCCGGCGTTGATCACGGCGGAGTCGATCCAGCCGGAGGTCGCGAGCCGGTAGGGCGCGCCGGAGGCGTGGTGGCGGATGACGACCGCGTCGGCGCCCATGGCCTCCAGGGTCAGGGCGGTGTCCTTCAGGGATTCGCCCTTGGAAACCGAGGAACCCTTGGCGGAGAAGTTGATGACGTCGGCGGACAGCCGCTTGGCGGCCGCCTCGAAGGAGATCCGGGTGCGGGTCGAGTCCTCGAAGAAGAGGTTCACGACGGTCAGGCCGCGCAGGGTGGGCAGCTTCTTTATCGGCCGGTCCGCGACGCGGGCCATCTCCTCGGCGGTGTCGAGGATCAGGACGGCGTCGTCGCGCGTGAGATCGGCGGCCGAGATGAGATGGCGCTTCATCTGGATGGCTCCGTAGGTCAGGAGGGCTGGCTGGCTGGCCGGGTTTTCGAACAGCGCCGTGGGCAGCGCAGTGTTCAGCGCGGTGGGCAGGGCAGGCTGCGGCGCGGGCCCCGGCCGGGGCCCGTCCGCCCGTACGGGCTAGTGCCCGGCTGCCTGGGCGGTCCGCTGGCCGAGCAGCACGGCGTCACGGCCGTCCTCCTCCTGGAGCTGGACCTTGACGATCTCCCGCAGCGACGTGGGGAGGTTCTTGCCGACGTAGTCGGCGCGGATCGGCAGTTCGCGGTGGCCGCGGTCGACGAGGACGGCGAGCTGCACGGCGCGGGGGCGGCCGAGGTCGCCGAGGGCGTCGAGGGCGGCGCGGATGGTGCGGCCGGAGAAGAGCACGTCGTCGACGAGGACGACGAGGCGTCCGTCGATGTCGTCGCCGGGGATCTCGGTGCGGCCGATCGCGCGGGCGGGCTTCATGCGCAGGTCGTCGCGGTACATGGTGATGTCGAGGGAGCCGACCGGGATCTTCGTGCCGGTGATCTCTTCGAGCTTGGCGGCCAGCCGGCGGGCGAGGAAGACACCGCGGGTGGGAATGCCGAGGAGCACCACGTCGCCGGCGCCCTTGGCGCGTTCGACGATCTCGTGGGCGATCCGGGTCAGGACCCGGGCGATGTCCTGCGCCTCCAGCACGGGGCGCATGACGTCAGCGTTCTGAGCGTCCATGAAAAGGACCTCCTTCTCCGCCTCACGGGACGGACCTTAAAGGACGTCTGATGTACGTCTCACACGGTACCAGGGGCTCGGCGGTGAACCGGCACGGGGCTGGTGCGCGGGAGCGCGCACGGGGCTCCTGGGGCCCCTCTTAAGGGGGCGATGGAGACCATTCGGCTTGACGCACCCAAGTAACGCTGCGTAACCTCACAGTGAGTTACCAACCGCGCGGCGGAGCCGCAATTGGTCGCGTTGTCCATACCGTCACAGCGTCACAGCGTCCGGGAGCGTTATGTCCAGCGAATACGCCAAACAGCTCGGGGCCAAGCTCCGCGCCATCCGCACCCAGCAGGGCCTCTCCCTCCACGGTGTCGAGGAGAAGTCGCAGGGCCGGTGGAAGGCCGTGGTGGTCGGGTCCTACGAGCGCGGGGACCGCGCCGTGACCGTCCAGCGCCTTGCCGAGCTGGCGGACTTCTACGGGGTTCCGGTGCAGGAACTGCTGCCCGGCACCACTCCCGGCGGGGCTGCCGAGCCGCCGCCGAAGCTGCGTCTCGACCTGGAGCGCCTGGCGGGCGTGCCCGCCGAGAAGGCCGGTCCGCTCCAGCGTTACGCGGCCACGATCCAGAGCCAGCGCGGGGACTACAACGGCAAGGTGCTGTCGATCCGCCAGGACGACCTGCGCACCCTGGCCGTCATCTACGACCAGTCCCCCTCGGTCCTGACCGAGCAGCTGATCAGCTGGGGCGTCCTCGACGCGGATGCGCGTCGCGCGGTGGCCCACGAGGACATCTAGTCCGGGCAGTCACAGCAGAAACGTTTACCGGCGGGTGCCGGGAGTCCGGAGGGCTCCCGGCACCCGCCGTTCTGCATGCTGCCCCGGCCACGAGCCATGGCCGGGGCAGCAAAGAGCGGAGGGGCCGCAGCGTCCGCTGCGGCCCCTCCGCTCGACCCGAACCCGCCGGAGGCTACTCGCCCCGGCGCAGGCTCGGCTTCAGGTCCTTGAAACGGGCCAGCAGCCCGTTGACGAACGCAGGGGACTCGTCCGTCGAGAACTCCTTGGCCAGCTGGACGGCCTCGTCGATGGCCACGGCGTCCGGGGTGTCGTCCACCCAGATCAGCTCGTAGGCACCGAGCCGCAGGATGTTCCGGTCAGCGACCGGCATGCGGTCGAGCTCCCAGTCCACGGCGTAGGTGACGATCAGGTCGTCGATGCGGTTCACCTTGTCGGCGTAACCCTCGACGAGATCCATCGTGAAGGCGCTGACCGGCGGCTGCCGGTCGTCCGACCGCGCGTGGCGGATCCAGTCAGCGAGGACCTCGCGCACGGGCACCCCGCGCTGGTCGGCCTCGAACAGGATCTGGAAAGCACGCTTGCGCGCGTTGCTCCGGGCAGCCACGGTTAGCTGTTCACCCGGCCGAGGTAGTCGCTGGTGCGGGTGTCGACCTTGACCTTCTCGCCCGTGTTCACGAAGAGCGGGACCTGGATCTCGTGGCCCGTCTCCAGCGTCGCCGGCTTGGTGCCGCCGGTGGAGCGGTCGCCCTGGACGCCCGGGTCGGTGTGCTGGATGACCAGCTCGACGGCGGCCGGGAGCTCGACGTAGAGCACGGAGCCCTCGTGCTGCGCCACGGAGGCGGTGAAGCCCTCGATGAGGAAGTTGGCGGCGTCGCCGACGGCCTTGCGGTCGACCATCAGCTGGTCGTAGGTCTGCATGTCCATGAAGACGAAGTACTCGCCGTCCATGTAAGAGAACTGCATGTCGCGGCGGTCGATGGTGGCCGTCTCGACCTTCGTGCCGGCGTTGAACGTCTTGTCGACGACCTTGCCGGAGAGCACGTGCTTGAGCTTGGTGCGCACGAAGGCCGGGCCCTTGCCGGGCTTGACGTGCTGGAACTCGACGACGGACCAGAGCTGGTCACCGTCGAGCTTGAGCACCATGCCGTTCTTGAGGTCGTTCGTGGAAGCCACGGTTGCGGAATCTCCTGCACTGGAAGACCAGGGAGGCGCACACAGCCCGGCTCAGCGGGCTAGAGCGCGAGCAGCTCCTTGGTCGTAATGGTGAGTAGCTCGGGACCGCCGTCCGCCTCGGGGCGCACGACGAGCGTGTCATCGATCCGGACACCTCCCCGGCCCGGGAGGTGAACCCCCGGTTCGACGGTGACCGGCACGCAAGCGTCCAGTTTACCCATTGCCGTAGGTGCAAGCTGCGGGTCCTCGTCGATTTCGAGGCCGACACCGTGTCCGGTCCACGGAGCGAGGGCTTCCCCGTGGCCCGCGGAGTCCAGTACGGAGCGGGCCGCGTGGTCCACGTCGCGGTACGCGGCACCCGGCAGCAGGGCTTCCCGTCCGGCCCGCTGGGCCCGGAAGACGAGGTCGTACAGCTCGATCTGCCAGTCGGCGGGGGTGGTGCCGATCACGAAGGTACGGCCGATCTCGCACCGGTAGCCGCGGTAGTTGGCACCGAGGCAGACGGAGAGGAAGTCGCCCTCCTCGACCCTGCGGTCGGAGGGACGGTGCCGGGACCGGCCGGAGTGCGGGCCGGTGCCCACGGAGGTCGGGAAGGCCGGGCCGTCGGCCCCGTGGTCGACGAGGCGCCGCTCCAGCTCCAGGGCGAGGTGGCGCTCGGTACGGCCGACCAGGATGGACTCCAGCAGCTCCCCGAGGGCCTGGTCGGCGATCTCGGCGGCGATCCGCAGGCAGGTGATCTCCTCCTCGTCCTTGACGAGGCGCTGCTGCTCCACCGCCGTCCCGAGGTCGGCGAGACGCAGTTTGGGCGCCACGGAGCGAAGGGCCCGGTGGCGGGCGACGGTGAGGTGGTGCTCCTCCACCGCGAGGGAGTCGGCGCGGACGGACGCCGCCATGTCCGCGGCGGCGACCGCCGGGTCCGCGCCCGGACCCGTCAGGACGGAGAGCCTGAGGCCCTCGTCGAGACGGCCCTCGTCGGCCTCACCGGTGGGCGGGGCCGCGCAGAACAGCACGTCCTCGACGGGCCCGACGAACAGCACGGCGCCCTGCGGGGACGCCCCGGAGAGGTAGCGGACGTTCGCCGGACGGGTGATCAGAGCGGCGGCGTTCCCCGCGGCGGCGCAGCGGTCACGAAGCAGGCCGCGGCGTGCGGCGTACACGTCTGACATGTCTTCGAGCCTACGAGCGCCCCGCGCATCCGGCCTGGTGAGCGCGTCCGTCTGCGGTCGCACCGTGCGGCGCCGTTGTCCGGGGGCTCCGCCCCCGCTCCCCCGCGCCTCAATCGCCGGGGGCTGAAATTGCCCTCCGGGCAAGCCGGCCGCACACGGCGGACGGCAGCAGCCACATCCAGCCTCGCCGGCGATTGAGGCGCGGGGTTCGGGGCGGAGCCCCGGCCGTGGCGCGGCAGCACTGGGAACGGGCTAGGCCAGCGCCCGCGCCAGCGCTTCGTCGAGGGCGCGTGCCGTCCCCTCGACGTCCAGGTGCGAGTTGTCGATGATCGGCAGGCCGGAGCCGTACCAGCCGGCCATCCGCCCGTGGATCCGTGCGACCTCCTCGTCGGAGAGCCGCCGGTTGCCCGAGCGGGCCGCGTTGCGCTCCAGGACGATCTCCAGCCCGGGCAGCAGCACCACGGGCAGCAGCGCCGGGCCCACGTGCCGCTTCCAGCCGCCGAGGCCGACCACCGGCCGGTCGGGGAAGACGGCGTCGTCGAGGATGCAGGAGATCCCGTTGGCCAGGTAGTTGCGGGCGGCGAAGCCGCAGGTGCGGCGGGCCAGCCGGTACTGGGCCTCGGAGTGCTCGTTCCAGCCCGCCTGCGGATCGGCGAAGCCCGAGCACACCCACTCACGGACGTCGTCGAGGCTGACGTGGGCGGTCGGCACGGGCCGGGTGCTCGCCCAGTGCCGCGCCACGGTGGTCTTGCCCGCCCCTGCCGGGCCGATCAGCAGTACGGCGAGGACGGCCCCACCGGTGCGCGGCGCGGCCGGTGGGAGCGGGATGTGCCCGGTCGCCTCCGGCACGGCCGGCGGCGGCACGTGCGGGGGCGCGCCCGGGACCGGCGGGTGCGGGCCCGGGTGCGCCGGATGCGGGGGCATGCCCGGCTGAGTGGGCGGAGGCGGACCCGGCCAGCCGTGCGCCTGCGGTATCGGAGGCTGCGGAGGCGTCGGCGGGGGGTGCCCCGCCTGCCCCCAGCCTGCGCCGCCGCCCGTTCCCTGGTGCATCCGCTGCCACTCCGTCTCGTTCAGGCGACTGATGCGAGAACGTTATATGACGGCGGAGGCCCGGCCTCCCACGCGTGCCCTCAGAGGGAGACTTCCTCCGCCAGGGCGCGCAGCGCCAGCCGGTAGGAACCGAGGCCGAAGCCCGCCACCGTACCGGTCGCCACGGCCGCGATGACCGAGGTGTGCCGGAACGACTCACGGGCGTACGGGTTCGAGATGTGCACCTCGATCAGCGGCGCGGTGCGCTGCGCCGCCGCGTCCCGCATGGCGTACGAGTAGTGCGTGAAGGCACCCGGGTTGATCACGACCGGGATCTTGCCGTCCGCCGCCTCGTGGAGCCACCGTACGATCTCGCCCTCGTCGTTGGTCTCGCGGACCTCGACGTCGAAGCCGAGCTCCTCGCCCAGCGAGCGGCAGCTCTCCACCAGCCCGGCGTACGAGGTGGCCCCGTACACGTCGGGCTCGCGGGAGCCGAGCCGGCCCAGGTTCGGCCCGTTCAGGACGAACACGCGGCGGCTCACGCCGACACCTCACCGTAGGCGGCGATCAGGTGCGCCGGGTCGGGGCCCTCCAGCACGGTCGGCTTGCCCAGCCCGTCCAGGACGATGAAGCGCAGCAGGTTGCCCCGCGACTTCTTGTCGACCTGCATGGTCTGGAGCAGCTTCGGCCACTGGTCACCGCGGTAGGTCAGCGGCAGGCCGACCGAGGCGAGGACCGTCTTGTGCCGGTCCGCGGTCGCGTCGTCGAGGCGGCCCGCGAGGCGGCCCAGCTCGGCGGCGAAGACCATGCCGACGGAAACGGCCGCGCCGTGCCGCCACTTGTAGCGCTCGTTCTTCTCGATGGCGTGCGCGAGGGTGTGGCCGTAGTTGAGGATCTCGCGCAGCCCCGACTCCTTGAGGTCGCTGGAGACCACGTCGGCCTTGACCCGGATCGACCGCACGATCAGCTCGGAGGTGTGCGGGCCCGCCGGCGTACGGGCCGCCTGCGGGTCCTCCTCGATCAGTTCGAGGATCTTCGGGTCGGAGATGAATCCGGCCTTGATGATCTCGGCGAGACCGCTGACGTAGTCGTTGACCGGCAGCGAGTCCAGCGCCGCCAGGTCGCACAGCACACCGGCCGGCGGGTGGAAGGAGCCCACCAGGTTCTTGCCCTCGGCGGTGTTGATGCCGGTCTTGCCGCCGACCGCCGCGTCCACCATCGCGAGGACCGTGGTCGGCACGGCGATCCAGCGCACCCCGCGCAGCCAGGTGGCCGCGACGAAGCCCGCGAGGTCGGTCGTGGCTCCCCCGCCGACGCCGACGATGACGTCGGTGCGGGTGAAGCCGGACTGGCCGAGCGCCTTCCAGCAGTACGCGGCCACCTCTGCGGTCTTGGCCTCCTCGGCGTTCGGCACCTGGATGGCGATCGCCTCGTAGCCCTGCCCGGCGAGGTCGTCGCGCAGTGCCTCACCGGTCGAGGCCAGGGCCTCGGGGTGGATCACGGCGACCCGCTGGGCCTTCGTGCCGACGAGGGTGCCGAGCTCGCCGAGCAACTGGTGCCCGACCAGCACCTCGTACGCGTCATGGCCTGCGCTCGCGCCGACCTGGATCCGCGTCACCTGGTCCGTCATACGTCCTTCAACTCCAGAGCGTCGAGGACCGCCTGGGCGACCTCTTCGGGGGTGCGGTCGTCGGTGGCCACCACGACGCGCGCGACTTCGGTGTACAGGTGGCGCCGGGCGTCCATCAGCTCGCGCCACTGGCGGCGCGGGTTGACGGCGAGCAGCGGGCGCGCGGCGCCGAGGCCCACGCGCCGCACGGCTTCCTCGACGTCCATCGACAAGTAGACGACGGGCAGCCCGGACAGCAGCGCGCGGGTGCCCTCGTCGAGGACGGCGCCGCCGCCGAGGGCGAGGACTCCCGCGTGCCCGGCGACGGCGGCGGCGACCGCCTCCCGCTCCAGCTCGCGGAAGTACGGCTCGCCCTCGTCGACGAAGATGTCGGAGATCTCACGGCCCTGGGCCGCGACGATGTCCGCGTCGGTGTCCCGGTAGGGGACGCCGAGCCGTGCGGCGAGCAGGCCGCCGACGGTGGACTTGCCGGAGCCCATCGGGCCGACGAGTACGACGACCGGGCCGCCGGGTCCGTTCGGTCCGCCCGTCACCGGATCTGCAGGTTGTCGAGGTACGACTGCACGTTGCGGCGGGTCTCGGGGACCGAGTCGCCGCCGAACTTCTCGACGACCGCGTCGGCCAGCACGAGGGCGACCATCGCCTCGGCGACGATGCCGGCGGCCGGGACCGCACACACGTCGGAGCGCTGGTGGTGCGCCACCGTCGCCTCACCGGTGGCGACGTCCACGGTGGCGAGGGCGCGCGGCACGGTCGCGATGGGCTTCATCGCGGCGCGGACGCGCAGCAGCTCGCCGGTGGTCAGACCGCCCTCGGTGCCGCCTGCGCGGCCGGAGGTGCGCTTGAGGCCCTCGGGGGTGGAGACGATCTCGTCGTGCGCCTTGGAGCCGGGCACCCGGGCGAGCTCGAAGCCGTCGCCGACCTCGACGCCCTTGATGGCCTGGATGCCCATGAGCGCGCCGGCGAGGCGGGCGTCGAGGCGGCGGTCCCAGTGGACGTGCGAACCGAGGCCGACGGGCACTCCGTACGCGAGCACCTCGACCACACCGCCCAGGGTGTCGCCGTCCTTGTGGGCCTGGTCGATCTCGGCGACCATCGCCTTGCTCGCGTCCGCGTCGAGGCAGCGCACCGGGTCGGCGTCGAGCTTCTCCACGTCGGCGGGGGTCGGGTAGACGCCGTACGGGGCCTTGGCCGCGGCCAGTTCCACCACGTGCGAGACGATCTCGATGCCCGCGACCTCCTTGAGGAAGGAGCGGGCGATCGCGCCGAGGGCGACGCGGGCGGCGGTCTCGCGGGCGCTGGCGCGCTCCAGGATCGGCCGGGCCTCGTCGAAGCCGTACTTCTGCATGCCCGCGAGGTCCGCGTGACCCGGCCGCGGCCGGGTCAGCGCCGCGTTGCGGCCGGTGTCCTTGAGCAGCGAGGGGTCGACCGGGTCGGCCGACATGACCGTCTCCCACTTGGGCCACTCGCTGTTGCCGACCATGACCGCGACGGGCGAACCGAGCGAGAGCCCGTGCCGGACACCGCCCAGGAAGGTGATCTCGTCCTGCTCGAACTTCATGCGGGCGCCGCGCCCATAACCGAGCCGGCGACGGGCCAGATGGTCGGCCACCAGCTCAGTGGTGACCGGAACGCCGGCGGGAAGCCCCTCCAGCGTCGCTACCAGCGCCGGTCCGTGCGACTCCCCGGCGGTCAGCCAACGCAACCTGCTCAACGATGCTCCTCATGCTCGCGCCTGGTACAGCGATGGCGCGATCGGGTGCGCGGCCCTGACCCGCCGTACCCGATCCTCCCACGTCCGAGGGGGTTTGATGGGCCTCGGTCCAGCAATCGGACGCCTTGTCCGTCAGGTGGCCCGGGTGAAGCGCTCGCGGAGCCAGGTGATCGCCATCCACAGGGCCGCGGAACCGATGATTCCGAGGACGATCACCTGGACCGGTTCGGGGAGGCTGCCGAACACCACTCTGAGCAGGCCGCCGATCATGCGGGGGACGATGTCCCACTTCGACGCGAGCAGCTGCCCGCCATCCGTCTCTTCCATGCGCCCTCCCCCTGACCGAATGCGCAGGCCGGGAGCCTAACGGGCGGCCAGCGCCCGTTCTCCGGCGGCCCTCATGGCGGCGAGCGGGCCCGGGGTGCGTCCGGTCATCTGCTCGACCTGGAGCACGGCCTGGTGGACCAGCAGGTCCAGGCCGCCGACGACCTTGCCGCCGCGGCGGTCCCAGGCGGCCGCGAGGGCGGTCGGCCAGGGGTCGTACAGGACGTCGAAGAGGGTGCCCGCCCCTTCGGGCACCGAGGCGGCCAGGGCGTCCGTCGTGCCGGCCGGGGTGGTCGCGATCACCAGCGGCGCCGAGAGCGCCCCGGCGGCCTCGGACCAGTCGGCGGTGCGGACGGCGACGCCGAGCCGCTCGCCCCAGCCGCGCATCTCGTCGGCCCGCGCCTGCGAGCGGACGTACGCCGTGACCTCGCCGGTGCAGATCCGCGAGAGGGCGGCGAGCGCCGAGGAGGCGGTGGCCCCGGCGCCGAGGATGGCGGCGGAGGGGACCTTCTCGACGCCGCGCTCGTGGAGCGCGGCGACGATGCCGGGGATGTCGGTGTTGTCGCCGAGGCGGCGGCCGTCCTTGGTGAGGACGACCGTGTTGACGGCCTCGACGGAGGCGGCCGTGTCGCTGATCGCGTCGAGCAGCGGGATGATCGCCCGCTTCAGCGGCATGGTCAGCGACAGCCCGGCCCACTCGGGGCCGAGTCCGGAGACGAACCCGGGGAGCGCGGCCTCGTCGATCTCGAAGCGGTCGTAGGACCAGTCCTCGAGGCCGAGCTCCTGGTAGGCGGCGCGGTGCAGCACCGGTGAGAGGGAGTGCTCGATGGGCGAACCCAGCACCGCGGCCCTTATGTGTGACATGTCCCGCTAACCGCCGTTCTTCTGCTTCTGCCGTTCCTGGAACTCGGCCACGAGCTTGAGGTGCTCGTCGTAGGTCTTGGTGAAGGTCGTCGTGCTGCCGTCGACCGACACGAAGAACATCCAGCCGCCGTGATCCGGGTTGAGCGTAGCGGTCAGCGCGTCCATGCCCGGGTTCCCGATCGGGCCGACGGGCAGTCCCTTGATGAAGTGCGTGTTGTAGGGGTTGTTGAACGCCTGGGCTTCCTTGAGATTGAAGTTGATCTCGCTCTGGCCCTTGGCGTAGTTGTAGGTGGAGTCGAACTCGATCTTCTGGTTCGTGACGTCGTTCGTCTTCTTCAGGCGGTTGTAGACGACCTCGGACATCTTCCGGAAGTCGTCGTGGTTCTTGCCCTCGGCGTTGACGAGGCTGGCGACCGTGATCACCTGGAGCGGGTTCTCCAGGCCCAGCTCCTTGGCCTTGCCCTCGACGCCCAGCTCCGCGTACTTGTCGGACGCGTTCTTGACCATCTGCTTGAGCAGGGACTCCGGGGTGCTGTCCTTGCTGAGGTCGTAGCGCGTCGGGTACAGGAAGCCCTCGAGCGGGTCCATGAGCTTCGGGTTGTTGCCGGCCCAGGCCGGCAGTCCGAGGTTCTTGGCGTCGCGCAGGGCGATCTCCCTGGTGGTGCCCTCCGGCTTGCCCAGCTTCTTGTCGATCGCCTCGTACACCTTGGCGTTGCGCATGCCCTCGGTGACGGTGATGACATTCAGCTTGGTGGGGTCGATCATCAGCGCGACGGCGGCCGCACCCGACATCTTCTTCTGCATCGGGTAGACACCGGGCTGGATGGACTTGCCCTTGGGGTTGGCGTTCGCGGCGTCGACGAAGGCCTGGGCGCTGGCGACCACGCCGGCCTCCTTGAGGATCCGGCCCATCTGTCCCAGGCCCGCACCCTTGGGGATCTCGACGTCGACGATCTCGCTGGTGCCTTCGCCCGCGAAGTCCTCGGCGGCACCGAACCTGTCCTTGATGTAGGTGTAGCCGTAGTACCCGCCGCCGCCGAGCACGCCCACGATGACGAGGGAGGCGATCAGGCAGGCCGCGCCGCTGCGCTTCTTGGGCTTGCCGCCCTTGGAGCGGCCGCCGCGGCGCCCGCCGCCGCCGTCCTCCCCGTCCTCGTCGCCGCCACCGGCGAGGAACGAGGCCTCGGGCTCCTCCTCCTGCTGCTCGGGCAGCTGGGGCTCGAGGTGGCGCAGGTTCGGGGGCTGCGGCGGCGGGTAGGCCTCGGCCGTCGTGTAGAGGTCCGGGCTCTCTCCCGGGTACCCGGCCGCGTTCTGCTGGGCGTACGGGTCCACTCCGGCGTAGGGGTCGGCCGGGGCCGTGGCGACGTACTGCTGCTGCTGACCGGTGTCCCAGCCCTGGGCGTCGTACACCGGCTGCTGGGGCTGCTGCGCCTGCTGGGGGTACTGGGCCTGCTGGGGGTACTGCTGCTGCTGGGCCTGCTGCGGGTACTGCGGCGCATAGCCCTGCTGCTGCGGGTGCTGGGGGTACTGCTGCTGTGGGTACTGCTGCTGGTACTGCGGGTCCTGCGCGTACTGCTGGTGCTCACCGCCGTAGGGCACCTGTCCCTGCTGGGTCTGGTGCCCGGTCCACCCCTGGTCCCCGTACAGGGGATCCTCGGGGTGCCACGGTTCGGAGCCGTGGCCCCGTCCATACTCAGTCATCGGTCCCCTAGTGCCGCGAGACGAAAGCGACGGCTGTTCGAATGCCGTCTCATCGCGCGGAACGTTACCGTACCGCGATCAGACAACCACTTCGACGCACTCACCAGGCGGATTACCTGATACCCGTTCGGTCTCAAGAGCGTTCTGAAGGATCACCACAGCGGCTGCCTGGTCGATGACCGACCGGCCCTTCTTCGCGTTCTTCCCCGAGGCCCGCAGCCCCTGGGCGGCGGTGACCGTGGTCATCCGCTCGTCCACCAGACGGACCGTCACGGGCTTGATGCCCTTCGCGAGTTCGTTCGCGAAGGCCCGCACCTTGGCCGCGGCCGGCCCCTCCCGCCCGCTGAGCGAGCGGGGGAGGCCGACCACGACTTCGAGGGGCTCGTACTCCTCGACGAGCTGCCGCAGTCGCCGGTGGGCGAAGGGGATGTCCCGGCCCGGGACGGTTTCCACCGGTGTGGCGAGCACCCCGTCGGGGTCGCACGAGGCGACCCCGATCCGGGCGTCCCCGACGTCGATGGCGAGCCGGCGGCCACGGCGCAGTGTCATCGTCAGACCGTCTCTACGACGAGGCGCTCGACCGCGGCGATGGCCTCCGGCACGGCGGCGGCGTTCTGGCCGCCGCCCTGGGCGACGTCCGGCTTCCCGCCGCCGCCGCCACCGAGGGTCTTGGCGGCCGTGCGCACCAGGTCACCGGCCTTGAGACCGCGCTCGCGGGCGGCCTCGTTCGTGGCGATGACGGTCAGCGGACGGTCGTTCGCCACGGTGAAGAGGGCCACCACGGCCGGACGGTCGCCCGGGATGCGGCCGCGGACGTCGAGGACCAGCTTGCGCAGGTCGTCGGCGCCCGTGCCGTCCGGCACCTGGCCGACGACGAGGGCGACGCCGTGGATGTCCTGGGCGTTCTGGGCGAGGCCGGCGGCAGCCTGGAGGACCTTCTCCGCGCGGAACTTCTCGATCTCCTTCTCGGCGTCCTTCAGCTTGCCGAGCATGGAGGCGATCTTCTCCGGCAGCTCCTCCGGACGGCCCTTGACCAGCTCCTGGAGCTGGGCGACGACCGTGTGCTCCTTGGCGAGGAAGTTGTACGCGTCCACGCCGACGAGGGCCTCGACGCGGCGCACGCCGGAGCCGATGGAGGACTCGCCGAGCAGCTTCACCAGGCCGAGCTGGCTGGTGTTGCCGACGTGCGTGCCGCCGCACAGCTCCTTGGAGAAGTCGCCGATGGTGACGACGCGCACGCGCTCGCCGTACTTCTCGCCGAACTCGGCGATGGCGCCCTGCTTCTTCGCCTCGTCGATGCTCATGACCTCGGCGGTGACGTCGAGCTCACGCGAGAGCACGTCATTGATCTTCTGCTCGACGTCGGTCAGGACCGAGCCGGGGACGGCGTTCGGGGAGCCGAAGTCGAAGCGGAAGCGGCCGGGCGAGTTCTCGGAACCGGCCTGGGCGGCCGTCGGGCCGAGGGCGTCGCGCAGCGCCTGGTGGGTCAGGTGGGTGGCCGAGTGGGCGCGGGCGATGGCCCGGCGGCGGTTCACGTCGATGGCGGCGTACGCGGAGGCGCCCACCGTCACCTCGCCGACCTGGACGGAGCCCTTGTGCACCGAGACGCCGGGGACCGGCTGCTGGACGTCGCGGACGTTGATGATCGCGCCGGAGTCGAGCTTGATGCGGCCCTGGTCGGCGAGCTGGCCGCCGCCCTCGGCGTAGAAGGGGGTGCGGTCGAGGACGACCTCGACCTCGTCGCCCTCGGAGGCGGCGGGCGCGGAGACGCCGTTGACCAGGAGGCCGACGATGGTGGACTCGCCCTGGGTGGTGGCGTAGCCGGTGAACTCGGTGGCGCCGGCGGTGTCGGCGATCTCGCGGTACGAGGAGACGTCGGCGTGGCCGGTCTTCTTGGCCTTGGCGTCGGCCTTGGCGCGGTCGCGCTGCTCCTGCATCAGGCGGCGGAAGCCGGCCTCGTCCACGGAGAGGCCCTGCTCGGAGGCCATCTCCAGGGTGAGGTCGATCGGGAAGCCCCAGGTGTCGTGGAGCAGGAACGCCTTCTCGCCGGAGAGGACCTTGCCGCCGACGGCCTTGGTCTCGGTGACGGCGGTGTCGAGGATGTTCGTGCCGCCCTTGAGGGCCTTCAGGAAGGCGGCCTCTTCGGCGAGCGCGACGGTCTCGATGCGCGTGCGGTCGGTGACGAGCTCCGGGTACTGCTGGCCCATCGTGTTGATCACGACGTCCACGAGGTCCTTGACGACCGGACCGGTGGCGCCCATGAGGCGCATGTTGCGGATGGCGCGGCGCATGATGCGGCGCAGCACGTAGCCGCGGCCCTCGTTGCCCGGGGTGACGCCGTCGCCGATGAGCATGACGGAGGTGCGGATGTGGTCGGCGACCACGCGCATGGACACGTCGGTGTCCTTGGCCGCGCCGTACCGGACGCCGGTCAGCTCGGTGGCCTTGTCCATGACCACGCGCAGGGTGTCGGTCTCGTACATGTTCTGCACGCCCTGCAGGATCATTGCGAGGCGTTCGAGGCCGAGGCCGGTGTCGATGTTCTTCGACGGCAGGTCGCCGAGGATCGGGAAGTCTTCCTTCCCGTCGCCGGCGCCGCGCTCGTACTGCATGAAGACCAGGTTCCAGATCTCCACGTAGCGCTCGTCGTTGACGGCCGGGCCGCCCTCGACGCCGAACTCCGGGCCGCGGTCGTAGTTGATCTCGGAGCACGGGCCGCAGGGACCCGGGACGCCCATGGACCAGAAGTTGTCCTTCTTGCCCAGGCGCTGGATGCGCTCGGCGGGGACGCCGATCACGTCGCGCCAGATCGTCTCGGCCTCGTCGTCGTCGAGGTAGACGGTGATCCAGAGCTTCTCCGGCTCCAGGCCGTAGCCGCCGTCCGCCACGGAGCTGGTGAGCAGCTCCCAGGCGTACTTGATGGCGCCTTCCTTGAAGTAGTCGCCGAAGGAGAAGTTGCCGCACATCTGGAAGAACGTGCCGTGGCGGGTGGTCTTGCCGACCTCTTCGATGTCCGGCGTGCGGACGCACTTCTGCACGCTGGTGGCGCGCGGAGCCGGGGGCTTGGTCTCGCCGAGGAAGTAGGGCTTGAAGGGGACCATGCCCGCGTTGACCAGCAGCAGAGTCGGGTCGTCCGCGATGAGCGACGCCGAAGGGACAACGGCGTGACCGCGCTCCTCGAAGAAGCTCAGCCAGCGGCGGCGGATTTCAGCCGACTCCATCAGTGGTCCTCATTCCGGTTGTACGAAAACTTCAGGGGGGTGGTCTTGTCGTTCTGGATGGCCCGCAGCCGCCGCGGCCCGGGCAGGGCGGTGACGTTGTCGGGCCGGTCGGGATCCTGGTGCAGTCCCAGTGCGTCGTTCAGCTCGTCCTCGCGCTGCGTCATTCCCGACTTGACGTCGAGGGCGAAGTCCTTGAGGCGGTGTCCCGCCTCCACGGCCTTGTCGGCGGCCTGGGCGGCGAGGCTCTCCGGCGTCAGCTTCTTCAGCTTGCGGTTGACCTTGGTGGTGGCCCACACGCCGGCGGCCGCGCCGGCGGTGAACCAGAAGGCTCGGCGGAACATCGGAGGTCTCAGCCCTTCTGCTTCCGGCGGCGCGGCGCCGGCACGGTACGGCCGACGATCACGTTACGTCGGGACGTCTTCTGCGGCGCGTCCTGCGGGGTCTTGCCCAGCGCCTTGCGGACGCCGTAGCCGAAGGCCGCGACCTTGACCAGCGGCCCGCCGAAGGCGGTGGCCACGGTGGAGGAGAGAGCGGAGGCGTTGGAGGTGACCTCCTGGACGTCGCTCGCGATCGCGTCGACCCGGTCGAGCTGGGTGCGCGCGGAGCGGACGGTGGTGGAGGCGTCCGCCAGCAGCGGGACGGCCTGGTCGGTGACCTCGGCCACCAGCTTGGTGGTCGCCTTGAGCACCTGGGCCAGCCTCACCAGCACCACGGCCAGGAAGGAGACCAGGATCGCCCAGAAGACGGCCACGAGGATCCCGGCCACCTCTCCACCGGACACTTCACACCGCACTCTCGTCTGGACTTGAACTGCAAAAAGATTCGCCCTCCGACCCTATCGCGCCCGAGATCCCCGGCAGTACCGGAATTCGGGGACCGGCATGATCATCTTGTACGCAGCGCATACGGGCCAGTACCCTGCGTGTCCCATGCGACAGAAGACGGGCAATCTTCCCTCGGAGCTGGGCGGGTTCATCGGCAGGGGTGCCGAGCTCGACGCGCTGGGGCGGCTTCTGGACTCCTCCCGGCTCGTGACCGTGACCGGCGTGGGCGGGGTGGGCAAGTCCCGGCTGGTGGTCGCCGCGGCCCGGGCTGCCGCCGAGCAGGATGGCGGAGCGCCGCAGGAACGCTACTGCGACGGGATCTGGCTGGCCGAGCTGGCCGCCGTACGGGACCCCGCGCTGCTGGAGATCGCCCTGTCCGAGGCGCTCGGGCTGACCGACCACACCACCCGGCCGCCCCGGACCGTGCTGGCCGAGCACCTTGCCGGACGGCGGCTGCTCCTGGTCCTGGACGGCTTCGAGCAACTGGTCGACGAGACGGCCGAGCTGGTACGGGAGCTGCTGCGGCGCTCCCCCGGCCTGCGGGTGCTCGCCGCCGGGCGGCGCCCGCTGGCCCTGGACGGGGAGCTGGCCTTCCCGCTGGCCCCGCTCGACGGGGAAGGGTCGCTGGCCCTGCTGACCGCGCGGGCCTCGGCGGCGGACCCGGAGTTCCGGGTGTCCGGGGCGGACCGGGCGGTGCTGACCGAGCTCTGCGCCCGGCTGGACGGGATCCCGCTCGCCCTGGAGCTGGCGGCGGCCCGGCTGCGCGTGCTGTCCCCCGCGCAGGTGCTGGCCCGGCTCGAGGACCGCTTCGCGCTGCTGACGGGCGGCGCGCGCGGGGTGCTCCCCCGGCACCGGGCGCTGCGCACCGCCATCGGCTGGAGCCACGAGCTGTGCACGCCCGCGGAGCGGCTGCTGTGGGCGCGGCTGTCGGTCTTCGCCGGGCAGTTCGACCTCGACGCCGCCGAGTACGTGTGCGCGGGCCCCGACCTGCCGGTGGACAGCGTGCTCGACCTGGTCGGGGAGCTCCTGGCGCAGTCCCTCCTGGTCCGGGAGGAGACCCCGGCCGGGATCCGCTACCGGATGCTGGAGACCGTACGGGAGTACGGGGCGGGATGGCTGGAGTCGACGGGTGACACCGGGCGGCTGCGGCGGCGGCACCGGGACTGGTACATGGGTCTGGCGACCTGGTGCGAGACGGACTGGTTCAGCCCCCGCCAGGAGGAGGTGGCCGCTCTGGTGGAGGCGGAGCTGCCGAACCTGCGGCTCGCGCTGGAGTGCTGCCTGGACGAGCCGGACGAGGTGCACCTGGGCCAGTACCTGGCGGGCACCCTGTGGTTCTACTGGGCGGGCTGCGGCCGGCTGACCGAGGGCAGGCACTGGCTGGACCGGACCCTGGAGTGCCGGGGCGGGACGGCGGACGGGTACGAGCCCTCGCGGCTGAAGGCGCTGTGGGTGCTGGGCTACGTGTGCGCCCTCCAGGGGGACGCGGTGGCCTCCACGAGCGCCCTGTACGAGTGCCGGGACGGCGCGGCGCGCAGCGGCAACGCCCTGGCCGCGGCCTACGCGGTGCACCGGCTCGGCTGCCTGGCGCTGGTCTCGGACGACATGGAGCGGGCCGGGGAGCTGCTCGGCTCGGCGCTGGAGCGCTACCGGGACGCCGGGGAGCTGAACAGCAACGTGCTGATGTGCCAGGTGGAACTGGGCATGGCACTGGCCTTCCAGGGAGAGCCGGCGGGCGCGCTCTCCCTGTGCGAGGAGGTCCGGGAGATCTGCGAGGAGCGCGGGGAGCGCTGGACGAAGGCGTACGCCCTGTACGTGCTCGCGTACGCGGCCCTGGACGCGGGGGCCACGCGGGAGGCGCGGCGGCTGCTCACCGAGTGCGTGGAGATCAACCACGCCTTCCGCGACCTGGTGGGGCTGGTGCTGGCCCTGGAGCTGCTGGCCCTGGTCACCGTCGCGGAGGGCGACGCCGCCGAGGCCGCGGTGCTCCAGGGGGCGGCGGAGCCGCTGTGGGACGGGGTGGGGCTCAGGCTCTTCGGCTCGGGGTACTTCAACGCCCCGCGGCTGATGTGCCAGGAGCGGGCCGGCGAGGTGCTGGGCGCCGAGCGCTACGCGGCGTACGCGGCGGACGGACGGAGGCTGAGCCGCGAGGCGCTGGTCGGGCGCGCACTGGACGCGGGGACCGGCACCGGGCGGGGAAGCGGAAAACCCGCCGCCCCCCGGAGGGGACGGCGGGTTTCCACCAGCCTGTGAGGGCTACGCCTGCCGGAAGATCAGCGGGCGTAGTACTCGACGACGAGCTGCTCGTCGCAGATGACCGGGATTTCCTTGCGGTTCGGGTCGCGGTCCAGGCGGAAGGCCAGGGCCTTCAGGTTGACCTGCAGGTAACGGGGGGTCTCGCCCTCGCCTGCGTAGCCACCCTCACGGGCGACCTGGAACGGAACCTTCTCGCGGCTGCGCTCGCGCACGGTCACGACGTCGTCCGGGCGGACACGGAACGACGGCTTGTCGACCTTGCCACCGTTGACCTCGATGTGGCCGTGAACGACCATCTGGCGGGCCTGGTAGATGGTGCGGGCGATGCCCGAACGCAGGACCAGGGCGTCGAGGCGACGCTCGAGCTCGACGACCAGCGCCTCGCCCGTCTTGCCCTCGGCCTTCTTGGCGCGGTCGTACGCGCGGGCCATCTGACGCTCAGAGATGTCGTACTGAGCGCGCAGACGCTGCTTCTCGAGCAGACGGACCTTGTAGTCCGAGTTCTGCTTGCGGCCACGGCCGTGCTCGCCCGGCGGGTAGGGACGAGCCTCGAAGTACTTGACGGCCTTCGGGGTCAGCGCAATGCCGAGGGCACGCGACTTCTTGACCTTGGGTCGCTTCTGGTTCACGGGGAACCTACCTCCATGTAAGTTAGGTGAGGCTTACCTTAGCGAGGAGGACGTAATGTCTCGACCACATGGGATCCCCCTGCCCAGTGCGCAGCGCAGTTCGGATTCAGACGAAACAGAATCCGCTTGCGCCGACGATAAGCAAGGTCAGCCGCGTCCCAGGGAAGGCGTTCGGCAGCTCACCGGAGCCGAACGCGTACGAACCCTCGTAGAGTCCAACGCCTCAGTATCCCTCACGCTGATCGGTGCTCGTGACGCGCACGGCTCCGAGGAGTTCGGGACAGGGATGCCGGTCGCACGGACCGTCACCCCGGACGGGGACGTGATTCTCCTTGTTTCCGGAGAATCCGCGGCTGCCAGGGCAGCCGCTCACGCCCAGGACGACGACCTCACCGCCGTGATCGAGATCACGGATGTGGCGCCGGTGTCCGTGCCACATCGTATCCGAGGCCGCGCCTGGCTGACCGGGTGGCTGACCCCGGTGCGCGGGGACGACCGCGCGCTGTGCGCGGCCCTGCTGGCGGAGCGGCATCCGGTGGGCGAGCTGCTGGGCCTCTCCGAGCCCCAGGACACCCCGTACACGGTCCGCCCGGCGTGGATGCTGCTCCGGCTGGAGGTCGGCGAGATCTCGCTGGACGACCTGTGGGGCGCCGAGCACGTGGACCCCGATGACCTCCCCGCGGCCGAGCCCGACCCCCTCGTCGGCCACGAGGCTGAACTGCTCCAGCACCTGCACGCCGCCCACGGCGACCGGGTCGGCGGACTGTCCGGCCTGCTGGGCCCCCGAGAGGCGGAGGGCATGAGGGCGGTCCCGCTCGCCCTGGACCGGCTGGGCCTGCGCGTCCGCTTCACGGGCGGCCCGGCCGGCTCCTTCGACGCCCGCTTCGACTTCCCGGAGCCCGTGGCGGACGTCTGCGGCCTGCGCCGGGCGATGCACACGCTGCTCGCGGCGGCCTCCCACTGAGCGCAGGCCGGGCCTGCCCGCCGGACCCGGTCGACACGGCTGCCCCTGCGCGGGGCCGGTCCCCTACCCGCCCTTCCACCGTTCCCCGGGAAGTGCGCTCCGCGCACTCCGGCCCCGCCGGGCGGAAAATCCAGCCCCGCCGGCGTTTGAGGCGCGGGGTCCGGGGCGGAGCCCCGGCAGCGGCGCCGCGCCCTCACTCGCCCCGCAGCCGCTCCCGGACCTTCTCCACCACGTCCGCGTACCGCGCCTCCGCCCCGTACCGCGTCGGCTCGTAGTACCGCTTGCCGTGGACCTCGTCCGGCGCGTACTGCTGGGCGGCGATCCCACCCGGCACGTCGTGCGGGTACACGTACCCCACCGCGTGCCCCAGCTTCGCCGCGCCCTTGTAGTGCCCGTCCCGCAGATGCGCCGGCACGGACCCCGCCAGCCCGGCCCGGACGTCCGCCAGCGCCGCTCCGATCGCGGTCGTGGCGGTGTTCGACTTCGGGGCCAGCGCCAGCGCGATGGTGGCGTGCGACAGCGTCAGCGCGGCCTCCGGGAAGCCGATCATCGCCACCGCCTGGGCCGCGGCCACCGCGAGCGGCAGGGCCGTCGGGTCCGCCAGGCCGATGTCCTCGCTCGCCGAGATCATCAGGCGGCGCGCGATGAACCGGGGATCCTCCCCGGCCTCGATCATGCGTGCCAGGTAGTGCAGCGCCGCGTCCACGTCCGAGCCGCGGATCGACTTGATCAGCGCGCTCGCCACGTCGTAGTGCTGGTCCCCGTCACGGTCGTAGCGGACCGCCGCCCGGTCGACGGCCTCCTCCACCGTCTGCAGCGTGATCTCGGCCTCGCCCTTGGCGATCGCCGACCCGGCCCCGGCCTCCAGCGCGGTCAGCGCCCGCCGGGCGTCGCCGCCGGCGATCCGCAGCAGGTGCGCCTCGGCGTCCGCCGGAAGGGTCACGGCCCCGCCCAGGCCCCGCTCCTCCGTCAGCGCCCGCCGCATCAGCCCGCTCAGGTCCCCGTCCGTCAGCGGTTCCAGGGTCAGCAGCAGCGAGCGCGACAACAGCGGGGAGATGATCGAGAAGTACGGGTTCTCCGTGGTCGCGGCGATCAGCGTCACCCAGCGGTTCTCCACCGCGGGGAGGAGCGAGTCCTGCTGAGCCTTGCTGAAGCGGTGGATCTCGTCGAGGAAGAGGACGGTCTCCTTGCCGTAGCCGCCGGCCGCGCGCTTCGCGCCCTCGATGACCGCGCGGACCTCCTTCACCCCGGCCGTGATGGCCGACAGCTCCACGAAGCGCTTCTGCGTGGCCTGGCTGACCACGTACGCGAGGGTGGTCTTGCCGATGCCGGGCGGCCCCCAGAGGATCACCGACGAGGCACCGGCCGGTCCGCCGGCGCCCTCCCCCACCAGTCGCCGCAGCGGGGAGCCGGGCTTCAGGAGGTGCTGCTGGCCGACGACCTCGTCCAGGGTGCGCGGGCGCATGCGGACGGCGAGCGGAGAGCTCGACGGGTCCTTCTCCTGGCGGTCTTCGGCAGCGGCGGTGAAGAGGTCTGGTTCCACACAGGAAGCCTATGCGAGGCCGCCGACACTCCTCGCGGGCCTCACGAGGTCCAGAAGTCCCACCAGCGGGTCAGGATCAGCATCCCGATGATCCCGACGTGCAGTACGGGCGGGACCCACGCGAACTCGTCGAGGAAGGCCTTCAGCCAGCCCGGGGCCGGCAGCATCCCCTCGCGCACGTTGTGCGCGGTGACGTACCAGAACATGAAGATCGTGGCGACCCAGGCCAGGGAGCACCACAGGCAGAGCGAGTTGATGTTGTACAGCGACTGGTACGTCAGCCAGCCGCAGAAGACGACGCCGAAGAGCATGCCCGCGTTCAGCGTCAGCCAGTACCAGCGGCTGAACCGCGCCCCGGCCAGGATGCTCATGCCGACGCAGATCACGATGCCGTAGCAGACCAGCCCGAGCATCGGGTTCGGGAAGCCGAAGACGGCCGCCTGCTCGCTCTTCATGATGTTGCCGCAGGAGACGACCGGGTTCAGGCTGCACCCCGGGACGAAGTTCGGGTCCTCGAGCAGCTTGAACTTGTCGATCGTGATCACCCAGGCGGCCAGCAGCCCCATCGCCCCCGTGATCACCAGCAGCAGGGCGAGCGCCCGGCTGCCGCCGACGGTGGTCCTCGGGGAGGTGTCCGCGTCCGTGCCTCGTGCCGTCATACCGCCCGCTCCGCATCTGCAAGGTCAACAAGCACCGGCCATTGTGCCGTACGGCGCCGGGTGTCCACCGGCCGACGGCAGCAAGGGACGGAACAAGGGGCGGGACAAAGGGCGGGACAAGGACCGCGCACGGGGGGACCGGCATGGCGGATTCCGCCACACCATGTGGGACATGACGCAGAACGCGGTGGAAGTACGGGGGCTTCGCAAGCAGTACGGCGAGGTCACCGCAGTGGACGGGCTGGACCTGACGATCCGGCAGGGCGAGGTGTTCGGGCTCCTCGGGCCCAACGGTGCCGGAAAGAGCACCACGGTGGAGATCCTCCAGGGGCACCGCGAGCGCGACGGCGGGGAGGTCACCGTCCTCGGTGCCGACCCGGCGGCCGGCAGCCGGGCCTGGCGCTCGCGGATCGGCATCGTCTGGCAGGACGAGTCGGCGCCCGCAGAACTCACGGTGCGGGAGACGGTCGAGCACTTCGCCCGCTACTACCCGGCGCCGCGCGACCCGGCGGAGGTCATCGCCCTCGTCGGCCTGGAGCACAAGCGCGACCAGCGGGTGAAGGGCCTCTCCGGCGGCCAGCGGCGGCGCCTCGACGTGGCGCTCGGCGTCATCGGCGACCCGGAGCTGCTGCTGCTCGACGAGCCGACCACGGGCTTCGACCCGGCGGCCCGCCGTCAGTTCTGGGACCTGATCCGGCAGCTGGCCGGCGGGGGCACGACCATCGTGCTCACCACCCACTACCTGGAGGAGGCGGAGGCACTCGCCGACCGCCTGGCGGTCGTCGCGCACGGCAAGGTCGTGGCCGAGGGCGAACCGGCGGGTCTCCGCGCCCGCTTCGGCAGCGGCGCCACCGTCGAGTGGACCGGCCCCGACGGCGCCCCGAGGAGCGTGTCGACCCAGACCCCCACTCGTACGGTCGGCGAGCTCGCGGCCCGCTTCGACGGCGAGGTCCCGGGCCTGAGGGTCACCCGCCCGACGCTGGAGGACGTCTACCTCCGACTCACGGGTCAGCTCACCGTGCCCGCGCAGGCCGGGGCGCCCGAAGCCGCCCCTCAGGAGGAAGCCCGATGAGCACGACCGCCAAGACCGCCCTCCCCGGCGCCTGGTCCCTGGGCCTGAGCCGGGGCGCCCTGGAGATCAAGCAGTTCGTCCGCCAGCGCGATGCGGTGATCTTCACCTTCGCCTTCCCCATCGTCTTCCTCGCCCTCTTCGCCTCGATCTTCGGCCAGGAGTTCGAAGGCACCGGGGTGACCGCCTCCCAGATCTACGCGGCGGGCATGGTCGCCGCCGGCATCATGTCGACGAGCTTCCAGTCCCTCGGCATCTCCATCGCCGTCGAGCGGGACGAGAAGGTGCTGCGCCGCCTGCGCGGGACCCCGATGCCCCCGGCCGCGTACTTCCTCGGCAAGGTCTGGATGGTGCTCGCCACCGGGCTGGCCGAGACCGCGGTCCTGCTCCTCGTCGGATCCACCCTGTTCGGGCTCGACCTGCCGGTGTCGGCCTCGAAGTGGCTCACCTTCGCGTGGATCTTCGTCCTCGGGCTGGCCGGATGCGCCCTGCTCGGGATCGCCATCAGCAGCCTGCCCAAGTCCGGCAAGAGCGCCAGTTCCGTGGTGGTGCTGCCGTTCCTGATCCTGCAGTTCATCTCGGGCGTCTTCATCCCGGTCAGCCAGATCCCCGACTGGCTCCTGAACATCGGCGCGCTGTTCCCGCTGAAGTGGATGTGCCAGGGGCTGCGCGGGGTGTTCCTGCCCGAGTCCGCCGCCGTCCTCGAGCAGGCGGGCGGCTGGGAGTACGGGAAGACCGCACTCGTCCTGGGGGCGTGGGTCGTCGGCGGGCTGGTCCTGTGCCTGCTGACCTTCCGGTGGAAGAACCGGCGCGACGGCTGAATGCGAGAGGGCGGGTGCAGGAATTCCCGCACCCGCCCTTCCGGCGGTGGAACGTCAGGCCAGGCGCGCCTGGATGGTGGCGACCAGCTCGGCGACGGGCACGGCCGCCTGGTCGCCGGACTCCATGTCCTTGAGCTGGACGACGCCGTCGGCGAGGTCGCGCTCACCGGCGACCACCGTGAACCGCGCGCCCGAGCGGTTGGCGTCCTTCATCGCACCCTTGAGGCCCTTGCCCCCGTACGAGAAGTCCGCCGCCACCCCGGCCCTGCGCAGCTCGGTGACCGCACCGAACAGCAGGCGACGCGCCTCGGCGCCGATCGCCACGGCGAAGACGTCCGTCGTAGCCGGGATGTCCAGCTCCACGCCCTCCGCCTCCAGGGCGAGGACCGTGCGGTCGACGCCGAGCGCCCAGCCGACCGACGGCAGGGCCGGTCCGCCGATCATCTCGGACAGGCCGTCGTAGCGGCCGCCGCCGCCGACCGCGGACTGGGAGCCGAGACCGTCGTGGACGAACTCGAAGGTGGTGCGGGTGTAGTAGTCCAGGCCGCGCACCAGCTTCTCGTCGTCCTCGAAGGCGACCCCGGCGGCCGTGATCAGCTCACGGACCTCCTCGTGGTACGCCTTGCAGGCGTCGCACAGGTAGTCGCGCAGCATGGGCGCGCCCACGAGCTGCTTCTGCACGTCGGTCCGCTTGTCGTCGAGGACGCGCAGCGGGTTGATCTCGGCCCGGCGGACGGTCTCCTCGTCCAGGTCCAGCCCGCGCAGGAACGCCTGCAGCGCCTCCCGGTACACCGGGCGGCACTCCTTGTCGCCCAGCGAGTTCAGCAGGATCCGGAAGTTGCGCAGGCCGAGCGCGCGGTACGCCTGGTCGGCCAGGATGATCAGCTCGGCGTCCAGGGCCGGGTCCTCGGCACCGATCGCCTCGGCGCCGACCTGCGAGAAGTGGCGGTAGCGGCCCTTCTGCGGGCGCTCGTAGCGGTAGTACGAGCCGGAGTACCAGAGCTTGGCCGGCAGGTTGCCCTGCTTGTGCAGGCTCGCCTCCAGTGCCGCGCGCAGGACGGAGGCGGTGCCTTCCGGGCGCAGGGCGAGCTCGGAGCCGCCCTTCGTCGTGAGGGTGAACATCTCCTTGGTCACGATGTCGGTGGACTCGCCGACACCGCGGGCGAAGAGGTTCACGTCCTCGAAACCGGGCGTCTCGACGTAGCCGTAACCGGCCTTCCGCAGCGGGGCGGAGATGGCCTCGCGGACCGCCAGGTACTTGGCCGAGTACGGCGGGATCAGGTCGTACGTGCCCTTGGGGGCCTTGAAAGTAGCCACGAAACTCTCGTCACATTCCTCGTCGTGGAGCGGCCGTCGGGTCCGCTGCCAGGCCGGCGGCGACCTCCCGCAGGTACGGGTTGGTCGCGCGCTCGCGGCCGATGGTGGTCTGGGGACCGTGGCCGGACAGCACCACGGTCGAGTCGTCGAGCGGCAGGCACACGCGGGCCAGCGACTCGAGCATCTCGGCGTGGGAGCCGCCGGGCAGGTCGGTGCGTCCGATGGAGCCGGCGAAGAGCAGGTCGCCCGAGAAGAAGACCGGCGGGACGTCGGCCAGCTCGGGCATCCGGAAGGTCACCGACCCCCTGGTATGCCCCGGCGCGTGCGCCACGGAGAAGTCCATGCCGGCCAGCTTCAGGCCGGCGCCGTCCGTCAGCTCGCGGACGTCGTCCGGCTCCCCCACGGTCAGCTCGCCCATGAGCGGCATCCCGATGGAACGGCCCAGCGCCTTCTCCGGGTCGCTCATCATGTAGCGGTCCTCGGGGTGGATCCAGGCCGGTACGTCGTGTGCTCCGCACACCGGGACGACCGAGGCCACATGATCGATGTGGCCATGGGTCAGCACGACCGCGACGGGCTTGAGCCGATGCTTCTTCAGCGTCTCCTCGACACCCTGGGTGGCCTGGTGGCCCGGGTCGATGATGACGCACTCCTCACCGGCGGCGGGGGCGACCACGTAACAGTTGGTCCCCCAGGCCCCGGCGGGGAACCCGGCAATCAGCACGTTCGTCCTCAATCGTCGTCCGGCGGGAGCTTGCAGATCGGAATGCTGCTGATCAGAGCCTACCGGCGCCCTTCATCACACAGCTAACCCATATACGGTACGGGCTATCCCAGCCCGGACAGCGGTACCAGAGACGCACAAGGAGACGACCCGGTGGTCACGAGCGATCAGCGGCGGCGACAGCTCGCCAGGGAGAAGTACGAGCGCCAGCAGAAGCGCCGGGCCGAGGCCCGGCAGAAGGCGCGCCGGCGGATGGCGGTGATCGGCGCGGCGGTGGCCGTGGTCGTCGCGACGCTGGTCGGCCTCATCGTGGGCGGCGTCTTCGACAGCGACAAGAAGGACACGGCGGCGGAGCCGTCGGCGACCCCGTCGGCAGCGCCGTCGCCCAAGCAGTCCCCGTCGCCGCCGATGGCGATCGACCAGAAGGCGAAGTACACCTTCGCCCTCAAGACCAGCGCGGGCGACATCGCCTTCACGATGGACGCGGCGAAGACCCCGCAGACCGTGAACTCCTTCAAGTCGCTCGCCGACAAGGGCTTCTTCGACAACACGAAGTGCCACCGGCTGACCTCCGGCGGGATCTTCGTGCTCCAGTGCGGTGACCCGCAGGGCACCGGCATGGGCGGCCCCGGCTACAACATCCCGGACGAGAACCTGGACTCGCTCGGCAAGCCGAACGACCAGGGCCAGGTCGTGTACCCGGCGGGCACGGTGGCCATGGCCAACACCGGCCAGCCCGGCTCCGGCGGCAGCCAGTTCTTCCTGGTCTACAAGGACAGCCCGCTGGCGCCCTCGTACACCCCCTTCGGCAAGATCGACGCGGGGGGCATGAAGGTCCTCGAGGAGATCGCCAAGGCCGGTACGGCGGACGGCGGCCAGGACGGGGCGCCGAAGAACGAGGTGAAGATCGAGAAGGGCACCGTCACCCAGAACTGACGGAACACGGCATCGGCCCGGCCGGCTTCCCCCGTACGCCGATATTCCGTCGTGCGGGATGCGGACAGCCGGCCCGGCGGTCGCCTATGTTGGCGTTGTGCAGGGCGGGCGCTGCCCGCCCCAGGAAACTGTGGACGATGCCCGGGGGTGACCCCTCAGGGGCATCAGGTGGAGGAGGCGCTGTGAGCAGCGACCCGTGGGGCCGAGTCGACGAGACGGGCACCGTGTACGTGCGTACTTCCGATGGCGAGCAGGTCGTCGGCTCGTGGCAGGCGGGCACCCCTGAGGAGGCCCTGGCCTATTTCGAGCGCAAGTACGAGGGCCTGGTGGTCGAGATCGGCCTCCTCGAAAAGCGGGTGCGGACCACTGATCTGTCCGCCAAGGACGCGCAGACGGCGATCGACCACCTGCGGACGCAGGTCGAAGAGCACCACGCCGTGGGCGACCTCGACGCCCTGCGCGTGCGGCTGGACAAGCTGGTCGCGACCGTGGAGTCGCGGCGCGAGGAGCGCAAGGCCCAGAAGGCCAAGCAGGCTGACGAGGCCCGCACAGCCAAGGAGGCGCTGGTCGTCGAGGCCGAGCAGCTGGCGCAGAGCGACCAGTGGCGCAGCGCCGGCGAGCGGCTGCGCGCGCTGGTGGACATCTGGAAGGGCCTGCCGCGGCTGGACCGCAAGTCGGACGACGAGCTGTGGCACCGCTTCTCGCACGCCCGCTCTGCCTTCTCCAAGCGCCGCAAGGCCCACTTCGCCTCGCTGGACGCGCAGCGCGAGGACGCGCGCAAGGTGAAGGAGAAGCTGGTCGCGGAGGCCGAGTCGCTGTCGAAGTCGACGGACTGGGGTCCGACGGCGGCCCGCTACCGCGAGCTGATGGCGGACTGGAAGGCGGCGGGCCGGGCGCAGCGCGAGGCCGAGGACGACCTGTGGAACCGTTTCCGCGGTGCGCAGGACGTCTTCTTCGCGGCCCGCAGCGAGGTGTTCGCGGAGCGGGACGCCGAGCAGACCGAGAACCTGAAGCTGAAGGAGGAGCTGGCCGAGGAGGCCGAGAAGCTCGTCCCGATCACGGACCTAAAGGCGGCCCGTGCCGCGTTCCGCTCCCTCAACGAGCGCTGGGAGGCCATCGGCCACGTGCCGCGGGACGCCCGGCCGAAGGTCGAGGGCCGGATGCACGCGGTGGAGCGGGCGATCCAGGAGGCCGAAGAGGGCGAGTGGCGCCGTACGAACCCGGAGGCGCGGGCCCGTGCGGCCGGTCTGACGGGTCAGCTCCAGGCGGCGGTCGACAAGCTGCGCACGCAGATCGACGCGGCCCGCGCCGCGGGCAACAACGCGAAGGCCGACAAGCTGGCGCGTGAGCTGGAGGGCCGCCAGGCCCTGCTGGACCAGGCGCTGAAGGGCCTGGAGGAGTTCGGCGGCTGACGGCCCCCGGCACCCTTCGGGACGGCCCCGGCACGGATTCCCGTGCCGGGGCCGTCCCGTTTCCCGGGTTCAGGGAAAGGCCCGGCTGCCGTCCTGGAGCAGGTCCAGTGCGTGTTCGAGGACCTCGCAGGCCTGGATGTGGTTGCCGGACTCCTGGAGGAGTGTGGCGAGGCGGCGGCACACCTGGACGGCTTCGGGCCCGTAGAACCGGTGCGCCTGCTGAAAGGCCTGCTCCAGCACTTCCATCGCCTCGCGGGTCTGTCCGGTCTCCTCCAGCATGTCGGAGAGTTCGAGCTGGACGGCGAGTAGGTCCCCCTCTCCGTCGGGCGCCCGCTCCTGGAGCGCGAGGCGCAGTACGGGCAGCGCGTCCCGGGTGCGGCCGGCGGAGCGGAGGGTGCGGGCGAGGCCCAGCCCGGCGACGACCATGGCGGAGCGGACGTCGGCCTGCAGGACGGGGCCGGCCGGGGCGCCCCGTACGGCGCGGGCACGGTTGCGGACGAGCCGCAGGCGTCCCATGCCCATCTCCTGGGCGTGCTGCGGCAGCGGGCGGTTCTTGCCGCGCAGCCGGTGCTCCATGGTGCGGCAGAGAGTGTCCAGGTCGATCAGTTCGGGCCCCTCGCGGATCCCTTCGCGCAGGATCGTCAGCAGCTCGCCGGTGAACGCGGTGTGCCGTTCGCCGTCGGGTGCGAGGGCCACCCGGTCGCGCGGGGAGGCGGTCAGTACGTACGCGCCTTCCACGGCGGCCTGCGTGGCGAGGGCGTCTCCGCTGCCCGCGAGGGTGCTGGCGGCGCGGCCGCTGAAGCAGCAGTCGAGGATCACCACCTTGCGCCGGGCCGGGGACTCGCGCAGGGCGGACCGCAGGTGCTGGTAGGCGACGGCGGTGTAGCCGACGTGTTCGCGGGAGCCCTGGAGGGCCAGGTAGAGGTCGGCCGTCGCCGCGTCGCGCATGCCGTGCCCGGCGTAGTAGACGAACAGCGTGTCGGTGGCCTCCTCCCCCGCGCGGGTGACCGGGTCCAGCAGCTCGGCGGGGTGCTGGGGGTCGAGCACGAGCGTGCAGTGCTGCTCGGGCAGTCCCCAGATGGTCGCGTCGCAGAGCTCTGAGGCCAGGTCCTTCACGTTGGACTCGACGGCCGGGAGCGCTGCCAGGTGCCGGTATCCGGCGCTGCCGATGAGGACCGCCCGCGAGGCCGCCGGGTCAGGCAGTCCCGTCATGGTCCCCGTCCGCCCGCGCGCTCCCGTTCTCCAGCGCCCCGACGATGCGGCGCAGGGTTTCGGGGTCGTCTGCCTCGTCCCCGGTGAGCGTGACCTCGTACGGGCCGTGGCGCACGGTGAGGGCGGGCGGGCGGCGGCGCGAGGCCTGCCACTGGAGCACGGCGAAGACCAGCGATCCGGCGGACAGGCCGCTGCCGACGGTCAGTTGGAGGAGGTCGAAGCCGGGCGACCCCATGGGCGTGCCGCCGGCTGCCGTCGCCGGCGCACCACTGCGGATGCGGCCGCGCACGGCACGGCGGAGCGATTCGTCCTCGCTCAGCCAGAGCAGCAGCGACCGCAGTTCGGTCTCCGGGCCCTGGCCCGGCCGGTGGTGGTCGACCTGTAACGCGTACTCACTCATCCTCTGTACCCCTCCCGTGTCCGTGATGCGCGGAGACCCGCGCGAAAAGCTCCAGTGCCTGTGCCGCCTTGCCCTGCCTGGCCAGGCACACGGCCTGCCAGTAGTGGCAGGCGAGGGTGGTCGGATGGGCATCCCCGAGCGTCTCGGCGCAGAACGCGCCGAGTCCGCCGAGCCGGTCCATCGCCTCGTTCAAACGCCCGCGCTGGATCAGGCCGACGGCCTCGCGCTGCCGGGACAGCGCGGTCTGCCCGGTCATCCGGCTGCGCACCAGGCCGCGGGTGGTCTCGCTGAGGGCGACGCTGCCGCTCTGGGGAGCGGGCCGGTCGGCGGGCCGGACGTCGACCTGGTGCCAGTCGTACTCGGGGACCTGCGTGACGGGCAGCGGCGTGGTCTCGTCGTCGTCGGGCCACGGCCCGGGGGCCGCCCGCGGGGGCGAGGGGAACGGCCCGGAAGGAGACTCGTCCGGGAAGGCGTCGTCGTCCTCGGGCCGGATCTCCTGGCCGGCGGCATGGTTGTCCAGGGGCCGCAGGTCCTCGGCGCGCGCCCAGGGCCGGATCAGGGCCTCCGCCGCGGCGGCACTCGCGGCGCGGGCGGACGGGTCCGGCGCGGTGAGGGCGTGCACCGCGTCCGCCAGCCCGGACGGGAACTCCGGACCGGCGTCGCGCAGCGAGGGCACGCCCTCGTAGACGGCGCGGAACAGCAGCACGGACAGGTCGCCCGTGTCACCGAACGGGTTGGTCCCGGTCAGCATGAAGTACAGGCAGGCGCCGACTCCGTACACGTCCGAGGCCGGTTGCGGCGTTCGGCCCGTGATGCGCTCCGGGGCCATGTACTGGGGGGTGCCGATCAGGTCCGAGCCCGTGGCGGTGAGCGCGTCCTCGCCGGTCAGCCGGGCCAGCCCGAAGTCGTACAGGACGACCCGGCCGTCGGCGGTGACGCGGATGTTGGCGGGCTTGACGTCGCGGTGGAGCACGCCTTCGCGGTGCGCGGCGCCCAGCCCGGCCAGGGTGTCGGCCGCGATCCGGCAGGCCTCGCCCACGGGCAGCGCGCCGTTCGCCCGGACCAGTTCGGAGACGTCCGATCCGTCGAGGAACTCCATCACCAGGTACGGAGTGTCCTCGTCGATCCCCCGTTCGTACACGCCGACGACGTTGGGGTGCCTGATCCGGGCGAGGGCTCGCGCCTCGGCCCGGAAGCGCTCGGCCGCCCGCTCGCTCACCTTCCCGTACGTCGACAGGACCTTGACCGCGACGCGGCGCCGCAGGTCCGTGTCCTCGGCCTCGAAGACGGTGCCCATGCCACCCTGGCCGAGCAGCCGTACCGGTGTGAAGCGCTGGGCGAGCCCGCGCGGGAATACGGCGGCCACGTGTCCCCCCGGGGTGGCGTCGGAGTGCGGCGGTCAGGCGGCCTCGGTCACGGCCTCCTTGCAGATGTCACACGGTAGACGTCGTACACGCCCTCCACACCCCGAACGGCCTTCAGGACGTGGCCCAGGTGCTTGGGGTCGCCCATCTCGAAGGTGAAGCGCGAGGTGGCCACCCGGTCGCGGGAGGTCTGGACGGCGGCCGAGAGGATGTTGACGTGCTGGTCCGACAGGACGCGGGTGACGTCCGACAGCAGCCGGGAGCGGTCCAGCGCCTCCACCTGGATGGCGACGAGGAAGACCGAGGACTGGGTGGGCGCCCACTCGACCTCCAGTATCCGCTCGGGCTGCTGGGAGAGGGAGTCCACGTTGACGCAGTCCGCGCGGTGGACCGACACGCCGCTGCCGCGCGTGACGAACCCGATGATCGGGTCGCCCGGCACGGGGGTGCAGCAGCGGGCCAGCTTGACCCAGACGTCGTCGACGCCCTTGACCACGACACCCGGGTCGGCGTTGCTGCGCCGCTTGCTGCGGGCGCGGGCCGGCGGGATCGATTCCTCGATGTCCTCGTTGGCGGCCTCCTCGCCGCCGAGCGCCGCCACCAGCTTCTGGACGACGCCCTGGGCGGCCACGTGGCCCTCGCCGATGGCCGCGTACAGGGAGGAGATGTCGGGGTAGCGCATCTCGTGCGCCAGGGTCACGAGCGAGTCGCCGGTGAGGATGCGCTGGATCGGCAGGTTCTGCTTGCGCATGGCCCGCGCGATGGCGTCCTTGCCGTGCTCGATCGCCTCGTCGCGGCGCTCCTTGGAGAACCAGGCGCGGATCTTGTTGCGGGCCCGCGGGGACTTGACGAAGCCCAGCCAGTCGCGGGACGGGCCGGCGCCCTCGGCCTTCGAGGTGAAGACCTCGACGAGGTCGCCGTTGTCGAGGGTGGACTCCAGCGGGACCAGGCGGCCGTTGACCCGGGCCCCTATGGTCCGGTGGCCGACCTCGGTGTGGACGGCGTACGCGAAGTCCACGGGCGTGGCTCCGGCGGGCAGCGCTATGACGTCGCCCTTGGGGGTGAAGACGAAGACCTCGTTGCGCGAGAGGTCGAAGCGCAGCGAGTCGAGGAACTCGCCCGGGTCCTCGGTCTCCTTCTGCCAGTCGAGGAGCTGGCGCAGCCACGCCATGTCGTTGACGGTGTCCTGGCCCGCGCTGCCCTTGGCGGCCTGGGGCACGTCGGTCCGCACCTTGGAGGTGCCGGCGACGGTCTGCTGCTTGTACTTCCAGTGCGCGGCGATGCCGTACTCGGCGCGGCGGTGCATGTCGAAGGTGCGGATCTGCAGCTCGACGGGCTTGCCGCTGGGTCCGATGACCGTCGTGTGGAGCGACTGGTACATGTTGAACTTGGGCATCGCGATGTAGTCCTTGAACCGGCCGGGGACCGGGTTCCATCGCGCGTGCACGGTGCCGAGGGCGGCGTAGCAGTCCCGTACGGTGTCCACCAGCACCCGGATGCCCACCAGGTCGTAGATCTCCGCGAAGTCACGGCCGCGGACGATCATCTTCTGGTAGACGCTGTAGTAGTGCTTGGGTCTGCCGGTGACGGTGGCCTTGATCCGGGCGGCCCTGAGGTCGACCATCACCTCGTCGGTGACGACGGCGAGGTACTCGTCCCGCTTGGGCGCGCGCTCGGCGACGAGCCGGACGATCTCGTCGTACATCTTCGGGTAGAGGATCGCGAAGGCGAGGTCCTCGAGCTCCCACTTGATCGTGTTCATGCCCAGGCGGTGAGCCAGCGGGGCATAGATCTCGAGGGTCTCGCGGGCCTTCTTCTCCTGCTTCTCCCGCTTGAGGTAGCGCATGGTGCGCATGTTGTGGAGCCGGTCGGCGAGCTTGATGACCAGGACGCGCGGGTCCTTGGCCATGGCGACGACCATCTTGCGGACGGTCTCGGCCTGCGCGGCCTCGCCGAACTTCACCCGGTCGAGCTTGGTGACGCCGTCGACGAGGAGGGCCACGGCGTCGCCGAAGTCGCGGCGCAGGTCTTCGAGGCCGTACTCGGTGTCCTCGACTGTGTCGTGCAGCAGACCGGCCATCAGGGTGGCGGGGTCCATGCCGAGCTCGGCGAGGATGGTGGTCACCGCGAGCGGGTGGGTGATGTACGGGTCGCCGCTCTTGCGCTTCTGGCCGCGGTGCCAGCGCTCGGCGACCTGGTAGGCCTGTTCGAGCTGGCGCAGCGTCGACGTCTCGATCTTCGGGTCGTTGCTGCGGACTATGCGGAGCAGCGGCTCCAGTACCGGGTTGTACGCGTTCGAACGCTGGACGCCGAGCCGTGCGAGGCGGGCGCGCACCCGGTTCGAGGACCCGGCCGACTTCGCCGGCGCGGGCTTGACCGGCGGGGCCGGCGGGGGCGTGGCGGCGGCCGCGGTGGCCTGCTCGGCCTGCGGGTCGGGCTGCGCGGCGGAAAGTGGCTGGACCTCGTCTGGCAAGAGCGCTCCTAGCGGGATCCGGTGCCCGTGTACGGTCCGGATAACCCATCGTAGCGAGGGTTCCGCTCCCCCGTTCCCTGCGCCCACGCCTCGGTCCGCTGCCGGGGCTCCGCCGGTCCGCTGCCGGGCTCCGCCCCGGACCCCCGGCAACGGCGCCGCGCACGCGAACGGCGGGCACCCGGAGACTCCCGGATACCCGCCGCTCGGCGGACAACTGCAATCAGACGACGATCAGCGCGTCCAGCGGAGCCCCCGCCAGGGAATCGGCCAGCTTGGCCCGTCCCGGAAGGAACGACAGTTCCATCAGGACCGCCACGCCGGCGACCTCCGCCCCGGCCCGCCGGATCAGGGACAGCGAGGCCTCGGCGGTGCCACCGGTGGCCAGGACGTCGTCGATGACCATGACCCGGTCACCCGCCGCCAGGTCCTCCGCGTGGACCTCGATCTCCGCCGTGCCGTACTCCAGCTCGTACGACTGGGCCAGCGTCGCCCCCGGCAGCTTCCCGGCCTTGCGGACCGGCACGAAGCCGATCCCGGCCTGGACCGCAACCGGGGCCGCGAGGATGAACCCCCGCGCCTCCAGGCCGACGATCTTCGTCGCCCCGTACCCCGCGGCCAGCTCCACCAGCACGTCCGTCAGCGCGGCGAACGCCTCCGGGTCCGCCAGCAGCGGGGTGATGTCCTTGAACATCACGCCCGGCTTCGGGTAGTCCGGCACGTCCTTGATGCGGCTGAGGAGCAGCGCGCGCACGGCCTCGGGCAGGGTCTCCGTCACCGGCGACGCCCCGACCGGCCCTGGGCCACGACCTGCGGCTCGTCGCCGGTGCCGGTGCCCTCCTCCGCGGACTCGCCCTTGGCCGTCGCTGACGCCCGCTTCGCGAGCACCCGCTTCTTCAGGGCCTTCATCGCCGGCTCGCGCTCCTTCAGGTCCACGACCAGCGGGGTCGCGATGAAGATCGACGAGTAGGCGCCGGCCGCGAGGCCGACGAACAGCGACAGCGAGATGTCGTTCAGCATGCCGGCGCCCAGGAAGCCGCCGCCGATGAACAGCAGCGCGCCGACCGGGAGCAGCGCGACCACCGTGGTGTTGATCGAACGGACCAGGGTGCCGTTGATGCTGCGGTTGGCGATCTCGCTGTACGTGTAGCGGGTCTGCTTGGTGATGTCCTTCGAGCCCTCCTTGAGACCGTCGAAGACGACGACGGTGTCGTAGAGGGAGTAACCGAGGATCGTGAGCAGACCGATGACGGTGCCCGGCGTGACCTCGAAGCCGACGAGCGCGTACACGCCGACGGTGATGGTGAGGTCGTGGATCAGCGCGATCAGCGCCGCGACCGCCATCCGCCACTCGAAGGCGATGGCCAGGTAGATCACCACGAGGACCATGAAGATCGCGAGACCCGTCCAGGCCTTGTTGGCGATCTGCTCGCCCCAGCTGGGGCCGACCAGGTCCGCGTTGATGTCCGCCTCGTTGACCTTGAGGTCGGTGGCGAGGGCCTTCTTCACGTCGGCCGCGGAATTGGTGTCCAGACCGGAGATCTGGATGCGCAGGCCGCCGGTGCCGAGCTCCTGGACGATCGCGTCGTGGCCCGAGGCCTTCTCCGCGTCCTCGGTCGCCTTGGCGACGGAGACGGCCGTCTTCGGGGTCGTGAAGACGGCACCGCCCTTGAACTCGATGCCCATGTTGAGGCCCTGAACGGCCAGGGCCACGATCGCCGTGATGGTGATCAGGATGGAAACGCCGTACCAGAGAAAGCGCTTGCCGACGAAGTCGTAGCCGACCTCACCGCGGTACAGCTTGGCGCCGAGATCTCCCAGCTTCGACATCTCTCACGCCTCCTTTGCGTCGACGGGGACGGGGGCGGAGCCGGCACGGCGGGACCGGCGCAGCGGGGGCTTGGCGCCAAGCCGCTTCGGGTCGAGGCCGGACCACGGGTGGCCGCTGGCGAAGAAGTTCGTACGGGCCAGCAGCGTCATGATCGGCTTGGTGAAGAGGAACACCACGACCACGTCGAGCAGGGTGGTCAGACCCAGGGTGAAGGCGAAGCCCTGCACCTTGCCGACGGTGACGATGAACAGCACCGCGGCCGCCAGGAACGACACGAAGTCGGAGACCAGGATGGTGCGCCGGGCACGCGGCCAGGCACGCTCGACGGCCGGACGCAGGGTGCGGCCCTCGCGGATCTCGTCGCGGATCCGTTCGAAGTAGACGATGAACGAGTCCGCCGTGATGCCGATCGCCACGATCGCGCCGCAGACCGCGGGCAGGTTCAGCGCGAAGCCGATGCCCTTCCCGAGCAGCGCCATGATCGTGTAGGTGAGGATCGCGGAGACCATGAGGCTGACGATCGCGACGAGCGCCAGACCGCGGTAGTACACCACCAGGTAGATCACCACGAGGAGCAGGCCGATGGCGCCGGCGATCAGACCGGCCTTCAGCTGCTCACCGCCGAGGGCGGCGGTGACGGTGGTGACGCTGTCCTCGCTGAAGGACAGCGGCAGGGCGCCGTAGGAGAGCATGTTGCCCAGGTCCTGCGCGGACTGCTGGTTGAAGCCACCGGAGATCTGGGCGTTGCCGCCCAGGATCGCGCCGCTGACGGACGGGTCGGAGACGACGTCGCCGTCGAGCACGATCGCGAACTGGTTCTGCGGGGACTGCTTGGCCGCGAGCTCACCGGTGACCTTGGCGAAGGCGTCGGCACCCTTGTCGTTGAAGTTCATCGTGACGATCCAGGCGCCGGCCTGCTGGTCGATGACTCCCTTGGCGCTCTTGACGTCCTTGCCCTCGACGGCTGCCGGACCGAGCACCCACTTGCCCCAGGCGTCGCCGCGCTTGCCGCAGGCGAGCGTGGGCTCGCCCGGCTTGGCGCCCTTGATGGCGGCGCGCTGCTTCTCGTCGGTGCAGTCGAGCGCCGCGAACTTGGCCTGGAGGTCGGCGGCGGCCGCGTCACCCGAAGGGTTCGGGGACGGGGCGGCCGGCGGCGTCGCGGACGGGGTGGCCTTGCTGTCGTCTGCCTTCTTCGACTCGCTCGCCGACGGCGAGGGGGTGGCGGACGGGGCCTTGAGGGCCTCACTGACCGCGCGGCCCTGGGAAGTGGCGCTGGACGACGGGGTGGCCGACGGGGACTTGCTGCCCTCGGCCTTGGGAGCGCCGGAACCGCTCGCGGTCGGGCTCGGGCTCTGCGTGCCCTCGGGGGCGGCGGGAGCGCCGTCCGCGAAGGCGAGGACCGGGCGGAAATACAGCTGGGCGGTGGTGCCGACCTGCTCGCGGGCCTGCTTCTCGTTCATCCCCTTGGGGATGTTCACGATGATGTGATCGCGGCCCTGCGTCTGGACCTCGGCCTCCGAAACGCCGAGACCGTTGACTCGGCGCTCGATGATGCCGACCGCCGTGTTCATGTTGGTCTCGTTGATCGCGTCCGGCTTGCCGGGCTCGCTCTTGGCCTTGAGCGTGATGCTCGTGCCGCCTGCGAGGTCGATGCCGAGCCGGGGAGTCGTCTGCTTGGAGACGAACATCCCCGCGGTGAGCGCCACCATCGCGATCAGGATGATCGCCAGGGCGCGCCCCGGCCTCCCCTGCGCCCCCGTGGGCCGCCGGCCCTTCTTCGGTGCTGCCACCTTGTCGTTTCTCCCTGTCCAACCGTCCTGCGCCGGGTCAGCGCGCGGACGGCCACGAAATGTGTGGTGGGGACCCCTGCCCCCCGCAGAAGTGGGTCACTGACCGGGACCGCGTCGGCCGCCGGTCAGGCGCCTCCACGGTCCCCGGCCGCGCGCTACTTCGCGTCGGCCTCGCCGTCGGCCTTGCCGTCCTTGGGCTCGTCCTTCTTGGGCTCGTCCTTCTTGCCCAGGTCGAGCTTGGGGGCCTCGTCCTCGGTCCCGGCCTCGGCCGGAGCCTCGGTGAGGGAAGAAGCGTCGTCCGGGACGACCGGCGAGTCCGTCGAGAGATCGTCGCTGATGCCGTGGACGATGCGGTTGTACTCCGCGTCCTCCAGAACGGCACCGATGGCGTTCTTCGCGTAGATCGCGTGGACACCGGGAGCCACCTCGAGGGTGACGGTGTCGTCGCCGATCTCCTTCACCGTGGCGTACATGCCGCCGATGGTGCGGACCCCGGTACCGGGCGTCATCTGGTCGCGCATCTGCGCGGCCTGGGCCTGCTTCTTCTTGGCGGAGCGGGTCATCAGGATCATCGCCCCGATGAGCACGATGAACGGGAGGAGTGTCACGAGATTCACGGGACGGAGTTCCTTCGCACGACCGCACGCGGACGGCGGCCTTTTCTACGGGGGTGGGCACACCGACCCGAAGGGTCGGCATCGGCGGAGTCTAGGCGAGTCCGCACCGATGGAACAACGCCCAGCATGGCACCGCCGTTCCCGACCGGTCTAACCTCCGCGCCGTCAGGCCCCGAACAAGCCCTGTTGTCCGCTTGATCCATTCCCGCCGTGCTGCGGCGGGACAAGCCCCAGGTGGGCCCATGCGGCGGGCGTCGCGACCCGTCCCCGGGGAGTGCGCGCGAGCAGCCCTTCGCGGACGAGGAAGGGCTCGGCCACCTCCTCCACGGTCTCCCGCTCCTCGCCGACGGCCACGGCGAGGGTGGACAGCCCGACGGGTCCGCCGCCGAACAGTTTGAGCAGTGCCTCCAGCACCGCGCGGTCGAGCCGGTCGAGCCCGCGCCCGTCCACCTCGTACACCTGGAGGGCGGTTCCGGCCACCTCGCGGGTGATCACCCCGTCGGCCCGCACCTGGGCGTAGTCGCGGACGCGGCGCAGCAGGCGGTTGGCGATGCGGGGGGTGCCGCGCGAGCGGCCGGCGATCTCGGCGGCGCCGGCGGTGTCGATCTCGACGTCGAGGAGTCCGGCGGACCGGTGGATGACGCGTTCCAGCTCCTCGGGGGCGTAGAACTCCATGTGCCCGGTGAACCCGAACCGGTCACGCAGCGGCGGCGGCAGCAGGCCCGCGCGGGTGGTCGCCCCGACCAGGGTGAACGGCGGCAGCTCCAGCGGAATCGCGGTGGCCCCCGGCCCCTTTCCGACGATCACGTCGACCCGGAAGTCCTCCATGGCCATGTACAGCATCTCCTCGGCGGGCCGGGACATGCGGTGGATCTCGTCGAGGAAGAGGACCTCGCCCTCCTGGAGGGAGGAGAGGATGGCGGCGAGGTCGCCGGCGTGCTGGATGGCGGGGCCGGAGGTGATCCGGATGGGCGCGCCCATCTCGGCCGCGATGATCATCGACAGCGTGGTCTTGCCGAGGCCGGGCGCGCCGGAGAGCAGGACGTGGTCGGCGGTGGCTCCGCGCTGCCTGGCCGCCTTGAGGACGAGGTCCAGCTGCTGGCGGACCTTCTCCTGCCCGACGAACTCGCCGAGGTCCTTGGGCCGCAGTGCCGCCTCGACGGCGGTGTCCTCGCCGTCGGCCGCGGGCGCGACCAGCCGGTCCGGCGCGGTGGTGTCGGATTCGTCGTCCCAGTTCACGGTGTCAGTCTGCCTTCTGCGTCTGTGCGGTGGTCTGTGCGCGGGCTGCGGCTGCGCGTGGGCCGCTGCGCGGAGCTGCTCCCCGCCCCGCCCTTTCGCCGTTTCCCGGGGCTCCGCCCCGGACCCCGGTCCCCGGATATCCAGCCTCGCCAGGAAGCACCTCCCAGCGGTAGCCGGGGGAGTTTGAGGCGCGGGGTCTGGGGCGGAGCCCCAGGGAACGGTGGAAGGGCGGGTAGGGGAACAGCCCCGCGCAGCGGTGGGACGGTCAGCGGGCCCGGTTCAGGGACTGGAGGGCCGCGCGGAGGAGCTGCGGGACGGGGGCCGAGCCACCGGCGGCGATGGCGGCCTCCGCCTGCGGCGTCACGGCGGAGACGGCCTCGTCCGCGTCGCGGGAGGCGTAGCCGAGGCCGATCAGGGCCGCCGTGAGCTGCTCCGTCCAGGGCGCCGGACCGGACGCCACCGGGGCACGCTGCGCTCCGACCACGGCGGCCGCCCCCAGCTTGCCCTTCAGCTCCAGCAGCAGCTTCTGCGCGCCCTTCTTGCCGATGCCGGGCACCGCCATCAGGGCCTTCTCGTCACCCGACTCCACCGCCAGCCGCAGCGCGTCCGGGCTGTGCACCCCGAGCATCGCCTGCGCCAGCCTCGGCCCGACCCCGCTCGCCGTCTGGAGCAGCTCGAAGACCTGCCGCTCGTCGTCGTCGGCGAAGCCGTACAGGGTCAGGGAGTCCTCCCGGACCACCAGGGAGGTGGCCAGGCGGGCCGGCTCCCCCGTCCGCAGGCCCGCGATCGTGTTCGCCGTGCACTGCACGGCCATCCCCACTCCCCCGACCTCGATCACGGCCAGGGTGGGGGTGAGTGCGGCGACCGGGCCGCTGACGAAGGCGATCATCTACTTACGGCCTTTCGAGGCGTGCTGGGCGACCGCCTGCTGGAGGCGGTTCTGGGCGGGGGCCCGCCAGATGTGACAGATGGCGAGGGCGAGGGCGTCGGCGGCATCGGCCGGCTTGGGCGGCGCGGCCAGCCTCAGCAGCCGGGTGACCATGGCGCCGACCTGGGCCTTGTCGGCGCGGCCGCTGCCGGTGACGGCGGCCTTGACCTCGCTGGGGGTGTGCAGGGCGACAGGTATCCCCCGGCGCGCCGCGCACAGCATGGCGACGGCGCTGGCCTGGGCGGTGCCCATGACGGTGGAGACGTTGTGCTGGCTGAACACCCGCTCCACGGCGAGGATTTCGGGCTGGTGCGCATCGAGCCATTCCTCGATGCCCTGCTCGATGGCGACGAGCCGGTGGCCCAGCTCCGCATCGGCGGGCGTCCGTACGACCCCCACCCCGAGCATGGTCAGGGGACGGCCGGCGACCCCCTCGACCACGCCGACGCCGCACCGCGTCAGCCCCGGGTCCACACCCAGTACGCGCACCCCGCCCCCTCCGTCTTCGATCGCCAGTGCGTGCAGGCTATCCCGCACCACTGACAACGCCGACGGGCCGACAGGGTGTGTCCTGTCGGCCCGCCGGTTCCGCTCAGCTCTCGGCAACGCTACGCGTCGACCTTCTCCATGACCTCGTCCGAGACGTCGAAGTTGGCGAAGACGTTCTGGACGTCGTCGCTGTCCTCGAGCGCGTCGATCAGCTTGAAGATCTTGCGGGCGCCCTCTTCGTCGAGCTCGACCTGCATGGTCGGGACGAAGCTGGAGTCCGCCGAGTCGTAGTCGATGCCGGCTTCCTGGAGCGCGGTGCGGACCGCGACCAGGTCGGTGGCCTCGCTGATGATCTCCCAGGTCTCGCCGTTGTCGTTGACCTCTTCGGCACCGGCGTCCAGGACCGCACCCAGGACGTCGTCCTCGGAGAGCTCGGCCTTGGGCAGGAGGATGACGCCCTTGCGGTTGAACAGGTACGAGACCGAACCCGGGTCGGCCATGGAGCCGCCGTTGCGGGTCATGGCGACGCGGACGTCGGAGGCGGCGCGGTTGCGGTTGTCGGTGAGGCACTCGATGAGCACCGCGACGCCGTTCGGGCCGTAGCCTTCGTACATGATCGTCTCGTAGTCGGCGCCGCCGGCCTCGAGGCCGCCGCCGCGCTTGACCGCGGAGTCGATGTTCTTGTTCGGAACCGACTGCTTCTTGGCCTTCTGAACGGCGTCGAAGAGCGTCGGGTTGCCCTCGATGTCGGCACCGCCCATACGGGCCGCGACCTCGATGTTCTTGATCAGCTTCGCGAAGAGCTTGCCGCGCTTGGCATCGATCACGGCCTTCTTGTGCTTCGTCGTAGCCCATTTAGAGTGGCCGGACATCCGCCTGTCTCCTTCGCGTAACCAACAGTGTTCGTGCCCGATCCTACCGGGAACGGGTCACAGCCCTGCGCGCACCATGTCGACGAAGTACGCGTGAACGCGATCGTCGCCGGTCAGCTCGGGGTGGAACGAGGTGGCCAGGACGTTGCCCTGACGCACGGCGACCGTGTGGCCGTCGTACGTGGCGAGCACCTCGACGGAACCGCCGACGGACTCGACCCACGGGGCCCGGATGAAGACGCCCTCGACGGGGCCGCCCTCGATGCCCGCGAAGTCGATCTTCGCTTCGAAGGACTCGTTCTGCCGCCCGAAGGCGTTGCGGCGGACGATCATGTCGATGCCGCCCAGGGTCTCCTGGTCCTCACGGCCGTCCAGGAGCTTGTCCGCGAGCATGATCATGCCGGCGCAGGTGCCGTACACGGGCATGCCTGCTGCCACGCGCTCGCGCAGCGGCTCCAGCATGCCGAACAGCACGGCGAGCTTCGACATGGTCGTGGACTCGCCGCCGGGGATCACCAGGGCGTCGACCTCGGCGAGCTCCTCGGGGCGCCGGACCGGCCTGGCCACGGCGTCAGCCGCGGCCAGGGCGATCAGGTGCTCCCGTACGTCGCCCTGGAGCGCCAGGACACCGATCACGGGGGTGTTCGTCATGGCAGTGACTACCAGCCGCGGTTGGCGTAGCGCTCGGCCTCGGGCAGCGTGTCGCAGTTGATGCCGACCATGGCCTCGCCCAGGTTGCGGGAGGCGTCCGCGATGATCTTCGGGTCGTCGTAGAAGGTGGTGGCCTTCACGATGGCGGCGGCGCGCTTGGCCGGGTCGCCCGACTTGAAGATGCCGGAGCCGACGAAGACGCCCTCGGCGCCGAGCTGGCGCATCAGCGCGGCGTCGGCCGGGGTGGCGACGCCACCGGCGGAGAACAGGACGACCGGGAGCTTGCCGAGCTCGGCGACTTCCTTGACGAGCTCGTACGGGGCGCGCAGCTCCTTGGCGGCGGCGTACAGCTCGTTGTTGTCGAAGCCGCGCAGCTTGGCGATCTCGTTCTTGATCTGGCGCAGGTGGCGGACGGCCTCGACGACGTTGCCGGTGCCGGCCTCGCCCTTCGAGCGGATCATGGCCGCGCCCTCGGCGATGCGGCGCAGGGCCTCGCCCAGGTTGGTGGCACCGCAGACGAAGGGGGTGGTGAACGCCCACTTGTCGGAGTGGTTGACCTCGTCGGCCGGGGTCAGGACCTCGGACTCGTCGATGTAGTCGACGCCGAGGGACTGCAGGACCTGGGCCTCGACGAAGTGGCCGATGCGGGACTTCGCCATGACGGGGATGGAGACGGCCTCGATGATCTCTTCGATCATGTTCGGGTCCGACATGCGCGCCACGCCGCCGTCCTTGCGGATGTCGGCGGGGACCCGCTCCAGGGCCATGACGGCCACGGCGCCCGCGTCCTCGGCGATCTTCGCCTGCTCGGCGTTGACCACGTCCATGATCACGCCGCCCTTGAGCTGCTCGGCCATGCCGCGCTTGACGCGCGAGGTGCCGATGGCCGACTCAGCGGACTGGGGGGTGGTGGGAAGCGTGCTCACGGATGACCTCACTCGAAGGGAACTCGGAAAGGGGCGGGTACTACTGGCAGAGGAAACCCCGGCGGACCAGTCCACTGCAAGGGCCAATATGGAGCAGGTGGCTCCTCCACTGGTCCATTGCGGTCCATTGCGGCCTGTCGCGACCCACCGTCGCTCTGCTACGCGGGCCGGTCCGCGAGGTCGGCCGGGGGCTCGTCGTCCATCTCGAAGGCGAGCGGGAAGGGGGCGTGCCCGGCCAGCCGGAACCAGCGCACCTTGCGGTGCCTGCGCAGGGCCCGTGCGGCCCGTACGGCGTCGTTGTGGAAGCGGCGCGCCATAGGCACCCGCCGCACGGCCGCGGCCAGGTCCTCGGCGGCCTCCACGCCCCCCGGGGCCGCCTTCAGCACCTCGACCTGGTCCGCGTCGGAGAACACCGCCCGCAGGGCCTGGCTGAGCTCGCTCTCGGCGACCTCCCGGTTCTCCTCCTCGGCCTGCCGCGCCGCGTGCGCGGCCTCGTACAGCACCAGGGAGGACGCGGGGTCCAGGGCTCCGGAGGTGGCCACCTCCAGCACCACGGAGGCCCGCCGCACGAGCTGCGCGTCGAGCGCGGCCCGCGAGGCGTCCATCCGCGAGTGCAGCCGGTCGAGCCGCCCTGCAGTCCAACTCAGGTAGACCCCGACGACTCCGAGAGCGAGGGCAATCCAGACAAGGGTTTCGATCACGGGCGGCGACACTACCGCCCGGCGGCCCGCAGGCACTCATCCGCGTTCATCGGGCACCGCCGCGGGACCGTAGGGTGGGGCGCCACTACCGACCGGGGGGATCCGAGCATGGCCACGTACCGCAGACCTACGTCGATCGCACTGCTCGTGGTGGCGGTCGCGCTCGTGGCGAGCGCTCTGGTGGCCCACCTCTGGGGCGGTTCGCAGGGCGGGCTCGTCCTGCTGAGCCAGGTGCGCACCCACTTCGTCGCCATGGGCTGGCTGACGCTGGCCGCCCTGACCGGGGCGATCGTGCTGGGCCGTCTCAAGCCGGTGACGCGCATCGTCCTCTGCACGGCGCTGCTCCTCCCCGGCCTGCCGGTCATGTTCCTCGCCACCGTCCTGGCCGGCCTGGGCGGCGGGCAGGACCAGACCCGGAGCACGGCGGCCCCCGGCCGCGACGACCGGCGGCTGGTCGTCGAGGAGGGCGCGGCCATGATCGACCCCCTCTGGTACGTGTACGTCCACGAGGGCCACTGGCCCCTGGAGCGCCGCTGGGCCGTCGGCTACTTCAACGGCGACGCGCCGGACAACGCACTGCGCGAGGCGGCGTGGACGGCCCCCGACCGGATCCGCATGACCACCACCGAGGGCAAGGTCTTCGAGGTGACCGTCGCCCCCGGCGGACGGCCCGACCAGGTCGCCTCCGCCGGCTGGTGAGCCGTCCCGCCCGTCAGGAGGACGGGTCGCGGGAGAAGCCCAGCCTCGTGCGGAGCGGGACGCGTTCGTCCGTGGCCACCGCTGCCGCGCCGTCCGTGACCGTTTCGTAGACCGCCAGGATGTCCGCCCCGACCGTGGACCAGTCGAACCGGCGGACGTGGGCCGAGCCGCGGGTGCTGAGTTCCTCGCGGCGGGCCGGGTCGCGCAGGAGGGCGATGGCGCCCTCCGCGAGGGCGTCCGCGTTCTCGTTGGCGAAGAGGTCGCCCGCGCCGCCCTGGTCCAGGACCTGTGCGAAGGCGTCGAGGTCCGAGGCCAGGACCGCCGCGCCCGCCGAGAGGGCCTCGACCAGGATGATGCCGAAGCTCTCACCGCCCGTGTTCGGGGCGACGTACACGTCCACGCTGCGCAGCAGCCGCGCCTTGTCCTCGTCCGAGACCATGCCGAGGAACTCGACGCGGGAGCGGAGGTCCGCGGGCAGGGACGCCACGGCCTCCTCCTCGTCCCCGCGCCCGGCCACGAGGAGCCGGACGTCCGGGCAGGCCTCCGCGATCTTCGGGAAGGCCGCCATCAGGACGGGCAGGCCCTTGCGGGGTTCGTCGATGCGGCCGATGAAGCCCAGGGTCTGGCCGGACCACTCGGGGTTGGGGTCGGCCTTCGCGAAGAAGTCCACGTCCACGCCGTTGGGGATGACCACCGCGTCCCCGCCCAGGTGCTCGACCAGGGTCCGCCGCGCGTACTCGCTCACCGCGATCCGCGCACTGATCTTCTCCAGCGCCGGCTGGAGGATCGGGTACGCCGCGATCATCGCCCGCGAGCGCGGGTTCGAGGTGTGGAAGGTGGCCACGATCGGCCCCTGCGCCGCCCAGCAGGACAGCAGCCCCAGGGAGGGGGAGGCGGGCTCGTGGATGTGGATCACGTCGAAGGTGCCGTCGTGCAGCCAGCGGCGCACCCGGGCCGCGGAGAGGAAGCCGAAGTTGAGGCGGGCGACGGAGCCGTTGTACGGGACGGGGACGGCCCTGCCTGCCGAGACCACGTAGGGCGGCAGCGGGGTCTCGTCGTCGGCCGGGGCCAGGACCGACACCTCGTGGCCGAGGCGGATCAGGTGCTCCGCCAGGTCGCGGATGTGGAACTGGACGCCGCCCGGTACGTCCCACGAGTACGGGCAGACGATGCCGATCTTCACTACGGGCGCTCCTCCAGATCGTCCAGCCAGAGCCGCTGGAGCATGTGCCAGTCCTCGGGATGCTCGGCGATGCCCCAGGCGAAGGCGTCCGCGAGCGCCTGCGTCATGGCGTCGGTCTTCTCGACCCGGGTTCCGGTCTTCGGCACCTCCACCTCGGGGTGGATCCGGCCGTACATCTTCGGCGAGTCCCCGTAGTACAGGGTCACCGGGAGCAGTATCGCCCCCGTCTGCTGCGCCAGCAGCGCCGGCCCGGCCGGCATGCGCGCCGTCGAGCCGAAGAAGTCCACCTCGACCCCGGAGGCCGACAGGTCCCGGTCCGCGACCAGGCAGATCAGGCCGCCGGAGCGGAGCCGGCGGGCGAGGGTGCCGAAGGCGGCGCCGCCGCTGTGCGGCAGCACCTCCATGCCGAGGCTCTCGCGGTAGGCCACGAAGCGGTCGTAGAGGCTCTCGGGCTTGAGGCGCTCGGCGACCGTGGTGAAGGGGACGCCGAGGTGGCCGGTGACCCAGGCCCCGGCGAGGTCCCAGTTGGCCAGGTGCGGCAGGGCCGCGATGACCCCGCGGCCGGAGGCGATGGCCTCGCGCAGGATGTGGTCGTCCTTGAGCTGGACGTCCTCGCCGAACCGCTGCGGGTCCATCGTCGGCAGCCGGAAGGACTCCATCCAGTACCGCATGTACGAGCGCATGCCGGCCTGCGACAGCTCGCGCAGCCGCTCGGGCGTGGCGTCCGGCACCACGCGGGCCAGGTTCGACTCCAGGCGCAGCACGCTCTTGCCGCGCCGCTTCCAGGCGTAGTCGGCGATGCGGCGGCCCAGGGCCACGGCGGCCGGCTCGGGGAGCTTCTTCACGCCGGCCCAGCCGAGCCCGTACAGCCCGTCGACCAGCTTGTCCTGTGCCTTGCCCATCAGGCGGCACCGCCCTCGGCCGGCGAGGACGGCGAGGACGGGGAGGCCGGCGCCGCGGCGTCCGCCTCCGCCGACTCACGGCGTACGGTGACCACGCGCTGGATCAGCGTGACGAGCGAGCCCACCGCCACGATCCACAGCGCGATCGGCAGCAGCACGCCGATCCACGAGGGCACGCCGAAGGTCTGCAGCCCGGACAGACCGGCTGCGACCAGCGAGATCACCAGGCGCTCGGCCCGTTCGACCAGACCGTTGACGGCCACCGGCAGCCCGATCGACTCGCCCCGGGCCTTCGTGTACGAGACCACCTGCCCGCTGGCCAGGCAGAAGATCGCGACCGCGCACAGCGCGTTGTCGTTCCCGGAGCCCGCGTACCAGAGCGCGAGGCCGCCGAAGATCGCCGCGTCCGCCACCCGGTCGAGGGTGGAGTCGAGGAAGGCGCCCCAGCGGCTGGAGATGCCGGCCTGGCGGGCCATGTTCCCGTCCACCAGGTCGGAGAAGACGAAGACGGTGATGGTGATGGTTCCCCAGAAGAACTCTCCCCGGGGGAAGAAGAACAGCGCTCCGGCCACCACGCCGGCCGTGCCGATCAAGGTCACCGCATCCGGGCTCACCCCCCGCCGGAGCAAGAAAGCGGCGAATGGCGTGAGAACACGCGTGAAGAATGCACGCGCGTACTTGTTCAGCATGGCCTTCCCGGAGGGTCGCTGGGCCGCACGGCCACCACGGCCACCGGCTGGCCCATCGTAGCCAGCGCGCCGCCCCGGGGACGCCGCGCACCCACCGGTTCCTTCCGCTTGAGGATCCGGCCGTGCCCCGGACCGCCGGCGGGGCCGGTCCGGGTACGACGTATGGACGCGGTGTGACAGCGGTGCAAAGCTCGAAGGACACCCACCTCCTCACCGTCACCACCGGGAGGCACGAGAATCATGGGAGCCACATCACACCAAGCCGGAGCCGCCGGCAGGGCACTGACGGCCGACCGGCCGGCATCCATACGGAACGTCGTGCTGGTCGGCCACAGCGGATCCGGCAAGACGACACTGGTGGAAGCGCTCGCCCTGACCGCCGGAGCGGTCAACCGGGCGGGCCGGGTCGAGGACGGCGGGACCGTCTCCGACTACGACGAGATCGAGCACCGCCGACAACGCTCCGTCCAGCTCTCCCTCGTCCCCGTCGAATGGGGCGGGATCAAGATCAACATCCTGGACACCCCCGGATACGCCGACTTCGTCGGTGAGCTCAGGGCCGGTCTGCGCGCCGCGGACGCGGCCCTTTTCGTCGTCTCCGCCTCCGACGGCGTCGACGGTGCCACCCGCATGGTCTGGGACGAGTGCGAGGCCGTGGGCATGCCCCGCGCCATCGTCGTCACCCATCTCGAGGCGGCCCGCTCCGACTACACCCAGATGGCGACCGTCTGCGGCGAGATCTTCGGCGCCGACGACCCCGACGCCGTCATCCCCCTCTACCTGCCCCTGCACGGCCCTGCCGGAGCCGACGGCCACGCCCCGGTCACCGGCCTGCTCGGCCTGCTCTCCCAGCGCGTGTACGAGTACTCCTCGGGCTCGCGGGTGGAACGCGACCCGGATCCGCAGGAGCGCGCCCTCATCGACGGCGCCCGCTCCCGCCTGATCGAGGGGATCATCGCCGAGAGCGAGGACGAGAGCCTCATGGACCGCTATCTCGGCGGCGAGGACATCGACCTGAAGACCCTCGTGGACGACCTGGAGCGGGCGGTGGCCCGCGGCACCTTCCACCCGGTCCTGATGGCCGCCCCCGCCACCGACGGGGCCAAGCAGGGCCTGGGCACCGTGGAGCTCCTCGAACTGGTCACCGGCGGCTTCCCCACTCCCCCGGAACGCCCCGCCGTGAACGTCACCGCCCCCGACGGCTCCCCCCGCCCCGCCGTCACCTGCGACCCGGACGGGCCGCTCGTCGCCGAGGTCGTCAAGACCTCCTCCGACCCGTACGTCGGCCGCGTCTCCCTCGTCCGCGTGTTCTCCGGCACCCTGCGCCCCGAGGCGACCGTGCACGTCAGCGGCCACGGGCTCGAGGACCGGGGCCACGAGGACCACGACGTCGACGAGAAGATCGGCGCCCTCAGCTCCCCCTTCGGCAAACAGCAGCGCGTCCTGAACCACTGCATCGCCGGAGACCTGGCCTGCGTGGCCAAACTCACCCGCGCGGAGACCGGCGACACCCTCTCCGCCAAGGACGACCCGCTCCTCATGGAGCCCTGGACCATGCCCGACCCGCTGCTCCCCCTCGCCATCGAGGCGCACAGCAAGGCCGACGAGGACAAGCTCAGCCAGGGCCTGGCCCGGCTCGTCGCCGAGGACCCGACGATGCGGCTGGAGCAGAACCCGCACACCCACCAGGTCGTCCTGTGGTGCCTCGGCGAGGCCCACCAGGACCTCGCCCTGGAGCGGCTGCGCACCCGCTACGGCGTCCAGGTCGACCCCGTTCCGCACAAGGTGAGCCTGCGCGAGACCTTCGGCGGCAAGGCCGCGGGCCGCGGCCGGCACGTCAAGCAGTCCGGCGGCCACGGCCAGTTCGCGATCTGCGAGATCGAGGTCGAGCCGCTCCCTCCGGGCAGCGGCATCGAGTTCGTGGACAAGGTGGTCGGCGGCGCGGTGCCCCGCCAGTTCATCCCGTCCGTGGAGAAGGGCGTACGGACGCAGGCCGCGCGCGGGGTGGCGGCCGGCTATCCGCTGGTCGACGTGCGCATCACCCTCCTCGACGGCAAGGCGCACTCGGTGGACTCCTCCGACGCCGCCTTCCAGACGGCCGGCGCGCTGGCCCTGCGCGAGGCCGCGGCCGAGGCCCGCATCGAGCTGCTCGAGCCGGTCGCCGAGCTCGCGATCCTCGTCCCCGACGAGTACGTCGGCCCGGTCATGAGCGATCTCGCGGGCCGCCGCGGCCGGGTCGTCGGCACCGACCAGGCCGGTCCCGGGCGCACCCGGGTCCGCGCCGAGATCCCCGAGATCGAGATCGGCCGGTACGCGGTCGAGCTGCGTTCCGTCTCGCACGGCACGGGCCGCTTCGCCCGCGCCTACGCCCGGCACGAGCCGATGCCGCCGCAGATCGCGGACAAGGTGCGCGAACAGTCCGAGAAGGGAAGCAAACTGACATAGCGTCGGGAAGGGCCGCCCGCCAACCCGCTTGCGGTGGGCGGCATTTCCCTGTCCCATGACCATGGGGCGGGAACCGCCGATAGGCTCTTCGGCGCACCAAAGAGCACGAACGCACAGCGATGGGGGCAGCGGTGGCGGACGACGGATTCGACTTCAGGCCCGGGGCGCAGATTCCTCTCCAGGGCGGTGGCGGGCAGACGGCGGCGACCAATGCCCTGGCCTCGGCCGCGTACCGCGACGGTGGCGGGGACACGAAACTCGCGACGATCCTCACCGCCAACAGCGAGAACCACCCGGCCACGGTCAAGGCCGGCAAGATATCGCTCTTCGAGCCGAACCTCGGCGAGGCCTTCTGCCGGGCCGTCGAGGCCCGCACGCTCGGCTCCGCCCGCAAGCCGCTCATCCAGTCCTTCGGCGCCGACCCGCAGACCGTCGTCGAGCACTGCCTGGCCGCCTCGCGCATCCGCAAGGAGCGCGACCGCAAGCTCCGCCTGATCATGCTGGTCTGCGGTGTGCTGTTCCTGCCCGGCCTGCTGCTGTGGCTGGGGCTCTTCCAGCTCCGCAAGACCCTGGCCAACAGCGAGGGCAAGCGCGCGTCCTGGATGGGCACGGCGGTACTGGTCGGCATCGCCGTGGTGGTGGCGGTACTGATGTTCCGGCTGCCCCTCACCGGCTTCCTCGGCCTCTACCTGCGCGGCATGGTGATCGCCCCGGCCCTGGGCTGGCTGCTCGCCCGCCGGCTGTGCGAGTCCACCGCCGCCGACCTGCGCTCACGCTGGGACGGCCTGCTGGCGGGTGACGGGATCGGCGCGAAGATCCCGGAGGCCGTGCCCGGCAACCCCGACGAGAAGGCCCGCGAGGACCTGCGCCACTCGCTCGCCAAGCTGACCGCGGAGGACCGGAGCAACCAGGTCTTCTACGCGGGCCCCAAGGGCATCCTCGGCATGGGCACCCGCTGGGGCAGCTGGCAGATGGCCGAGGAGCTCGCGCCCGTGTCCGAGGGCGCCGAGATCCATCCCTTCCGCAGCTGGGACGTCATCCGCGCGATCGACACCGAGCTGCGCAAGCTGGAGCGCGGCCCCCTGCACACCGGGGGCTTCCCCACGGCCGCCATCCAGCACTGGATCGTCACGCCGATCGGCGAGGGCGCCGCCGAAGTGGCCCGCCCCGCCGGCGAGAACATCGACAACTTCCTGATCAAGCCGCACGAGATCACCCGGATCTGCAACGAGCAGCAGTTCAGCTCCGGCAACCGGCACTACCTGGGCATCCAGTACCCGCTGTGGGACGGCCAGCTCGTGATCAACATGCTGGTCACCGTCACCGTGCTCTACAAGACGCTGCGGGTGGACGTCACCGCGCACGCGCTGGGACCCGTACACGGCCTGTTCACGACGAAGTCCAAGGCCCCGGTGGTCGAGGTCCCCAAGAGCATCCGCTTCTGGGAGACCGTCGAGCGCCCGCAGCCGCTGGTGGACGCCAGCGAGGTCGTGCGCCTCGCCGTCCGGGCCCCGCTGACCTGGTTCCCGCCGATCCTGGACTACTTCGGCGGGAAGCTGGTCCTGCCCGAACCCTTCGGCATCCGGCACGTGTGGGCCGGCTCGATGTGGCGCCACCGGTTCATGGCCGACGACGCCCTGCGCACGGTGGCCCCGGTGCTGCGCGCGGTCCACGCGGCGACCTTCAGGGTCCTCGAGGAGAACGGCGTCGACACCGACCGCTTCACGAACCGCTCCTCGATCATGAGCGGCCTCATCCAGGAGCCCGCCCCGCGCAAGGCGGACGTCTACGACGCGTAGCCGGCGCGCCCGGTTAGGCTGAAGTGGTCTTCGGAGGAGGCAGCATGACCGAGCGCAAGCCGCCGGGCGTGGACATCGAATCCTGGGTGGACCGGCAGATCAGGGAGGCCGCCGACCGCGGCGAGTTCGAGGAGCTGCCGGGCTTCGGCAAGCCCCTGGCCTCGCTCGACGCGCCCTACGACGAGATGTGGTGGATCAAGGGGAAGCTGCACCGTGAGGGCTTCTCCGCCCTGCCGCCCGCGCTGGCGCTGCGCAAGGAGGCCGAGGACGCGCTGGCGGCGGCCCGCGCGGCCCGCTCCGAGCGCCGGGTACGGGCGATCGTCGCCGAGATCAACGAGAAGATCGCGGCGGCCCTGCGCATGCCGCCGCCGGGCCCGCCGCTGAACCTGGCCGAGTACGACGTCGAGGACGTAGTGGAGCAGTGGCGCGCGGCGCGCGCCGCCTGAGCACTCCGCCGCCTGAACACTCCGCCGCCCGGGCGCCCCGGCCCGTGGCCCGGGACCCCTCAGCCCGTGGGCCAGGCGTCGGCGAGCATCTGCCGGGTGTCCGCGAGGAGCTGCGGCAGGACGCGGGTGTGACCGACGATCGGCATGAAGTTCGTGTCCCCGCCCCAGCGGGGCACGATGTGCTGGTGCAGGTGCGCGGCGATGCCCGCCCCGGCGGCGCTGCCCTGGTTCATGCCGATGTTGAACCCGTGCGCCCCCGACGCCTTGCGCAGCGCGACCATGGCCCGCTTGGTGAGGTCCGCCAGCTCGGCGGTCTCCGGCGAGTCGAGATCGGTGTAGTCGGCGACGTGCCGGTAGGGGACGACCATGAGGTGCCCGCCGTTGTACGGGTACAGGTTGAGCACCGCGTAGACGTGCTTGCCGCGGGCGACGATCAGCCCGTCCGTGTCGGACATCTCCGGAATCCCGCAGAAGGGACACCCGTCTCCGGCCTCGGGGCCGGTGGGCTTGTTCTCGCCCTGGATGTAGGCCATCCGATGCGGGGTCCACAGGCGCTGGAACCCGTCATGCGTGCCAACGCCGTTCTGCTGCTCCGGCTCACTCGTCATGGCGGCAAGCATATGACCTTGCCGGTACGGACGGAGAAGGCCCCCGGAAAGTGATCACTTTCCGGGGGCCTTTTCAGATCTTCGGATCTCTCGGACCCGTCGGGCCCGTCGGATCCGTCAGACCTTTCCGATCCGTCAGACCTGGACGCGGTCGGCGACGACCTTGGCCAGCTTGGCCAGCGCCTCGTCCTTCGGGATGCCGTTCTCCTGCGACCCGTCGCGGTAGCGGAAGGAGACGGTGCCCGCGGCCATGTCCTCGTCACCGACGATGATCATGAACGGGACCTTGAGCTTCTGGTGGTTGCGGATCTTCTTCTGCATGCGGTCGGAGGAGGCGTCCACCTCCACCCGCAGGCCCTGCTTCTTGGCCTCGGCGGCGAACTCCTGCAGGTACTCCACGTGCCCGTCACCGATCGGGATGCCGACCGCCTGGACCGGGGCCAGCCACGGCGGCATGGCGCCCGCGTAGTGCTCCAGCAGCACGGCGAAGAACCGCTCGATGGAGCCGAACAGCGCGCGGTGGATCATGACCGGCCGCTGGCGCGAGCCGTCGGGCGCGGTGTACTCCAGGTTGAAGCGCTCCGGCAGGTTGAAGTCGAGCTGCACGGTCGACATCTGCCAGGTGCGGCCGATGGCGTCACGCGCCTGCACGGAGATCTTCGGGCCGTAGAAGGCCGCGCCGCCCGGGTCGGGGGTCAGGGGCAGGCCCTGCTTCTCGGCGACCTGCTGGAGGACGGCGGTCGCCTCCTCCCAGACCTCGTCCGAGCCGACGAACTTCTCCGGGTCCTTGGTGGACAGCTCCAGGTAGAAGTCGGTCAGGCCGTAGTCGCGCAGCAGGTTCAGCACGAAGGTGAGCGTGCGGTCGAGCTCCTCCGCCATCTGCTCACGGGTGCAGTAGATGTGCGCGTCGTCCTGGGTGAAGCCGCGGGCACGGGTCAGGCCGTGCACGACGCCGGACTTCTCGTACCGGTACACGGTGCCGAACTCGAACAGGCGCAGCGGCAGTTCGCGGTAGGAGCGGCCGCGCGCGTCGAAGATCAGGTTGTGCATCGGGCAGTTCATGGGCTTGAGGTAGTAGTCGGTACCACCGTCGAGCTGCATGGGGGGGTACATGCCCTCCGCGTACCAGTCCAGGTGACCGCTCTTCTCGAAGAGGGCGCCCTTGGTGGCGTGCGGGGAGTAGACGAACTCGTAGCCCTCTTCCTCGTGCCGGCGGCGCGAGTAGTCCTCCATGGTCCGGCGGATGATGCCGCCGCGCGGGTGGAAGACGGCGAGGCCGGAGCCGATCTCGTCCGGGATGGAGAAGAGGTCCAGCTCGTTGCCGAGCTTGCGGTGGTCGCGCTTCTCGGCCTCGGCGAGGAAGTCGAGGTGCGCCTTCAGCTCCTCCTTCGACGGCCACGCGGTGCCGTAGATGCGCTGGAGCATCGGGTTCTTCTCGCTGCCGCGCCAGTAGGCGGCCGCGTTGCGCATGAGCTTGAAGGCCGGGATGTTGCGGGTGGTGGGCAGGTGGGGACCGCGGCAGAGGTCCTTCCAGCACAGCTCGCCGGTCTTCGCGTCCAGGTTGTCGTAGATGGTCAGCTCGCCGCCGCCCACCTCGACGTTCGCGCCGTCGTCGGTCGACGCGGAGCCCTTGATGCCGATGAGCTCCAGCTTGTACGGCTCGTCCGCGAGCTCCTCGCGGGCCGCCTCGTCGGTGACGACGCGGCGGGCGAAGCGCTGGCCGCGCTTCTGGATCTCCTGCATCTTCTTCTCGATGGCCTTGAGGTCATCGGGGGTGAAGGGCTTCGCGACGTCGAAGTCGTAGTAGAAGCCGTTCTGGACCGGCGGGCCGATGCCGAGCTTGGCCTCGGGGAACAGCTCCTGCACGGCCTGCGCCATGACGTGCGCGGTCGAGTGGCGCAGGATGTTCAGGCCGTCCTCGGAGGAGATCTCCACCGGCTCGACGGTCTCGCCGTCCTTGACCTCGTAGCTGAGGTCCTTCAGCTCGCCTGCGACGCGCGCGGCGACGATGGTGCGCTCGCCGGCGAAGAGCTCCGCCGCCGTAGTGCCCGTGGCCACCACGCGCTCGTCCCGCTCGGAATCGCGTTGGATGATCACACGGACGTCTGACACCGGTCTCTCCTGACTCAGGGGGTGCGCTAGCGAACACTGCGCGCCTGAATCGTACCGAGCGGAGTGGCTGCGCCGCTAAACGGTTACCGGCTGCGCCGGGGCGGCGGGCCCACAGGCCGTCCGGGGTGGCGGCGCCGCAGGGTTCCGGCGGGCGGGGGCCGGGGCCGGCGGGCCGGGGCCGGGGGCCGGCGGGGGTGGCGGGCCGGGGCCGGGGGTGCGGGCCCTGCTCGAAGCCCTCCCCCGCGGCGGTGCGTGGGGCGGGGCCCCTCCGGGACGTCTCCTCGGCTCGCGAAACCCCGGCCGGACCGGCCTGTGCCCGGCGCCGGTTTCGCTCGGCCCGCGGGGACGTCCCGGAGTGTCCCCGCCCCACGCTGGATGTGCGGCCCCCATCGGTGTACCTGCGGGTAGCGTGATCGGCATGCGGATACGACTGCTGGACCTGGACGACGATGCCGTCGCGGAGGCGGTGCACCGGATCGGGCGGGCCGCGTACGCGGTGGAGGCGGAGATCATCGGCTTCGACGGCATACCGGCGCTGCGCGAGAGCCTGGCGGAGATGCGGGTCCGGGAGCTGAGCTGGGTGGGCGCCGTGAGCGAGGGCACCCTCGCCGGTTTCCTCGCCTGGGAGGAGACCGGGGAAGGCGGTGTGTGCGTGGACCGGCTGTGCGTGGATCCGGGGTGGTTCCGACGGGGCGTCGCGTCGGCGCTGCTGGGGTGGCTGCCGGACGACCGCGCGGTCACCGTCACCACGGGCGCTGCGAACGGGCCGGCGGTCGCCCTCTACGAGCGTCTCGGGTTCGCCCGGGGTGACGACTTCTCCCCCGTCCCCGGCCTGCGCATGGCTTCCTTCTCCCGCCCGGGGTCGGGCGCGCCGTAGGGCCTCCGGGGGCCGGGCTTCCCCGGGCGTGGCCGACTACTCGTCCGACCGGTCGAAGGCCGTGTCCAGGGACTTCATGAGCCGGTCCCGCTCCACCTCGTCCAGGGGGACCGGCGTCACCTCCTCCGCGTGGGTCAGCCGGCGGAAGCCGCCCCGGCGGTGGAGCCGGCCCGTGAGTCCGATCGGCATGCCCACCAGGTGCGCGTGGCCCGCGACCCGGTACGCCTCCTCGTCCAGCTCCGCCCGGACCGAGGCGAGCTCCGCCCCCGCGAGGACCCGCAGCCGTACCGTTCCGCCGCCGCCCGGCGCGGAGCGGCGCATCCGTACGACCGTGCCGACGATCCGGACCGTGACCGCGGGCTCGTCCCGGGTGTAGCGGGCGGCGGCCTCCCTCAGCACCGGGAGGTCGCCCGGTGAGAACTCCACCGGCTCCGGGCGGGCCGCACACCCCGCCGGGACCCCGGCGGCCGGTGCCCACGCGAGGGTGATCCGGGCCCCCTCCGAGCCCCGGACCAGGGCGATCAGCCCGTCGGCGAGCTCCCGGCTGACCCCCGCCCCCACCGCCGCGTCGAAGGCCTCCATGCCTCCGGTGGCCCGCTGGTAGTCCACGGCCTCGCGGGCCGCGTGCAGGGCGTGGTGCAGCCGCTTCACCGTGCCCCGGCCCCCGTCCACGGGGACGTACGCGGTGAGCCTGCGGCCGCCCGGCGAGGGGCCCACCAGCACCCCGTCCAGCGCCCGTTCGGCCTGGCCCCGGTGGCGGGCCCCGTAGTAGCCGGCCCGCGCCCGGGCCGCCAGTGCTCCGGCGAGCAGCAACCGCCGGGCCGCCGAGCGCAGTTGCTCCTGGGCCGTCCAGTCGGCCTCGCCCTGGAGGCCCTGCGGCCCCTCCGGTGTCTCGCGCTCCCAGCGGACCTCGTCGCTGGGCACGCTCAGCCCGTACAGCACCTCCCGCGCCGAGGGCAGCCCGCTGCGCGAAAGGGCCGTGAGGGCCTCCTCCAGGAGGTCCGTGCAGTCGGGGAAGGCGCTGCTCTCCGGTACGAGCAGGCTCGTACCGGTGCCGGCGGGCGGGGTCCAGCGCCCGTACCGTCCTGCGGCCCCGCCACGGCGCAGCCAGCCGTGCCGGTGCAGCAGGGCGCCCAGCACGGCGGGGTCGACCTGTCCGGGATCGGGGACGGCCGGGTCGGCGAAGCCGGGCGGCGGCAGTGGTTCGAGGTGCGGCGGGTTCCAGTGCATCAGGGTGTCCCTCCCGACCCGACCCGGGTCATGATCTCGCACAGCGCGCGGTCGTCGAAGATCCGCGTGGTCGGGATCCGTACGGTGGTCCGGCGCCGGCCGGTCACGGGGTGTCCCGCGAGGTTGGTCCAGTAGCAGCAGTGCCGCAGGTCGAGCCGGTCGTGCCCGGCGGCGAGCCACTCGTCCCGCTCCCGGGGGACGAGCATCACGACGAGGATCTTGTGGACCGCGACCGGGGTGCGGGCCAGTTTCACCAGGTGCTCGTTGTCGAGGGTGAAGGCGAAGGTGGGCCCGGCCGGCCGGGGCGGTATCTGGTAGGTCGCCTTCAGCTGCACCTTGATGGTGACCTCGTCGTCGACGACGTGTTCGGGGGCACCGTGGCTGACGTGCCAGTCGATGCCGTTGTCGGGAAAGGGCTGTGAGAGCGAGCAGCCCGCCGCGGCCGCGACGGCATGCAGGTATCCCACCTGGAGGGTCTCCATGCAGGCGGTGGTGGCGAGTGTGCCGCGCAGCGGTCCGGTCGGCGGACCGGTGTGTCCCTGCAGCACCCCGCCCGGTTCGGGCTGCGCGAGCGCCATGGCCGGCTCCCCATGCCTTCCGGGCTCTGCCTTCTGTGGTGGGTGGGGTGACGACCGGTCATGTGTGCGGCCCCCCAGGGGTGTTGTCTCCGCAGGCGGGCCGCCGCAAACGGCGTACGCGGCAAACAGCACGGGTATCACCGATGCGGGAGAAGGTGGCACGTTTTCCAGGCAGCCCTGCCGGAGTGCGCCCCATCTGCGGACCGGGGACGAGGAGTTCGCCATGACACGCTGGTACGAGGGCCCGCTGGCCGCATTCGACACGGAGACCACCGGAGTGGACGTCGAGCAGGACCGGATCGTGTCCGCCGCGCTCATCGTCCAGGAATGTGCGGGGGGCCGGATCCGCACCACGCGCTGGCTGGTCAATCCCGGGATCCCGGTGCCCCCGGGCGCCACGGAAGTGCACGGCCTGACCGACGAGCACCTCCAGCGCAACGGCCGGTGGCCGGCGCCGGTGGTGGAGGAGATAGCCCGCGCGCTCGGGGAGCAGCAGGTGGCGGGCCGCCCGGTGGTGGTGATGAACGCACCGTTCGATCTGACGCTGCTGGACCGGGAGTTGCGCCGGCACCGGGCGTCCTCGCTGGCCCGGTACCTGGACAACCGGCCGCTGACGGTGCTGGACCCGCGCGTTCTGGACAAGCACCTCGACCGGTACCGCAAGGGCCGGCGGACGCTGACGGACCTGTGCGAGCACTACGGGATCGAGCTGGAGGGCGCCCACGACGCGGCGGCGGACGCGCAGGCCTCGCTGGAGCTCGTGCGGGCGGTGGGCCGCCGGTTCGCGGCGCGCCTGGAGCGGCTGACCCCGGCGGAGCTGCACACGCTGCAGGCGGTGTGGCACGCGGCACAGGCGCGCGGGCTGCAGGCGTGGTTCGCACGCCAGGGAACGCCGGAGCCGGTGGATCCGCACTGGCCGCTGCGGCCGGACCTGTCGACGGCCGCATAGCCCCCGACATGCGGAAGGCCGGTCCGTCGCAAGACGGACCGGCCTGTCCCGGTGGGCGATACTGGGATCGAACCAGTGACCCCTTCGGTGTGAACGAAGTGCTCTCCCGCTGAGCTAATCGCCCGGGAACGCACTGAACAATACAGAAGACTTGGGGACGGTTCAAACCGCCTCCGGGCGCCGGGCCAGCAGGGACGCCAGGCCCCGCCGTCCGGCCCGCATCATCAGGGCGTGGTTGAGCCGGAACACCGGACGGCCGGGCAGCGCGAGCCGGCGCATCAGCGGCTGCCGCACCTCGACCTCCTGCTCGTACAGCGCCCGGGTGCGCGGGGCGCCCGCCGCGGCGCCGAGCGGCCGTACGGTCCACCGCGCCCAGCCGTCGAGATCACCGCGCAGGGACACCTCCAGCACTCCCCGCCCCGGGTCGCGCAGCAGCTGGGTGGCGGTGACGTGGAGGGAGTAGGGCAGCAGCGAGCGGATGGTGGCGGTGCCGCTGCGCTCGTCCGCCCCCTCGACGCGGCGGATCTGGGGCCACCAGTCCGGGTACTCGCCGGGGAGTTCCAGCACGGCGAAGACGCGCGCGGGCGGGGCGTCGAGGTCCCACACGCTGCGGAAGCGGTAGCGGTTCCAGCGGTCCCAGCGGCTGCGGTCCATGGATCCAGTGTGGCGCGCGGCGGGTGCGCACGAGGCCGGTTCGCAGGTACTCAGGGCACATCTGAGTACGCACGCCGATGTCCTGTCCGCGTGACCGGCGCCACACTCCGGATATGAACACGCCCCTGCCGCCGGCCGAGGAGCTGGCGCTCATCGACCGCGAGTTGCTCCAACTCGACTCCCGCCGCAAGTACTTGCTGGCCCGCAGGGACTGGCTGCTGCGCCTGCTGTACGCGGCGGGGCCGACGCCCTCGCCGGCCGCCGCCCCGGGGTTCGCCCCGGCCGCCGGGCCCGCGAAGGACGCTTCGGCGCCGAGTGCGCAGAACGTGCTGCTCACCCTGGGGGCCGTCCTGCTGGCCGTGGCCGCGCTGGCGTTCACCCTGGTGAGCTGGGGCTCGCTCGGGATCGCCGGCCGCTCGGCGGTGCTGGTCGCGGTGACCGCGGCCGCGCTGGCCGCGCCCGTGCCGCTGCTGCGCCGCGGGCTGCGCTCGACGGCGGAGTCCGTCGCGGCGGTCGGGCTGCTGCTGACGGTGCTGGACGCGTACGCGCTGTACGCGGTCGCCGTCCCGGACGTCGGCCCGCGGGCGTACGCGGCGGGGGCGGCCGGGGTGCTGGCGGCGGCGTGGGCCGGGTACGCGGCGGCCCTGCGCCGGCTGCGGATCCCGCTGCCGGCGGCGGTGCTGGCCGCGCAGCTCCCGCTGCCGCTGGCGGCGCTGGCCGCGCAGGCGGACCCGCTGGGGCTGGCGTGGGCGCTGCTGGTGACGGCCGCGCTGGATGCGGCGCTCGCGCTGCGGCTGCGGTGGGCGGCGCTCCCGGCGGCGGTGCTGGCTGCGGTGGCGCTGCTGACCGGGGTGTCCGAGTCCTGGTCGGCGGCCTCGGCGTCCGGCGCCCTGGGTCCGGCCGCGCTGCTGCTGGCGGGCGCGGCCCTCGGGGTGGCTGCGGCGTGGCGGGAGCCGCGGGTCTGGGCGGCGGCCCTGGTGGGCGGCCTGGCGGTGGTGGCGGCCCTGGGCGGCACGGCCCGGCCGGAGCTGTCCCCCGCCTGGGCGGTGGTGGCGCACCTCCTGGCGGCGCTGCCGCTGCTGGCGGCCGTACGGGTGCACGCGCTCCCGGCGCCGGCCCGGCGCGGGCTGGCCTGGGCCGGGGCGGGCACGGCCGCACTGGCGGCGCTGCTGTCCGCGGCTCCGGCGGCCGCGGCCCTGGGGGCCCGGGTCCGGGTCCTCGCGGAGGTGTGGGCCGGGACGACCCCGGACGCCGACCCGTACAGGGCGGGGGCGGCGCCCGCGGTGGCCCTGCTGCTGACGGCGGGGGCCGCCTGGTGGCTGTCGCGGACGCTGTCCCGGCCGGAGCCGGCCGCCCTGGCGGCGGTCCTCGCGTGGGCGGGGCTGTTCACGGCTCCGGTGCTGCTCGGCCTCCCGGTGGCGGCGGTGTTCGCCGCGCAGCTGGCGGTGACGGGCGGGGCCGGGGTGCTCGCGCTGCGGGCTCCGGCGCGCGCGACCGGGATCGCGGCCGGCGCGTGCGCGCTGGCCGGGGCCTTGAACGTGTCCCTGGGCGCGCTGGACGGCCGGGCGGCGACCTTCGCGGTGTGGGGGCTGCTGGGCGCGCTCGGTGCGGCTGCAGCGGCGTACGGGCCCGCTCCGCGCTGGGCCCGCGCCGGGGCGGCGGTGTGCGCCGTCGGCCACACCACGGGGCTGCTGGTGGCCTCGGCGGCGGTGACGGACCTGGCGGTGGTCTGGTGGGCGCTCCCCGTGCTGGTGGTGCCGGCGGCGGTGGCCGCGCCCGGGCCCCGGCTGGGCTGCGTCCGGCTGCCCGCGGAGATCGCGGCGGGCGTGGCGGGGGTCCTGGCGGTGGCCCTGTCGGCAGGGCGGACCGGGACCCTGGCACTGGTCCTGGCGCTGCTCGGGGTGGTCTGTGCGGGGGCCGCGGTACGGCCCGAGCGGCGCGTGCTGGGCTGGGCGGCGGGGGCGCTGTTCGCGGCGGCCACCTGGGTCCGGCTGGCCGAGGCCGGGGTCACGGCGCCGGAGGCCTACACCCTGCCGGTGACGCTCCCCGCCCTGGCGGTGGGCCTGCTGCGGCGGCGCAGGGACCCCTCGAGCTCGTCCTGGACGGCGTACGGCCCCGGGCTGTCGGCGACGCTGCTGCCGAGCCTGCTGGCGGCCTGGGCGGATCCGGAGTGGGTGCGCCCGCTCCTGCTGGGGCTGGCGGCCCTGGCGGTGACCCTCACGGGGGCCCGGCGGCGGCTCCAGGCCCCGCTGCTGCTGGGCGGCGCGGTGCTGGCGGTGGTGGCGCTGCACGAGCTGGCCCCGTACGTGGTGCAGGTGGCGGGGGCGCTGCCGCGCTGGGTGCCGCCGGCGATGGCGGGACTGCTGCTGCTGGCGGTGGGCGCGACGTACGAGAGGCGGCTGCGCGACGCCCGCCGGCTGCGGGACGCGATCGGCAGGCTCGCGTGACACGGGCGGACCGGGCCTGAAACGCCCGAGGCCCGGAGACTGTGAAGTCTCCGGGCCTCGGGTCCGGGTGGGCGATACTGGGTTCGAACCAGTGACCCCTTCGGTGTGAACGAAGTGCTCTCCCACTGAGCTAATCGCCCGGACGCACCGCAAACATTACCGCATGTCAGCGGTGCTCCTTGACCATCACTGGTCCTTGATGTTCCAGGGCAGGACGAGCCCGTACTTCCACAGGTAGAAGCCGATCAGCGCGCCCGCGATGACGAGGCCCACGCTGGTCAGGATGATGTTGCGGCGGCGGACCTTCGGGTCCAGCGCCTTCTGGGCGGCCTCGGTGACCTTGCGCTTGGTCCAGCGCAGCACGAGGTGGGCCCAGGCGAACTCGGTGGCCCAGATCGCCAGGCCCGCGAAGATCGCCACCCAGCCGGGGCCGGGCAGTACCAGCATGGCGATGCCCGCGGCGATGACGGCCAGGCCGACGACGAAGACGCCGACCTGCCAGCTCAGGTGCAGGCTGCGGTTGGCCTTGATGAAGGCGGGTGCCTTCGACACGTGCGGCGTCTCTTCGCCGGCTGAGCCCTCTGCGGCTGCGCCGGCTTCGGTCGCCTCGGCGGGCTCGCTCGTCCCGCGGTCACTCCCCGTATTCATGGGTCGAATCTACCCGAGTGTCGAGCACACATGAACGGTGCTTTGGATCCGCCGTCCGAGGGACCCAGAGGTCCGCAAAACGGTCAGAGGGGTTTACAACGGCACCGTAGGTGGCATGTCGATTTCGCCGACGTGCGAATCCCCGAGCGCACACTGAGCGAAAGGCCCTGGCGCTTATGAACACCACGGTCAGCTGCGAGCTGCACCTGCGCCTCGTTGTGTCGAGCGAGTCCTCACTGCCTGTTCCCGCGGGCCTGCGGTATGACACGGCCGACCCCTACGCCGTGCACGCCACCTTCCACACCGGCGCCGAGGAGACGGTCGAATGGGTGTTCGCCCGTGACCTCCTCGCAGAGGGCCTCCACCGGCCCACCGGAACCGGCGACGTCCGCGTCTGGCCGTCCCGCAGCCACGGTCAGGGGGTCGTCTGCATCGCCCTGAGCTCACCGGAGGGAGAAGCACTGCTCGAAGCACCCGCCCGAGCACTGGAGTCATTCCTCAAGCGGACGGATGCCGCGGTCCCGCCCGGGACCGAACACCGGCACTTCGACCTCGACAAGGAGCTCTCCCACATCCTGGCCGAAAGCTGAGCCAGGCCTACAGCCGCGCGACACCGTCCGACTCGGGGCGACGGTGTGTGCCGGACAACCACATACGGACGTGTCGGCGCTGTTCCCGCGGAAGCCACCCGCGTGGACGGCGCCGCTGCGCGTCCGGGGCGCCGGGCCCGAGACGCCGGGCACCCCCCGGGAAGGACCCGCTAGAGTCGGCCCCCAGCGGCGGCAGAGGTCGTCGCCGCAGGCCCGGCCCTTGAGGGAGACCCCGTGCAGATCCCCCACGACACCCGTCGCGCGCTCGACGTCGTCGTCGCGCTGGTGAACACAGCGGCCGAGGCGAACCAGCCCGACGCGCTCTCGGACCTCGGCGCGCTGCGCGCCTTCGTGCAGGAGTACTCGATCAGCGACGTCGGAGAGCTCGGCGCCCGCGACCTCGCGGGCGTGCGCACGGTGCGCGGCAAATTCGCCCAGATCTTCGCGGCGCCGGACCCGCGCGCCGCGGCCACGCTGATCAACGAGCTGGTGGCGACGGCGGGCACCACCCCGCAGCTGACCGACCACGACGGCTACGACTGGCACGTGCACTACTTCGCGCCGGGCGCCTCGGTGGGCGACCACCTGGCGGCCGACGGCGGCATGGCGCTGGCCTTCATCGTGGTCTCCGGCGAGCAGGAACGGCTGCGCCGCTGCGAGGCCCCGGACTGCCGGCGCGCCTTCGTGGACCTCTCCCGCAACCGCTCCCGGCGCTACTGCGACAGCCGGACCTGCGGGAACCGGCTGCACGTGGCGGCGTACCGGGCCCGGCGCAAGGGAGCCGACGCGGAGTCCTCGGAGTCTTCGGAGTCCTCGGGGCGGGAATAGCCTCAGAGCAGGAACAGATCGTGTACGGCTGCGAGCAGCAGCAGGACACCGATCACCGCCAGGAAGATCATCAGAGGCGGCTGGGACAGGGCGAAGAGGCAGCCTCGCGGCTCCTCGGCAACGGAGGCGGGGGCCGGCGCGGGAACGGACGGCTCACCCTGCGATGTCTCGAGCATGTCGGGGCGATGATGGCGCAGCGCACCGCCACTGGCCCTTCAACACGCCAATGTCTGCGCGGGAGTTCGCCCGATCTCGTGGATCACACCGCGATCCGGGCACCCCGGCTCAGATACCGTGCTTCTTGAGGATGGCCTCGATGTCGGAGAAGTCGTCCCCTGCGGCCGCGGCCGGCGGCTTCTTCTGAGCACCGGCGCTCCGCCCGGATCCGAGGGAGGGCGCGGAGGCGGCCGGGGCCACGGCCTCGGGGCTCCGCCCGGCCTCCTTCCCCAGGCTCCGGCGCTCGACGGCGCGGGTCGTGAACAGGAGCGCCCAGGCCAGTCCGAGCAGCCCGAAGCCGATCCAGACGGTCGGGTTGAAGACGATCCCGGACACCCACTCCACGAGGCCCGTCATCACGAGGGCGACCGGCACCAGCGAGTACGCGGCGATCCGCGTGGCGGCCAGGAACCGCTTGCGGTAGGCGGCCACCGCGGCGATGCCCAGGCCCGCCGCGGACACCGCGGAACAAATGGTCTCGGCGAGCATGCGGTCCTCCGGCTGTTCGACGGCTGGGCGATCTGTCCCCATCCATCCTGCACCGGCCCTCGCCCCGGCGGCCAGGCCCGGGGCCGCCCTCGGACGGATCTCCGGGACATCTCGGGGTCGCGCCTCATCCCTGGGGAGTGGGTGCGGGGGAACGGGCGCGTCCGGGGGCTGGGAGACTGGAGGGCATGACCGATTCCGTGATCCTCGACGTCTGGTGCGAACTCCAGTGCCCGGACTGCCACAGCGCGCTGGACGACGTGCGCGCCCTGCGGGCCCGCTACGGCGACCGGCTGGACATCCGGCTGCGCCACTTCCCGCTGGAGAAGCACAAGCACGCCTTCGCCGCGGCACAGGCCGCCGAGGAGGCCCTGGAGCAGGGGAGCGGCTGGGCGTACGTGGAGGCCGTGCTGGCCAGGACCGCGGAGCTGGCCGAGCGCGGCGAGCCGGTCCTGCTGGACGTGGCACGTGAACTGGGCCTGGACGCCGAGGAGTTCGACACCGCCCTGATCGACGGCCGGCACATCCTGATCGTCGACGCCGACCAGGCGGAGGGCAAGGCGATCGGCGTGACCGGCACCCCGACGTACGTGATCGACGGCGAGCGCCTCGACGGCGGCAAGAGCCAGGAGGGGCTGCGCGCCCGCATCGAGGAGATCGCCGACCGCCTGCTGGCGGAGTCGGCCTAGCACCGTGACCCGGTGAACCTTTCCGGTCACGGCACTAGATCAGCTCCTTCCTCGCATTCACGGTGCTGTCCCGGTAGCCGAGCGATGCGTAGAGGTGCCGGGCCGGGGTGTTGTCCTCGTGGACGTGCAGGCCCAGCAGGCGGGCGCCCGCGGCCAGGGCGGCGTGCTCGGCCAGCAGCATGAGGGTCCGGCCGTGCCCGCGCCTGCGGTGTTCGGCGGCCACGGCCACGTCCCACACGTACGGGGCGGGGCCCACGCCGGGCAGGTCGCGCTCCCCCACCCACAGGGTGCCGAGGACGGCGCCGTCGGGTGCCGTCAGGACGAGGAAGGCCGTGCCGGGGGTGTCCCGGCCGGCCGGGAGCAGCTCGGCGTGTTCGGCGCGGGAGGCGGCGAGGGCCTGCTCGGCGGTGATGCCGGGGCCGGTGAGGTGGTGGCTGTATTCGACGACGGCCCGCTCCTGCCAGGCGTCGTACTCGGCCTGGGTCATCGGGCGGCCGGTGGCGCCCGACGGGAGCTCGGGCGGCAGCTCGGGCAGTTCCTTGACCTGGACCCGGCCGGTGACCCGGTAGCCGAGGGTCTCGGCCATCCGCAGCGCCGGCGCCGCATCGGCGGGCACCGATACGGCGATGCCCGAGCAGCCCCAGGACCGCAGCACCTCCTCCGCGGCGAGCGCGGCGACCGTGCCGCGGCCGCGCCGCCGGTCCGGCTCGTCGATCCACAGCCCCCTGATCACGCCGGTGCCGGGCTGGGCGGCCGAACGGGTGGCCAGTTCGACGCTGCCCACGCGCCGGCTGTTCACCCGCACCTCGTAGGCCCGGGAGCGGGTGCCGTCACTGTTGCGCTGGAGCGGCTGCGCGGGCCGCAGGGTAGTGGTCATCACTTGGTGTTCTACCTGCCCCGCGGGCCCGCGTCACCGGGATTCACGGATCGAGATCCGCACCGGCCTTCGCGTCGAAGATCCGCATGGCCTCGGCCGTGACCGGGCCGGGGCCCGTGCCCAGCTCGCGCCCGTCGATCCGTACGACCGCCTGGACGTCGCGCAGCGAGGAGGTCAGGAAGACCTCCTCGGCCTGTTCCAGGGCCTCGAACGGCAGGTCGGTCTCCTTGGCCCCGGCCCATTCGACGACGAGGGCGCGGGTGATCCCGGCCAGGCAGCCGGAGGTCAGGGGCGGGGTGTGCAGCTGTCCGTCGAGGACGGCGAAGACGTTGGAGCCGGTGCCCTCGCAGAGCCGGCCGACGGTGTTGGCGAGGAGGGCTTCGGAGGCTCCGGCCCGGTGGGCGGCGGCGAGCGCGACGACGTTCTCGGCGTACGAGGTGCTCTTCAGGCCGGCGACGGCGGAGCGCTCGTTGCGGACCCAGGGCACCGTGACGACGGCCGTGGTGTCGGGCCGCCGCGGGGACCCGGCGAGGGCCACGATCAGGGTGGGGCCGCCGTCGCCGCGGTCGGAGCCGAGCGGGGAGACGCCGCCGGTGTAGGTGACGCGCAGCCGCCCGTGCTCCACCGGGTTGGCTTCGAGCACGGCGGCGCAGGCCCGGCGCACCTCGTCGTGGTCGGGGTCCGGCAGGCCCAGGCCGCGGGCGGAGCGGGTCAGCCGATCGAGGTGGCGGGTGAGCGCGAAGGCGCGGCCCCGCTCCGCCTTGAGCGTCTCGAAGACGCCGTCCCCCACGGTCAGCCCGTGGTCGAAGACGGACACCTTCGCGCTGTCCACGTCCCTAAGTGCTCCGTCGAGCCAGATGCTCACCGTGCGGCCCCTCTCACGATCCCGTTCGGCCTGTCGCCTGATGCGCCCCCGACGCTACCCGCAGCAGCCGGGCGGCCTTGAGTTCGGTCTCCGCCCACTCGCGGTCGGGGTCGGAGCCCCAGGTGATGCCGGCTCCGGTGCCGAAGAGCAGGCGGGGGCCGCCGGGGGCCTCGCGGTCGATCCAGAAGGTGCGGATGCCGACGGCGAGCTCGGCGGTGCCCCGCTCGGCGTCGACCCAGCCGATCCCGCCGCAGTACGGGCCCCGGGGGGCGGTCTCCAGGGCCTCGATGATGCGCAGGGCGGAGGACTTGGGGGCACCGGTGACGGAGCCGGGCGGGAAGGTGGCCGCGAGGAGCTCGGGCCAGCCCGCTCCGTCGGCGAGTTCTCCGCTGACCGTGGAGACGAGGTGGACCAGGCCCGGGTGCTCCTCGACGGCGCACAGCTCGGGGACGGTGACCGAGCCGGTGGCGCAGACCCGGCCGAGGTCGTTGCGTACGAGGTCCACGATCATCACGTTCTCGGCGTGGTCCTTGGGGAGCAGGTCGGCCGCGGTGCGGCCGGTGCCCTTGATGGGGCCGGACTCGATGTGGCGGCCGGTCCGGCGCAGGAACAGCTCCGGGGACGCGGTGGCGATCTCCACGCCGTGCGCGGGCAGCCGAATCGTTCCTGCGTAGGGGGCGGGGTTGCCGCGCGCCAGCAGCGCGGTGAGGGCGTCGACGTCTGCGCCCGAGGGGTCGGGCAGCGGCGCGGACATCACGCGGCAGAGGTTGGCCTGGTAGACCTCGCCGGCGGCGATGTGCTCGCGGATGCGGCGGACGCCCGCCACGTACGCGGCCCGGTCCAGGGAAGAGGTCCACTCGTCCGCGTCGGGGCCGCGCCAGGCTCCGGGGACGGGCGAGGGGACGGGGTCGGGGCGTATGTCCCCGAAGCGCGCGCAGACGAGCCGCCCTTCGAAGTCGGCGGCCACGGCCCAGAAGCCGGTGGAGTCGAGGGCACCAGGATCGCTGGTGACGTCCCGGAGGTCGGTCGCGAGGAGGCCGCCGAAGCGGGCCATGGGAGGCAGGTCGTGCACGGCTGCGAGTCTATGACCGGTGACGCGGCGGCGCCGGGGAGGTGACGGCCGCGTGACCGCTGGTGATCGAGCGGCAGCACGCTGCGGAAACGCGTTTTTGAGCTGGCCCGGGAATCCGCTAGAGTTCAACACGTCGCCAGGGAGCGAAGGGGAAAAACCCCGGAGCGAACGCGGTGACCTGCGGACGTAGCTCAGTTGGTAGAGCACCACCTTGCCAAGGTGGATGTCGCGAGTTCGAGTCTCGTCGTCCGCTCGAAGTGGGGGTCTTCTTCCCGAGAACCCCTGCAGCTCCATGGTGGAGTGGCCGAGAGGCGAGGCAACGGCCTGCAAAGCCGTCTACACGGGTTCAAATCCCGTCTCCACCTCCAAGGACGATTAGCTCAGCGGGAGAGCGCTTCCCTGACACGGAAGAGGTCACTGGTTCAATCCCAGTATCGTCCACTGGTCCGCAAGGACCTGGTCCGCAAGGATCCCCGCGCGATTAGCTCAGCGGGAGAGCGCTTCCCTGACACGGAAGAGGTCACTGGTTCAATCCCAGTATCGCGCACGCAGTACCATGCAACACCTGCTTGACCTGCGGCTTTCAAGCCGTGGAGCCCGCGCGATTAGCTCAGCGGGAGAGCGCTTCCCTGACACGGAAGAGGTCACTGGTTCAATCCCAGTATCGCGCACCACTCGGAAGCCCCGGCCGTCTCGACGGCCGGGGCTCCTGTGTTTCACCGGGCTCCTGTGCTTCACGGGACGGCCCGGTTCGGAAGGCGTCAGGAGGAGAAGAGCATCCGGCCGAATCCGCCGCGGTGGTGGTGGCCGTGACCGTGGCCGCCGTGGTGCGGGGCGCCCCAGGCGGGAGCGGCGGCCACGTGCTGGGGCGGGTACGGGGCGGGCGGCGCGGCCGGCGGCGGGACCTGGCCGTACTGCTGGGCGGTGTACTGGGATTCCAGGCGGGTCAGCGCCTCCAGCTCGCCGTAGTCGAGGAAGATGCCGCGACAACCGCTGCACTGCTCTATCTGGACACCGTTGCGGTTGTAGGTGTGCATCATCGCGTGACACTTCGGACACTGCATGGGCGGTTCAACTCCTCGGCTCGGACGTGGCCACCGGATGACCGGATGCATGCCCGGTGGCGCGGAGCTCACCCTATGACGGAGGCTCCGGTTCCAAGTCGGCCGGGAGGGCCGCTATTCGGGCACAGGCGTCCACCATCAGCCGCTCCCCCTCGTCCAGGCGGCGCCGCCCTTCCGCCGCCTTGGACAGTGCGAGGGCCGCCGTCTGCACGGTGAGCGCGCGTGCGGCGAGGTCGAGTTCCGGCCAGGGGTCGGTGCCGGGCGGGCCCGCGGCCGGGCCGCCGGCGGCCCGGTAGGCGTCGAGGAAGCGCTGCCAGGCTCCGGGGTCGAGCAGCCCGGCGGCGTACCAGGCGGCCGGGCGGCCCAGGTCCCAGGCGGGGGTGCCGAGACCGAGGTCGTCCACGTCGATGAGGAACCAGGGGCCCTGCGGGGCGGGGTACCGGACCAGCTGCCCGAGGTGCAGGTCGCCGTGGCACAGCGTCCCCCCGGGCGGTGCCTGCGCCTCTCCGCGCGCCCAGGCCGGCAGCGTCCCCGCGGCGGCCCGTACGGAGCGCACCTCGCGCGGGTCCGGGCCCACGGGCAGCTTCTCCGCCCGGGCCAGGCGGTCCAGGGCCCGGGCCAGCTTGGCCGGGCCGCGCATCGGCGGGAGGGGGCCGGGGAGGGCGGCGAGCGGTGTCCGGTGCAGGGCGGCGAGGAGCCCGGCGGTGGCCTCCCAGGGGGCCTCCTCGGGGCGCTGGGGGTCGACGGGGGACCCGTAGGGCCACAGGGAGACGGGCCGGTCCTGCACCCGGCCGGGGACGGGGAGCAGCGGGGGCAGCAGCACGCCGCCCAGTGCCTGGTGGCCGGCGATCCGCAGCCGGACGGCGAGGGCCTCGTGGTCGGCGTCCCCGGCGTGGGCCTTGGCCACGACCTCCCCGCAGCGCACCACGGTGCCGTCGTCCCGGTCCGCGAGGAGGGCGTACGGGAGCGGCTGGGCGGTGCAGGCGGCGAGGGCCTCGGGCAGCGAGTCGGTCATGGGAACCCCGGTGTGGGTGGTGCAACAGCGGCCTCCCGGGGATCGTACGCCGAGCAGGCCGGATCGGGGCAGGACATCCGGGATGAAAAAGGGTGCTGCCCGTCCGACTCCCCAGTCGTACGGGCAGCACCCTTCACCTGCCGTCCGTCGTCGCTCCCCCGTCCCCACGGGGTTCGACAGGCCGATGTCCCCGTCCGGGCCGCTCTCCCGGACTCGGGGCGCCGCTCAGCGCCCCAGCATCACGCCAACGGACGACGCCTGTGCCGCCACCTGGTCGAAGCCTCCGAAGAGGAAGAGCAGGAGGGCGGCCAGGGGGAGGACCATGGCCGCGGCCACCAGAGGGTGGCGCGTACCGGACTCATGGCTGTTGAACGCGAATGCCTTGCGTCCCTGCCGTGCGATGTCCGCCATGGTCCTCTCCCTGTCGATTCGGGCAGCGGCGGGCTTTCGACCTCGGGGGACGAGAGCACTTGCCCGCCGCTTGACTTCAACACTAGGCGCGCGGGGGTCCCGTGGCCTCATGCCCTCGTACCCTTTGGCGGGCCTCCAGGAGGATGACGGGCCGTGCCCGGCGTACTCCCCTGGGTGGAGATCGTCCTCCGTGAGTGGGGGTCATCCCGGAGGGGATGACCGGAGCGTAGTGACTTCGCTCACTTCCGTCACTCCCTGCACACAGATGTCCGTCGATCGGCTGTCGGCAAGACCGACTCGGTGCGGGTGCCGCACGGGTGCGCCCCGGTGGGGCCGGGAGCCCCCGGGCGGCCGGTTCACCGCCCCAATCCCCTTGGCCCGCAAGCCGTTTGGCGCGGGGCGGGAGCGGTCCTCCGGGCCGGGGCCGACGCCCTGAGGGTCCCTCAAGTGTGTTGTGACGCACTGACGATCGAATCCCCCGGCGAGGGCGCGGCCTCTGAGCGCGCATGCCGGATCGTCCGTAAGCTGTGCCACGTCAACAGGACGACCGGCCAGCGGGGTGGACATGGCGATGATGCGGCTCCGGCGCGAGGACCCGCGTGTCGTCGGCTCGTTCAGGCTGCACCGACGGCTCGGCGCCGGCGGCATGGGTGTGGTCTACCTGGGATCGGACCGGCGGGGACAGCGCGTCGCGCTCAAGGTGATCCGGCCGGATCTTGCCGAGGACCAGGAGTTCCGCTCGCGGTTCGCGCGCGAGGTGTCCGCGGCCCGGCGGATCCGGGGCGGGTGCACCGCCCGACTGGTGGCGGCGGACCTGGAGGCCGAGCGGCCGTGGTTCGCCACGCAGTACGTGCCGGGGCCCTCGCTCCACGACAAGGTGGCCGAGGAAGGCCCGCTGACGGCCTCGCAGATCGCGGCGATCGGCGCCGCCCTGTCCGAGGGTCTGGTCGCGGTGCACGAGGCGGGGGTCGTCCACCGCGACCTGAAGCCCTCGAACATCCTGCTCTCCCCCAAGGGCCCGCGGATCATCGACTTCGGGATCGCGTGGGCCACCGGGGCCAGCACGCTCACCCATGTGGGCACCGCCGTCGGCTCCCCCGGCTTCCTCGCGCCCGAGCAGGTGCGCGGAGCCGCCGTCACCCCCGCCACCGACGTCTTCGCCCTCGGCGCCACCCTGGCCTACGCCGCGACCGCCGACTCGCCCTTCGGGCACGGCAGTTCCGAGGTCATGCTGTACCGGGTGGTGCACGAGGAGCCGCACCTGCAGGGGGTCCCGGACGCGCTCGCGCCGCTCGTACGGGCCTGCCTGGCCAAGGATCCCGAGGACCGGCCCAGCACGCTCCAGCTGTCGATGCGGCTCAAGGAGATCGCGGCCCGTGAGGCGCAGGGGCTCTCCGAGGCCCGCCCGCCGGCCCAGCGCGCCCGGACCGACCGGCCGACGGGGCTGCTCCCCGAGCCTGCCGAACCGTACGCCGACCAGCGCGCGGAGCGCCGTACCGGGGGCGGCACCGCGCCCCGGGGCAGGGGCGGGGTCCCGAGCGGACCGCACTCGCGGCCCTCGTCCTCCCGGCACCCGCAGGGCTCCGGCGGCCCGTCCTCGCGGCCGACCGCGGGACGCACGGGCGGCCGCCCGGCGCCCCGGACCACCGGGACGGGGCGGCGCCCCTCGCGGCCGGACCCCCGGCTGATGCGGCAGCGGCTGATCGTGTTCGTCGTGGTGACGCTGATCGTGGCGCTGGGCATCGCGGCGGCCCAGAAGCTGTAGCGGCGGTCCTCTAGGAGCGGCCGCCGGCCACCGCGTAGAAGGCGACGGCGGCCGCGGCGCCCACGTTCAGCGAGTCCACGCCGTGCGCCATGGGGATCCGTACCCATTCGTCGGCGGCGACCAGTGCCTGCGTGGACAGGCCGTCGCCCTCGGCGCCGAGCATCAGCGCGACCCGCTCCAGGGACTGCGGGGCGGCCACGTCGATCGGCGAGGCCTTCTGGTGCGGGGTGAGCGCGAGCAGCTTGAACCCGGCCTCGCGCACCGAGTCCAGGCCCTTGGGCCAGGTGTCGAGACGGGCGTAGGGGACGGAGAAGACGGCGCCCATGGAGACCTTCACCGAGCGGCGGTAGAGCGGGTCCGCGCAGTCAGGCGACAGCAGCACCGCGTCCATGCCGAGGGCGGCGGCGCTGCGGAAGATGGCACCGATGTTGGTGTGGTCGTTGACCGCTTCCATGATGACCACGCGCCGGGTCGTGGCCAGCAGCTCGTCGGCCGTCGGCAGCGGCTTGCGCTGCATGGAGGCCAGCGCGCCGCGGTGCACGTGGTAGCCGGTGACACGTTCGGCGAGCTCGGGGCTGACGGCGTAGACCGGGGCCGGGAGCTCGTCGATGACGTCGCGCATCACGTCGACCCACTTGGCGGAGAGCAGCATCGACCGCATCTCGTACCCGGCGTCCTTGGCACGTCTGATGACCTTCTCGCCCTCGGCGATGAACAGGCCTTCCGCGGGCTCGCGCCGGCGCCGGAGTTCGACGTCGGTCAGGCCCGTGTAGTCGCGCAGGCGCGGGTCGTCGGGGTCTTCGACGGTGATGAGATCAGCCACAGGGTGATACTGCCTTGTCCTGGGTGCGGTGCCAACGGCCTGTCAGGCGTTGGTGGCGGGAAGCGGGTCGCCGGGGGCGTTGACCCGGACGACGTCGCCGATGACGATGACGGCCGGCGGGCGGACCTCCTCCGCGCGGACCCGCTCGCCGACGGTGGCGAGGGTGGCGTCCACCCGGCGCTGGGCGGCGGTGGTGCCCTCCTGGACGACCGCGACCGGGGTCTCGGGCGAACGGCCGTGGCGGACGAGGGCCTCGGCGATCAGGCCGATCTTGTCGACGCCCATCAGGATCACCAGGGTGCCGGTGAGCTTGGCGAGGGAGGCCCAGTCCACCAGCGAGCGCGGGTCGTCGGGGCCGACGTGGCCGCTGACCACCGTGAACTCGTGGGCGACGCCCCGGTGGGTGACCGGGATGCCGACGGCGCTCGGGACCGAGATGGAGCTGGAGATGCCGGGGACCACGGTGCAGGCGATGCCGGCCTCGGCGAGGGCCTGGAGCTCCTCCATGCCGCGGCCGAAGACGTACGGGTCGCCGCCCTTGAGGCGCACCACGGCCTTGCCGGCCTTGGCGTGCTCGATGAGGGCGTTGTTGATGGCCTCCTGGGCCATGTAGCGGCCGTACGGGATCTTCGCCGCGTCGATGACCTCCACGTGCGGGGGGAGCTCGTCGAGGAGGTCGCGGGGGCCGAGCCGGTCGGCGATGACCACGTCGGCCTCGGCGAGGAGGCGGCGGCCGCGCACGGTGATGAGGTCGGGGTCGCCCGGTCCGCCGCCGACGAGGGCGACGCCGGGGGTGTGCGGGCGGGCGGCGGTCAGGGAGCCGTCGCGCAGGCCTTCCACGACCGCGTCGCGGACCGCGGCGGAGCGGCGGGGGTCGTTGCCGCTCAGGACCGCGACGGTCACGCCCTCGACGCGGCCGGTGGCCGGGGTCCAGGCGGTGGCGGCGTCGGCGTCGTCGGCGCGGACGCACCAGACCCGCTCGCGCTCGGCTTCGGCGGAGGCGGCGTCGTTGGCGGCGCGGTCCCGGGTGGCGATGAGGGCGTACCAGGCGCCGGAGAGGTCGCCGTCCTGGTAGCGGCGGCGCTCCCAGCGGATCTCGCCGGTCTCGGCCATGGCGTCCACGGAGGGGGTGGCGGAGGGCGAGACCAGGAGGACGTCGGCGCCGGCGGCGATGAGCGCGGGGAGGCGGCGCTGGGCGACCTGGCCGCCGCCGATGACGACGACGCGGCGGCCGGCGAGTCGGAGTCCTACGGGGTAGGCGGGGGTGTCGGCCATGGCGGATGCGGCTCCTGATGCGGCTGGCGTTCTGTGTTGCCGCTGCGGCTTTGGAGCGGCGGGGTACTGACGTGCGGTTATGTACTGGCGGGTCCACCATACGGCCCGGCGGGGGCCGGGGCGCGGGGCGGGCCCTGCGGGCGGCTTTCCCCTACCCGCCCCTTCCCGGAACCGGGGCTCCGCCCCGGACCCCGGACGGGCGCTTCGCGCCGTGCGCTCAAACGCCGCGCAGGCTGGAATCGGCCGCTGCCGCCCGGCGCGGCCGGGTTGCCGCGCATCGGCAATTCCAGCCCCGCCGGCGTTTGAGGTGCGGGGGCCCGGGGCGGAGCCCCCGGCAGCGGCGCCGCACTGACCAGCCCCTCCGGCGTTCGAGGAGCGGGGCCCGGGGCAGCGCCCCGGGAGGTCGGCCCGCAGGGCTACTTCTCGGTGACGCCCGCCGAGTCGAAGGTGGCGACCTCGTGCATCGCGCGGGCCGCGCTCTGGACCAGCGGGAGGGCCAGCAGCGCGCCCGTGCCCTCGCCGAGGCGGAGGTCCAGGTCGACCAGCGGGCGCAGGCCCAGCTTGTTGAGGGCCGCGACGTGGCCGGGCTCGGCGCTGCGGTGGCCCGCGATGCACGCGGAGAGGGCCTCGGGGGCGATGGCGCGGGCCACCAGGGCGGCGGCTCCGGCGCTGACGCCGTCCAGGATCACCGGGGTGCGCAGGGACGCGCCGCCGAGGAGCAGGCCGACGATCGCCGCGTGCTCCAGGCCGCCGATCGCCGCCAGGACGCCGATCGGGTCCGCCGGGTCCGGCTGGTGGAGCTCCAGGGCACGGCGTACGACCTCGACCTTGCGGGCGTGGGTCTCGTCGTTGATGCCCGTGCCGCGGCCGGTGACCTCCGCCGGGTCGACCCCGGTGAAGACCGAGATCAGGGCTGCGGAGACGGTGGTGTTGGCGATGCCCATCTCGCCGGTGAGGAGGGCCTTGTTGCCGGCGGCGACCAGGTCGCGGGCCGTTTCGATGCCGACCTCGATGGCCGCGACGGCTTCCTCGCGGGTCATCGCCGGGCCGGTGGACAGGTCCGCCGTGCCCGGGCGGACCTTGCGCGGGAGCAGGCCCGGCGTGGCCGGGAGGTCGCCCGCGACGCCGACGTCGATCACGCAGACCTCGGCGCCGACCTGGTTGGCGAAGGCGTTGCAGACCGCGCCGCCGCCGAGGAAGTTCGCCACCATCTGGGTGGTGACCTCCTGCGGCCACGGCGTGACGCCCTGGGCGTGGACCCCGTGGTCGCCCGCGAAGATCGCGACGGCCGCGGGCTCGGGGATCGGCGGCGGGCAGACCCGGGAGAGGCCGGCGAGCTGCGCGGAGATGATCTCGAGCATGCCGAGGGCCCCGGCGGGCTTCGTCATGCGCTTCTGGCGCTCCCACGCCTCGCCGAGCGCCTTCGCGTCGAGCGGGCGGATGCTGGCGACCGTCTCGGAGAGCAGGTCGTGCGGCTCCTCGCCGGGCAGCGCGCGGCGTCCGTACGTCTCCTCGTGCACGACCCAGGAGAGCGGGCGGCGCTTCGACCAGCCGGCCTGCGCCAGCTCGGGCTCCTCGGGGAACTCGTCGACGTAGCCGACGCACAGGTACGCGACGACCTCCAGGTGCTCCGGCAGGCCGAGCGCACGGACCATCTCGCGCTCGTCGAAGAAGCTGACCCAGCCGACGCCGAGGCCTTCGGCGCGCGCGGCGAGCCAGAGGTTCTCGACGGCCAGGGCCGAGGAGTACGGGGCCATCTGCGGCTGGGTGTGCCGGCCGAGGGTGTGCCGGCCGCCACGGGTGGGGTCGGCGGTGACGACGATGTTCACCGGGGTGTCGAGGATCGCCTCGATCTTGAGTTCCTTGAACTGCTTCGCCCGGGCCTTGGGCAGCGACTTCGCGTAGGCCTCGCGCTGGCGCTGGGCGAGCTCGTGCATCGTCCGGCGGGTCTCCGCGGAGCGGATGACGACGAAGTCCCAGGGCTGGGAGTGGCCGACGCTGGGCGCGGTGTGGGCCGCCTCCAGGACGCGGAGCAGCACCTCGTGCGGGATGGGGTCGGTCCGGAAGCCCTTGCGGATGTCGCGGCGCTCGCGCATCACGCGCAGGACGGCCTCGCGCTCGGCGTCGTCGTAGGCCGGAGCGGGTTCGCCCGCCGGTTCGGCTGCGGCGGGCTCGGCCGGGTCGGCTGCGGGGTCGACCGCCTCGGGCTCGGCGGGCGCCGGCTGGGCTCCCTCGGCCACGGCCTGCGGCTCGGCCTGCGGGGCTTCGCCTGCGGCGGGCTCGGCCGGCTCGGCTGCCTCGGCCTGCGGGACGGCGCCTTCGGCGGGCGCGGCCGGGTCGCCCGCGGCGGGCAGGTCGGGCTGCGTGCCGTCGGCGGCGGCCGGGGCGAGCGGCTCGGGCTGCGGGGCCTCGCCCGCGGCGGGCTCCGCCGGGACGGGCAGATCGGCCTGCGGCGCGTCGGCCGCGGCGGGGGCGAGCCCCTCGGCCTGCGGCGCCGCGTCGGGTGCGACGGGCTCGGGCTGGGCCGCGGGGGCGGATCCCTCGGCGGGGACGGCCTGCGCGGGTGCCTCGGGCGCGCCGGGGGCGGCGTCGGCCGGCTGTGCCCCGGCGGGTACGCCAAGGACCGGGGCCGTCTGGCCGTCGGCGGGTACGGGCGCGGCGGGGACGGCCTCGGCGGCGACGGGCTCCGCCGGTACGGCGGCCAGGGGCAGGGCCTCGGCGGGAGCCTGCGCGGCGGGGATCTCGGGGACCGCGGGCAGCGGCTGCAGGAGCTCGGTCTGCACCGGCAGGGCCTGCGCGGGCGCCCCCTCGGCGGCCTGCGGGACCTCTGCCGGGGCCTCCTCGGCGACTGCGGCTTCGGCCGGTGCGGCTTCGGCGGGCTGGGCCGGGGCCTGCACGGGGGCGGGCAGCGGCTCGGGCTCCACCGGCGGGGCCGCGGGCTCGGCCGGGAGTTGCACCGCCACCGGGGCGGCCGGGAACGGCTCGGCCGGGGGCACCGGGCCCGCCGGCGCGGGCTCCTGGGCGAAGACGGGCTGCGGCTCGAAGGCCTGGGCGGCTTCCGCCACGGGCTGCGGCTGCGGCTGCTGCTCGGCGGGCGGGGCTTCCGGGGTCCAGGGGGCGCCGGCCTGCGGCGGGATCTCGACCGCCTGGGCGGCGGGGGCCGCCGGGATGTCCAGGTACTCGGGACCCGTGGTCGTGGGGCCGGGCTGGTGCAGGGGGGCCGGGGCCGCGGCCGGGCCGCGGTCGGCGAGGGAGCGTACGACCCCGCCGGTGGCCTCGGGCACGGGCGGACCCATGTGCAGCGGGCGGCGGACCGGGGCCGCGGCGGCGACCGGGGCGACGGGCGGCGGCACGTTCAGCCCGCCGAGGTCGAGCGCGCCGGAGTCACGGCCGCCGGCCTCGTGCGCGCCGGCGCCGTAGGAGGGGTATTCGGGGTAGGCGGCCGGCTCGGTGTACACCGGGGCCTCGGCGTACGACGGGTCGGTGCCGTAGGCGGGGAACTCCGGGGCCTGCGGGACGACCTGGGGGTCGCTCCACGCGCCCTGGCCGCTCGGCATCAGCAGCAGTTCCTCGTCCTCGGGCTCCGCCGGGTCGTCCACGAGGTCCTGGAAGGCGTAGCCGGCGGGAATCGGTGCCGGGATCTGGACCGGAGCGGGGAGGCCCTGCTGATCCACCATGCCCGCGTTGTCCGGGTGACCCTCGCCCGGGACCTGGCCGGTGTCAGTCATGCGTACCCCTCGCCCATCGGTTGTGCCTCTTCGATCGCCCGGCGTCCACGTGACGAACGAACGGTCCGCGCGACAACCAGTAAGCATTGTCGCGCCCGTTCGCCGTCGTGGCGGCCATAACCGCCGCGGTCCTCTGTGGACTGCGCCACGTCGTGCGTACCGGCTGTGCCGCGATGCCCGAATCGTCCTGGGCGGTACGACGATCGGCCAGCCTACCCCGGCCTCCGGGTCAGCGGTTCACCGGGCGCCGGCCTGCCAGCAGGAACACCACGGAACGGTCCTGTTCGGCCCAGGTCCGGGTGTCCAGGCCCACGGACTGGAGCAGTGCGCACTCGACGTCGTACCCGTGTTCGGCGAGTACCCGGCCGATGGCCTCCGCCTCGTCGCGGGTGGACGCGTGGCTGACGATCCGTTCGGGACGCCGGTCGGCGACGGCCGCGACGACCGCGGCGCCGCCTCCGCCGACGCGGACGACGTCCGGCTCGGGCAGGGTTTCCAGTACGTGGGGCGCGCGCCCGGCGACGACCTGGAGTTGTACGCCTCGCTTGCGGGCGGCGGCAGTTACGCGGTCGCAAGCGTCGGGGTCGGCGTCGACGGCGATGACGGCCGCGCCGAAGGCGGCCGCGTCCACGGCCACGCCGCCGGTGCCGGTGCCGATGTCCCAGACGAGGTCGCCGGTGCGGGGGCCGAGCCGGGCGAGTTGGGCGGCCCGCAGCTGGGCGGACTGCCCCTCCCCCGCTTCGGGCTGCGGCCGGGCCCAGCCGCGCTCGGCGGCCGGGGCGGGGCGCTGCCCGAGCAGCCAGCCGGGTTCGGCCTCGGGGGCCTGTCCCGCGCCGCCGATGACGATGACGACGTTCGGGTCGCGCCAGTTGTGGTCGGCGGCCTTGTCGGAGGTGAGGACGCTCACCTGTTCGCGGTCGGTGCCGAGTTCCTCGCAGACGACGAAGGTGCGGTGGACCCCTTCGAGGAGCAGGGCGAGCTCGACGGGCCCGGCGCCGGGCGAGGTGAGGACGGCGACCTTGGGGTGGGCACGGCACACGTTGACGGCGCGGCGCAGGGTCCGGCGGTGGGCGACGACGACCTGTGCGTCGTCCCAGGGCATGCCGGCGCGGGCGAAGGCGGCGGCCACGGAGGAGACGGCCGGGACGACCTCGACCTCCAGGCCGTGCTCGGGCGCGCGCAGGGTGCGTACGACGCCGAAGAAGCCGGGGTCGCCGTCCGCCAGGACGACGGCGGTGCCGCGGTGGCCGGCGATGCGGCGGGCGGCGAGGCCGAGGCTGCCGAGGCGGATGCGTTCCGCGCCGGGAGGGATTTCGGGGAGTGCGAGGTGGTGGGCCGCGCCGGCCACCAGGGTTGCGGCGGAGAGCGCGGACCGGGCGGCCGCGGTCAGGGGGGAGCCGTCCCAGCCGATCACCGTGACCCGGTCGGACATCGTCGTCAGTCTCCTGGTGTGAGGGCAGGCTCGTGCGTCTTGGTCGGGCCGGAGAAGGGGCCGGGGACGGGGCCGGGCACGGTGAGACTACCCGGTCGTCCGGTCAGCTCCAGTCGGCGCCGACGGCGTAGCCGTTCACGCCGGCCCGCTGCCCGAAGGCGTAGTTGTCCTCGTATCCGTAGCCGGCGCCGTACTCGTCGGCCTCGTCGAGGTCCTCGGGCAGGAGGCTCCAGACGATGAGGTCGGTGCGGGTGTCGGTCCAGGTGCCGTCGGGGTTCTGCGTGCGCACTATCCACGCGTTGCGCAGTACGCCCTCGCTGATGCAGCCGATCTTCTGGGCCACCTGCTGGGAGGCGGTGTTGTCGGCCGCGGTGCGCAGTTCGAGGCGTTCGAAGCCCTGGTCGCGGAAGAGCCACTGGGCGACGGCGAGCACGGATTCGCTGGCGTAGCCCTCGCCGCGGGCCCAGGGGGCGGTGACGTATCCGACCTCGGTGGCGCGGGTGCGCCAGTTCGTGTTCTGGAGGTGGACGATGCCGACGAGCCGCTGGGTGAGGAACTCGGTGACGGCGAAGACGATGCCGCGGCCCTCGGTGCGCTCGGCGTGGGAGTGCCGGGTGGACCATGCGTGCGCGTCCGCGTGGGTGTAGGGGTGCGGCACCGTGGTCCACGCGGTGATGTTCTCGTCGTTCATCATCTCGGTGAGCGCGGTGACGTCGTCTTCCTCGAAGGGGCGCAGCACCAGCCGGTCCGTGCTGATGGTGACGTCCGGGAAGGTGGTAGTCATGCGCAGCTCCATCGCCTTTGCTGGACCGTTTGCGTGGGTCGTAGGCCACAGCATGCAGCATGGGTCGCAAGAAGCGCATGGCCGGGTTGCCCGGAAGCGGGCAGAAGTCGGCCCCGCACGCCCACCGGGGGTGCGGGGCCGGATTACCGCCGGGAGGTCAGGACTTCGGGGCGCCGAAGGCCGGGATGACCGAGCCCTGGTACTTCTCCTCGATGAACTTCTTGACCTCGTCGGTGTTCAGCAGCTTGGCGAGCTTCTGGATCCGCGGGTCGTCCTGCTTGCCGTCCTTGACCGCGAGGAAGTTGGCGTAGGGGTTGCCCTCGGCCTTCTCCAGGAGGAGCGCGTCCTTGGCGGGCGACAGCTTGGCCTCGATGGCGTAGTTGCCGTTGATGACGGCGGCGTCCACGTCGTTCAGGGCGCGCGGGACCGTGGCGGCCTCAAGCTCCTTGAACTCCAGGCCCTTCTTGTCGGTGATGTCGGACAGCTTGGCGCCGGTGCCGACACCCTCCTTGAGGGTGATCAGGTTGTTCGCGGCGAGCAGCTGGAGGGCGCGGCCCTCGTTGGTGGTGTCGTTGGGGACGGCTATGGTCTGGCCGGCCTTGATGTCTGCGATGCCCTTGACCTTCTTGGAGTAGAGGCCGAGGGGCTCCAGGTGCACGTTCACGACGGGCACGATGTGCGTGCCGTTCTTCTTGTTGAAGTCGTCGAGGTACGGCTTGTGCTGGAAGAAGTTGCCGTCGACCTGGCCCTGCTCGGTGGCGGTGTTCGGCAGGACGTAGTCCGTGAACTCCTTGACCTCGAGCTTGAGGCCTTCCTTGGCGGCGAGCTTGTCCTTGACGAAGTTCAGGATGTCGGCGTGCGGGCTCGGGGAGGCCGCGATGACGAGGGGCTTGGTCTCGTCGGTCTTGCCGCCGTCCGCCTTGGCGGTGGACGGGTCGGAGGAGCTGCCGCAGGCGGTGAGGCCGAGCGCGAGCGCGGAGGCGGTGGCGGCGAGGGCGGTGAGCTTGACGTTCTTACGCACGAAGAGTGCCTTTCTGACTTCTGTTCGGGGATGTGGCCCAAGCACGACAAGTGCGGGCTCTTTGAGGGGGGAAGTCTGTTGTTCAGGCCGTCCGGCCGCGGCGGGCCAGGAGGCGGACCGCTCCGTCGCCGATCAGCTGGATCACCGTGACGATGGCGATCAGGACGACGACGGTGGCGACCATGAAGCCGGTCTCGAAGCGCTGGAAGCCGTAGGTGATGGCCTTGGAGCCGAGTCCTTCGCCGCCGACGGCGCCGGCCATGGCCGAGTAGCCGACCAGCGTGATGACGGTGGTGGTGACTCCGGCGACCAGGGAGGGCAGGGCCTGGGGCAGGAGCACCTTGCCGACCAGGGTGGGGATGCCGCCGCCCATGGACTCGACGGCTTCGATCAGGCCGTGGTCCACCTCGCGGACGGCGGTCTCGACGAGCCGGGCGAAGAAGGGGATCGCGCCGATGGCGAGCGGGACGATCATGGCGGTGGGGCCGATGAACGTGCCGACGACCGCGGTGGTGACCGGGATCAGGAAGATCAGCAGGATGATGAACGGGAGCGAGCGGCCCATGTTCACGATCACGCCGAGGACCTTGTTGAGCGGCCGGTTCTGCAGGAGGCCGCCCTTGTCCGTGAGGACGAGCAGGATGCCGATGGGCAGCCCGCCGAGGACGGTCACCAGGGTGGACCACAGCACCATGTAGAGGGTGTCGTAGGTGCCCTGCGTGAGCAGGGGCTGCATCTCGGACCAGGTCACTTGGCACCTTCCTCGACCAGTGCGGCGAGTTCGTCGGTCAGGTCGCCGGCGGTTGCGGGTCCGTCGACGAGCTCGACCTGGAGGCCCTGCTCGCGCAGGAAGCCCACCGGGACGACGTTCTCCTCGTAGCGGCCGGGGAGCTCGATGCGCATCCGGCCGATCTGCCGGCCCGCGACGGTGTCCATCGCGGCGCCGAGGATCGAGATGTCGACGTTGTAGGTCCGCGAGAGCTGGGAGATGACCGGCTGGGTCGCGGCGTCGCCGTGGAAGGTGACGTCGACGACGGTGCGGTCGGGCCCGGTCGCGGAACCGGTGACGGGGAAGAGTTCGGCGGCGAGTTCGGAGCCGGGGGTGGCGAGGAGCTCGGAGACGGTGCCGGATTCGACGATCCGGCCCCGCTTCATGAGGGCGGCCGAGTCGCAGACGGACTTGACCACGTCCATCTCGTGCGTGATGAGCAGGACGGTGAGGCCGAGCTGCCGGTTGAGGTCGCGCAGCAGCTGGAGGATGGAGCGGGTGGTCTCCGGGTCCAGGGCGCTGGTGGCCTCGTCGGAGAGCAGCACCTTGGGGTCGCCGGCCAGGGCGCGGGCGATGCCGACGCGCTGCTTCTGGCCGCCGGAGAGCTGGGTGGGGTAGGCCTTGGCCTTGTCTGCGAGGCCGACCAGGTCGAGGAGTTCGAGGGCCTTGCGGGCGCGGTCGCGGCCGGAGACGCCGAGGATCTCCAGGGGCAGCTCGACGTTGGCCTGGACGGTGCGCGAGGACAGCAGGTTGAAGTGCTGGAAGACCATGCCGATGCGGCTGCGCGCCCGGCGCAGCTCCTTGCCGGCGCGGCGTCCGCGGCCGGCGAGCGCGGTGAGGTCGACGCCGTCGACGGTCACGGTGCCGGTGGTGGGGCGCTCGAGCAGGTTCACGCAGCGGATGAGGGAGGACTTGCCGGCGCCGCTCTGGCCGATGACTCCGTAGACCTCGCCCTCGCGGACGTGCAGATCGACGCCGTCCAGGGCGGTGACCTCGCGGTCACGGGATGGGTAGACCTTCGTGAGGCCCGATGTGGTGATCACAGGAATTCCGTCGCTGTCGAGTGCACGGCGCGTGCGGGTGCCGTGTACGGGGCAAACATCTGGGGACGCGATACGGGCTGAAACCGGGATGAATCGGCGGTCTCGACGCGTGCGCGGGGCAGGAGCGGTCCGGGATGCGTGGACAGGCTCGGCCGTTCTCGCTTCGGGGCGCGAGGCTTGCGGAGGGGGCCCTCAGAAGGCGCACATTCGACACATACAACGAGCACCGGGCGTCATCGTCGCCTCGGTCGCAAGGGTGCGGCTGCTCGTCGTGGTCATGGGCCCCAGTAAAGCAGACATGTCGCTTCACCGATCAAAGGCGTCCGAATAGCGGACGGATTTCGGCCGCATTCCGGACACCACCGGGCGGTCCCAGCCGTTCGTCCCGATGGCCGGAATCCCGTCGCCCACCTGCACGGACACGGCGGACGGGTCCCGTACGACCACGTCCGCGCCGAGTTCGGCGGCGGTGTGCGCTGTGGCCAAGGCCACGGCCCGCATGCCGGCCGCCCGGCCCGCCGCGAGGCCGGCCGGGGCGTCCTGGAAGACGGGGAGAACGGTCCGGTTCCGTTCGTTCCGGCAGAGCAACGGGAAGAGGGGCGCGCGCATCGGGTCTTTCGGCCCGTAATACCCTCGCTGCATGCTCGACGCCCTAACGGTCGCCATCGGCGTGGCCGCACTCGCCCTCGCCGCCTGGTGCGGTCACGCCGCTTGGCGGGACACGCCGACCAAGGACTGGCACTTCATCGGCATGGCCGTGGTGACCCTGCTGGTCCTGGCCCAGCTGGTCATAGGCCTGGTGCAGCTGGCCCGGGGCGAGAAGCCCGACGAGGGCGACGTGATCTTCGTGGCCTACCTGATCGGCGCGTTCGCCGCGGTACCGGCCGCCGGGATGCTGTCGCTCACCGAGCGGACCAAGTGGGGTTCGGTGACGGTGGCGGCGGGCGCCTTCGTCCTCGCCGTCCTCGAAGTACGGCTCTACGACATCTGGGGGACCCCCGGTGCCTGATGCGACGACGACCGCCGGACCGGCGGCGCGCAAGCGGCTGGTCTCCGGCCCCGGAACGCTGCTCGTGTGGCTGTACGGGGTGATGGTGGTGGGTGCGCTCTCGCGTTCCGCCTACCAGATCTCGACCCAGTTCGACCGGGCGCCGCTCGCGATCTCGCTGTCCGCTGTGGCCGCGGTGGTGTACGCGTTCGTCACGTACTCGCTGGTGCGCGGCGGGGAAACGGCCCGCCGGGCGGCGCTGCTGTGCTGCGCCGCCGAGCTGGCCGGCGTACTGATCGTGGGCACGTGGACCCTGGTCCGCCCGGAGGCGTTCCCGGAGCCGACCGTGTGGTCGTCCTTCGGCATGGGCTACCTGTTCATCCCGGTGGTCCTTCCGATCACCGGGATGCTGTGGCTCCGCAGGAGGCGCTGAACGGGGCAGGTCCTCGGCCGGGCCGCGCCCTGCCGGGGACCCCGGACCACCACGAGCGCCGCGCGGTCCGGCAGTACCGGGCCGATCGCGCCGCGAGGGCCTACGCGCTGACCGTGAACGCGGTCGGGTCCTTGGCTTCCTTCTCCAGGATCACCAGCCGCACGCCGTCCGAGGCGGTGCGCCCGCCGACCTGGGTGTAGCCCGCCTTGCGGTAGAGCCGCAGGTTGGACTCGCTCTTGTGACCGGTGTGCAGGCGGAAGCGGGTGGTGGCGCCGCGGCCGGAGAGGGCCTCTTCCACGGCGCGCAGCAGGCGGCCACCGAGTCCGTGGCCCTGCAGGCGCGGGTGGACGCAGAGCTTGGCGATCTTGCCTGTGCCGTCCTCGTCGACGGTGCCGCGGACCGTGCCGACCACCTCGTCGCCGAGACGGGCCACCAGGACGGTGTCCGTCGCCAGCTCCCCCTTCAGGGAATCCAGGGACTGGGTGAGCGGCTGGATGAGGTAGTTGCCGTACAGCTCGGCCTCGCTCTGGAAGGCCAGGTACTGCAGTTTGAAGATCTGCTCGGCATCCTCGGCAGCCGCCGCCGAAATGGTCACGCTCATGCCCATGTGCGCATGCCTCCCGCTCACCTGGTAGCCCGATGGTCTACCGCTCCTTTCCCCACAGGCCAGGAGCCGCAACCTCTGCAGCCAGCATTCTGCGCAGACATCCCAGGCAACGGGAACGGACGGGCCCTAAACTTCCTTGTGAGATACCCAACTCTCCTGCGATTTCACGGTAAGTGAGGTCTCTGGGCGAAAGAAGTGCCTTCATCAGCTCGGGACAGCGTCCGGGCAATCGGGCGACGGCCGACCGCAGGACCCGGTTCTCCTCCCCGTGCAGCAGGGCGTCTTCCGGTCCGGAGGCGGCGGGCGGGTCCTGGGGGTGGTCGTCCACCGGGGGGCGACGGTGGTCGTCCGCGGAGTGGCGCCGGTGGTCGTCCGCGAAGTGATGGCGGTAGTCGTACGGGATCTCGCGGCGGGCCCGGCGCCGGGCGCGGCGGGCCTCCGCGCGCACGGCCCGGCGGAGCCAGCGGGCCGGCTCGGCGGGCTGGGGGGTGCGTCCCCCCTGCTCCAGCAGCCTGACCCAGACGGCCTGTTCCAGGTCGGCCGCGTCCACTCCGGTGCCCGGCGCCTCCGCGGCCGCTTCGGCGGAGAGCAGCGGGCCCAGTTCGTTCAGCAGGTCCATGCCGGGCGGGACGAGTGGGCCGGCCCCGGTGGTTTCCCCCCCGGGGCCGGCCCACTCGTACGGGAAGCTCCGCTCAGCGGTTGACGGGGCGTCGGCCCGGCCGGAAGGCCTCCGCCGCGAGCAGCCCGGTGTCCGGATTATCAGTGAAGATTCCGTCGATGCCCTGTTCGAAGTACGTCTTGAGGGCACCGAAGGCGTCGCCGTACGCGGTCGGGTCGGTGCCCTTGCGGTATTCGGCGGGCAGGAAGCTGTTCTCGTTGCGCGCGGTGTAGGGGTGCAGCAGGAGTCCCTGGGCGTGGGCGTCCGCGACCAGGGTGGTCGGGGCGCCGAGCCTGCCGTCCGCGCCGCGCGGGAGGATCAGGTCCATGGTGGGGCCGATGCCCTGGGCGAAGCCGGCGATCCACTTCAGGCCTTCGGGCTTGACCAGGTCCGCGACCGTACGGGGGTCCTTGGCCTGTTCGAAGTCCCAGGGGCGGGTGCCCGCCGCGGACAGCAGCACCACGCGGGGCGCGGAGACCAGCCGGGAGAGCCGCTGGATGCTGGAGGGCTCGAAGGACTGGAGGAACACGGGTGCGGTGCGCCCGTCGCGACCGTAGCGGCGCAGCAGCCTGGCGAGGGGTTCCTCCAGGCCGAGGCCGAGGCTCCGGAAGTAGCTGGGGTGCTTGGTCTCGACGTGCAGCCAGACCCGCCGGCCGCGCCGCTTGCCCTCGCGGTCGGCCCAGCGCAGCACCTCCTCGAAGGTGGGCACGGCCCAGCGGCCGTCGTAGAGCGTGTTGCGCTGGCGCAGGGCGGGGATGCGCTCCTTCGCGCGCAGTGTCTGCAGCTCGGCGAGGGTGAAGTCCTCGGTGAACCAGCCCGTCACGGAGACCCCGTCGACGGACTTGGTGGTGCGCCGGGAGGTGAACTCGGGGTGGTCGGCGACGTCGGTGGTCCCGCCGATCTCGTTCTCGTGACGGCAGACCAGATGGCCGTCGCGGGTGGGGACCAGGTCCTGCTCGATGACGTCGGCGCCGAGGTCCAGGGCGAGCTGGTACGAGCCGAGCGTGTGTTCCGGCCGGTAGCCGCTGGCTCCGCGGTGCCCGATCACCGTCGGACTGGGCAGGTCCTGGTGGCCCCGTCCGCTCTCGGCGGCCGAGGCCGGTCCCGCCGCGAGTCCGGCGACCCCCGTCCCGGCCGCCAGTACGGCCGCCCCCAGGACCGTGCGCCGCGCTGCCCCACCCTGCGTCATTAGTGCCACTCCCCGCTCGCGAAAAGGCCCGGAATTGCGTGCCGATGGTAGGCAAGCGGGGATGGCGTGAGGGCCGACGCGCGGGGAACATGGCGGAAACGTGCGTCAACACTGCGTATCCGATGTGTGAACCCGATGTGCGATCAGCGCCGACCCGCGAGTATCGTCCTCACCTGCGCTACCGCCGTAGGGTGGGATTGCGCGATCCGCTTTTCGATGCCGGAGGGCCCACGTTGTTCCGTACGCGCCTCATCAAAGCCACTGTCGGACCGGTCATGCGCCTGATGTTCCGCACCCGCGTGGAGGGCATCGAGAACATCCCGGGCTCCGGACCGGTGATTTTGGCGGGCAATCACCTCACCTTCATCGACTCGATGATCCTTCCGCTGGTGTGCGACCGCACGGTCCACTTCATCGGCAAGGACGAGTACGTCACGGGCAAGGGGCTCAAGGGCCGGCTCATGGCCTGGTTCTTCACGGGCGCCGGAATGATCCCCGTCGACCGCGACGGGGCCAACGGCGGGGTCGCGGCCCTGATGACCGGCCGCCGCATCCTCGAGGAGGGCCGGATCTTCGGCATCTACCCCGAGGGCACCCGCTCCCCCGACGGCCGGCTCTACCGCGGCCGCACCGGCATCGCCCGCCTGACGCTGATGACCGGCGCCCCCGTGGTCCCGTTCGCGGTGATCGGCACCGACAAGCTCCAGCCCGGCGGCGCCGGCATGCCGCGCCCGGGCAAGGTCACCATCCGCTTCGGCGAGCCGCAGGAGTTCTCCCGCTACGAGGGCATGGACCGCGACCGGTACGTGCTGCGCGCCGTCACCGACTCGGTGATGGCCGAGGTCATGCGGCTCTCGGGCCAGGAGTACGTGGACATGTACGCCACCAAGGCGAAGGCGGCCTGACCCCGTCGGGTCACTGCCTCACTGCCGCTGGAGTGACCGGCTGACGCCCGCCAGCGTGGTCGTGGCGAGGACCCAGCCGGTGACGATCAGCAGGTACGACAGCCACTGGTACCAGCCCGCGGGCGCGAAGGCCTGCTCCTGGCCGAAGCCGATGATCGGCAGCATGAGGTCGATCGTGTAGAAGACCGGATTGAATTCCGGCGCCTCCCCCGCCTTGAGCTCCCGCGGCGGGTGGATCCCGTACGCGACCGACCCGATCAGCAGCAGCGCCAGCAGCCAGCCCGCCGCGCGCAGCGGCCTGAAGCCGTACCCGACGGTGGCGTCCTGGAGCAGCCCCCAGAACCGGGCGTGCCGGGGCAGGGTGCGGCGGTGCCTGCGCAGTTTCGCGAGCTGCACGGTCCGGGCGGCCGCCTCGTCGCCGGCCGTGCGGTAGGCCGCGGCGAGCTGCTCGTAGGCGTACGGGAGGTAGCCGGACTCCTCCCGCTCCAGGGCGGGGAGCCGCTCCTCGGCCGGGAGGTGCGGGGCGAGGGTGCGGTAGGTCAGGCCGTCGATGCGTATCTGCTCCGGCCAGGTCTCGGTCGGCATGTGCAGCAGGTCGAACTGGGAGCGGCGCAGGCTCACCACGCCCTGGATCCTGTCGCAGGAGCTCAGCCACACCTCGCCGACGGCGCAGCTGGAGGCGCGCAGGGCGACCCCGCCGGGGTTGATGAAGGCGGCGTGGCCGAGGTAGAGCTGGCCCGGTATGCGCGAGCCCGTGAGGTTGAACAGGCCGCGGACCTCGAGCCGGTGGCCCCGCAGGTCGGTGCCGACGGCCAGGTTCTCGGCGTGCAGCGCGATACCGCCGGGGGCCAGCAGGCGGGAGTCGTTGAGGTTGACCTGCCCGGCGACCGTGGTGCCGTTCATCCGGGTCTGGCCGTGGACGGTGAGTTCCGTGGCGATGATGTCGGTGCCGATGTCGGCGTGGTTGACCTGGAGCGCGGGTTCCTGGGCGTCCTCGCCGGTGTCGGGGTTCCCGATGACGGCCTTCCGGATGAAGAGGCCGCCTGCTATCCGGGCACCCGCGAGCCGGACGGGTCCCGTGATCCGGCAGCAGGACAGCCTCAGTGCGACGTCGACGCGGACGGTGGCGGCGGACAGCCCGGGCAGCGTCGAGTCGTTCAGGGTGAGGGAGCGCAGCTGGGCCCCGTAGACGTTGGGCTTGCGCTCGAACCAGCAGGCGCGCAGCCGGATCGGGTGCTCGACGACCGCATAGTTGAGGTCGAGCTTGCCGGTGATCCTGGCGCCCCGGACGTTGAGTCCCGCGACCTGGCCGTCGGCGGCGGGCCGGCTCAGCGCGAGGGCGGTGAGCACCTCTGCGCGCACGGTCCGCTCGGCGCCCCAGGACCCGCCCGTGGCCCCGGTCTCTTCCGGGTCGTCACGGAAGTCGACGCGCTCGCCGCGCGGGAAGGCGTCCCATACGCGGCGTTCGGCCGGGGTCAGATCGTTGATCTCCATCGCGGGGATGGTGTCCCGGGGTTCGACGAGCTGTCAACTCCCGACGGGACACCACCCCTTGGCCGGACGTCAGTGCTCGACGCCCTCCTGGAGCTCCTGGCCCTTCAGCAGGAACCAGGCGGCGATGGCGGTGGCCAGCAGGACGGCGGCGCCGACGCCCGAGGCGTACCGCAGGCCGTCCACGAAGGCCACCTGGGCGGCCTCCACCATCGGTCCGGCGGTGGCCGGGTCCAGGCCCTTGGCCACCTCGACGGCTCCGCCGAGGGACTCGTGGGCCGCCTCTGCCGCCGGGCCCGCGACGGCCTCGGGGGCGGTGAAGCCCTGGTAGACGCCGGTGACGATGGAGCCGAGCAGGGCGATGCCGAGGGCGGCGCCGAGTTCGTACGCCGTCTCGGAGACGGCGGAGGCCGAGCCGGCCTGCTCCTTGGGAACGCTGGAGAGGATCACGTCGGCGGTGACGGTGAAGGAGAAGCCGGCGCCGAGGCCGACGACGAGCAGGGCCGCGCCGAGCAGCGGGTAGCCGGACTCCTTGTGGAGCACGGTCAGCGCGCCGAGGGCCAGGCCGATGGCGGCGAGGCCGCCCGTCACGACGACGCGCACCGAGTACCTGCGGGCGTAGCGGCCCGCGACGAGACCGGTGACCACCGCGCCGATGGCGGCGGGCAGTTCGGCGAGGCCGGCTTCCAGCGGGTCCCGGCCCTGGACGAGCTGGAGGAACTGCGAGAGGAAGAAGACGAGCCCGGAGAGGCCGAAGACGGTGAGCAGGTCGGCGAGGACCGCGCCGGAGAAGCCGCGGTGCCGGAAGAGCCGCATGTCGAGCAGCGGGGACGGCAGGGTGAACTGGCGCCGTACGAAGGCGTACAGGGCAGCCGCGCCGAGCACCGCGGTGGCCGCGACCTCCCAGGTCAGGCCGTGCGTGGCGGCTTCCTTGACGGCGTAGACGACACCGATGACGCCGACGAGGGAGAGCCCGACGCTGACGAGGTCCCAGGGACCGGCGACCGGGTTCTTGGATTCGGGCAGCAGCTTGATGCCGACGATGACCAGGACGATCATCACGGGGAGGTTGATGAGGAAGACCGAGCCCCAGTAGAAGTGCTGGAGCAGGGCTCCGCCGACGACCGGTCCGACGGCGGCGCCGGCGGAGGCGGTCGCGCCCCAGATGCCGATGGCGAGGCTGCGTTCCTTCGGATCGTGGAAGATGTTGCGGATCAGCGCGAGGGTGGAGGGCATCAGGGTCGCGCCGGCCACGCCGAGCAGGGCCCGGGCGACGATCATCATCTCGGGGCTGGTCGCGCAGGCGTTCAGGACCGAGAGGGCGCCGAAGGCGGTGGCGCCGACGAGGAGCAGCTTCTTGCGGCCGATCCGGTCGCCGAGGCTGCCCATCGAGACCAGGAGTCCGGCGATGACGAAGGAGTAGATGTCGCCGATCCACAGCAGCTGGGTGCCGGACGGCTTCAGGTCCTCGGAGAGCGACGGGGTGGCGAGGCCGAGCACGGTGGCGTCCACCGCGACCAGCAGCACGGCCAGCACGAGCACCGAGAGCGCCAGCCAGCGCCCCCGGCCCCCGCTCTGCACCCCCATCTCCTCGATCAGGCTCGACTGCTTGGTACTGCTCATCACTCCACGCTCCGTTTGACGCCACCGAGCAGCAGCTCGATGATCATGTACTGAAAGTCCTTGGCCGCGACCCGGCCGTCCATGACGGCCCAGGCGCAGGTGCCGATGAGCCCGTAGAGGGCCTCGGTGAGCCAGGCGGGGCTCAGGTCGATGCGGATGTCGCCCTCTTCCTGGCCGCGCCGGAAGAGCGCGCCGACCCGGGCGTCGAGCCGCTCCCAGCCCTCGTTGACCTGGTCACCCTCGAACAGCTGGTTCTCGGTGACGAGGAAGGCCAGCAGCTCTGCGTTGGGCTCCGATTCGGCGACGAGCCTGCGGAGCGCGTCGATCGCACTGCCCTCGTCGAGGCGGGCATGGTCGAACGCCACCTCGAACTCCCTGATGCCGAGCTCTTCGAGGGCGCGTACGAGGGCGTCGCGCCCGGCGAAGTGCCGGTGGAGGGTCGCGCGCCCGATTCCGGCGGCGCGGGCAACCTCGTCCATCGTGGCGGTCGATTTCCGGGAGAGCAGGGCCGCCGCATCGCGGAGCACCTGGTCACGATCCATGGCCATGAGACAAGCGTACCCCAAATGAGACTCCCATGTCTCATTCCAAGGGAAAAACGGGCTGCCCCAGGGCCGCCACGACGGAAGGATGCAGCGATGAAGCCGCTTCTGCTGATCGATGTCGACGGGCCGCTGAACCCGTACGCCGCCAAGGCGCAGCGCCGCCCCGAGGGCTACAGCACCCACCGGATGCGCCCCACGGGCTGGAGGGAGGCCGAGAGCGCGAAGCCCCTGCGGGTCTGGCTCAACCACGGGCACGGCGCGGAGCTGCTCGTGCTCGCGGACTCGTACGAGCTCGTCTGGGCCACGACGTGGAAGGACGAGGCGAACGACTGGATAGCACCGCACCTGGGCCTGCCGAGGCTCCCCTTCATCGACTGGCCGGTGATGCACGGCCGGGCGCCGCGCGGCACGTTCTGGAAGACGCAGTACGTCCTGGAGTACGCGGGTACCCGCCCGTTCGCCTGGGTCGACGACGACATCACGGCCATGGACCACGAGTACGTCGAGCAGCGCCACCCGGCGCAGGCCCTGCTCATGCGGATCGACGAGGGGATCGGGCTGACCCGCCCCGACTTCGACGCCCTGGCGGAGTGGGCGGACGGCTGCTGACCGGGCAGCCGCACGCAAACGCCGGAGGGGCGGCGGAGCCGCAAGGCTCCGCCGCCCCTCCGGGCACGCGCGCTGCTACTGCTTGTGCTGCGCCCAGGCGTGCTGGATGACCAGGTCCGCCTTCAGCTCGGTGAGCTGGAGGGCGACGGCCGACGGGGCGGTGCCGCCGCGGCCGTTGCGGGAGGCGAGGGCGCCGGGGACGTTGAGGACGGTGCGGACCTCGGGGGTCAGGTGCTCCGAGATCTTCGCGAACTGCTCGTCGGTGAGCTCGTCGAGCTCGATGCCGAGCCCCTCGCACTCCTTGACGCACTCGCCGGCCACCTCGTGCGCGACCCGGAACGGGACGCCCTGCTTGACCAGCCACTCCGCGATGTCGGTGGCGAGCGAGAAGCCCGCCGGAGCCAGCTCCTCCATCCGCTCCCGGTTGACCGTCAGGGTGGCCATCATGCCGGTGAAGGCCGGGAGCAGGACCTCGAGGGTGTCACAGGAGTCGAAGACCGGCTCCTTGTCCTCCTGGAGGTCGCGGTTGTAGGCCAGGGGCAGTGCCTTGAGGGTCGCGAGGAGACCCGTCAGGTTGCCGATGAGCCGGCCCGACTTGCCGCGCGCCAGCTCCGCGATGTCCGGGTTCTTCTTCTGCGGCATGATCGACGACCCGGTGGAGAAGGCGTCGTGCAGCGTCACGAAGGAGAACTCCTTCGTGTTCCAGATGATGATCTCCTCCGCGATCCGGGAGAGGTTGATCCCGATCATCGCGGTGACGAAGGCGAACTCGGCGACGAAGTCGCGCGAGGCCGTGCCGTCGATGGAGTTGCCGACCGAGCCCCGCTCGAAGCCCAGGTCCGCGGCGACCGCCTCGGGGTCCAGGCCGAGGGAGGAGCCGGCGAGGGCGCCCGAGCCGTACGGGGAGACCGCGGTCCGGGTGTCCCACTGGCGCAGCCGCTCCGCGTCCCGGGACAGGGACTGCACGTGGGCGAGCACGTGGTGGGCGAAGAGCACCGGCTGCGCGTGCTGGAGGTGGGTGCGGCCGGGCATCGCCACGTCCGCGTGGGTCTCGGCGAGGCCGACCAGCGCGTCCTGGAGGTCGGCGATCAGGCCGCCGATGATCCGGGCGTGGTCGCGCAGGTACATCCGGAAGAGGGTGGCCACCTGGTCGTTGCGGGACCGGCCGGCCCGGAGCTTGCCGCCGAGGTCGGCGCCGAGCCGCTCCAGCAGGCCGCGCTCCAGCGCGGTGTGCACGTCCTCGTCGGCGACGGTGCCGGTGAAGGAGCCGTCGGCGACGTCGGCCTCCAGCCGGTCCAACCCGGCGATCATGCGGTCGAGTTCGTCGGCGGTGAGCAGCCCCGCCTTGTGGAGCACGCGGGCGTGGGCGCGGGATCCGGCGATGTCGTAGGGGGCGAGGCGCCAGTCGAAGTGGACCGACGCGGACAGCTTCGCGAGGGCCTCGGCGGGGCCATCGGCGAAGCGGCCGCCCCAGAGCCGGACGTCACCGTTGTTGCTGCTCACAGCTACTGCTCCTCAAAACTGCATGGCTTTGACTGCCGGTAAGGCTTCGGACGTGCAACCGTCTCCCCGCCGCGGAGGTAACGGGGAGACGATCGGGTACTGTCGATAGGCATAACTATGCAGTACTCCGCATGTTTCGTCAATCGAGCTTCGCCGTGCAGCTCTGACCAGCCCGAATATCAGGGGCAGGTGCGCGACCGGCCGCCTACGATCGGCATGCACCGCACATCGGGGGAGGGCACGTGGTGGGCGTACGACTGGACACCGAGGAAGGCCGCTCCGTGGCGGCGACGCTGCTGACGCGGGAGTACCCGCTGCTCGTCGCCGACCGGTTCGCCTCGAACGGGCCGGCGGCCTGGACGGCCTTCGACGAGGAGGTCCGCCGCCTCCACTCCCGCGCGTACGCAGCACTGCGCCGCGACCGGATCGAAGCCCGGCTGTGCGACCCCGACGGGCGGGTCCGCGCGTCCGCGCTGGCCGCGTGGCGCAACCCGCCCGCGCAGCTCGTCCTGATCCGCTGCGCCGACTGGGCCCCGCCGGTGCGGGAGCGCGCCCGGCGGGTGCTCGGCAGGCTCGTGGCCAAGGATCCCGCCCGCATGCTGGCCGAACTCACCCCGCTCGTCCTGCGGCTGGGTTCGCGCGAGCACGGCGCCTGGGCGCTGGAGCAGCTGGAGGCCGCCCTGAGCGGCCGGTACTCCGTCCTCGCCGCGTGGTGGCGCCCCGGGCAGCCCTCGACGACGTGGAGCCGGAACTCCCTGACCGCCCCGCAGCGCGACGAGATCCTGGGCCGCCTGCGCCGGAGCGGCGACCTGCCGACCCGGCGGTTCGCCGTACGGCTGACGCTGGAGAGCGGCCGGTTCGGCCTGCGGGAGCAGGCCCTGCTGGCGGCCGGCGAGAGCGACCCCCTGACCGCCCGGATGTGGGCGGACGCCTTGCTCGCGGCCATGGCCGCGACAGGTCCGGACGACGGGACGATCGACGCCCTGCTACGCGCCCGCGTCCCGACGGCCCGCTCGGCCGGGGTGACCGCCCTGCGCGGGGCCGGCCGGGCCGCCGAGGCCGGGGAGCACCTCACCGACCGCTCCGAGCTGGTCCGGGCGTGCGCCCGCTGGCTGGTCCGCCAGGACGGCGGCGACCCGTACGCCCGCTACCGCGAGCTGCTCGCGGACCCGGACCGGGTGACCGCGTACGCGGTGGCCGGCTTCGCCGAGTGCGCGGGCCGCGAGGACGGGCCGCTGGTCCGGGCCCTGCTGCGGCACCCCGTCGGCGCGGTGCGGGCCGCGGCCGTGGCCGGGCTGCGCCGGCTGGACACCTCGCACTTCGAGCTCCTGCTGAGGCCGCTGCTCGACGACCCGTGCCCGGCGGTGGCCCGCGAGGTCGCCCGGGGCCTGCACCCGCTCGCCCACCGGCTGCCCCCGGAGTGGCTGGCCGAACGCATGGCCCCCGACCGGCCGACGCACACCCGCCGCGCCGCCTTCCGGCTGCTCCGGGAACAAGGCGGCCTCCCCGCCCTGCGGGCCGCGGTCAGCCTGCTGGACGTACGGGACGCCCCTCTGCGCGAGCTCGCCAAGAGCACCCTGCGCGCCTGGGACTGGGCGGAGACCCTGCGACCGGAAGGGACGGCCCGGACACCGGAAAGGCCCTGATCAGGCCCGAGTTGAGCCGTTTCCTCCGTCGAAGGGCCGAGGTGGCGGCGGACGGGCGTGCCGGATAATCGGCGTCATGGGAAAACTCCACGACCGCATAGACGGCCGGCTCCGCAAGTTCATCGAAGACCAGCCGGTCTTCTTCACGGCGACCGCCCCGCTCTCCGGTGACGGTCACGTCAACCTGTCTCCCAAGGGCCGCGCCGGGACCCTCGTCGTCATCGACGAGCAGACCCTCGCGTACCTCGACTTCGGCGGCAGCGGCGCCGAGACCATCGCCCACGTCCGCGAGAACGGCCGGATCACCCTGATGTGGTGCGCGTTCTCCGGGCCGCCGAACATCGTGCGCATCCACGGCGAGGGGGAGGCCGTCTTCCGCGACGACCCGCGCTGGGAGGAGCTGGTCGCCCTGTTCGGCGACGCCGACGGGCCCGCTGCCCGGGCGGTCATCCTGGTGCGCGCCAAGCGGATCGCCGATGTGTGCGGGTACGCCGTGCCCTTCATGGAGTACCAGGGCGAGCGCACCCTCCACGCCGAGTACTTCGGGCGCAAGACCGACGAGGAGTTCGCCGAGTACTGCGAGAAGAAGGTCGTGACGAGCCTCGACGGCCTGCCTGCGCTGCCCGTGCCCCTTCCTCCCCGTACCGTCTGAGATGTGCTGCGTACCGCCCTCGTCACGGGCTCACTGATCGTCACGGCCCTGCTCCCCCCGGGACTTCAGGGCCACGCCCCGCTACCCGCCACGCTCGCCGGGACCGGCGGCGGCAGCCAGCTGATCATCGCCGTCGCGCCCGCCGCCGGCTCCACGACCGGGCGGCTGACCTGGTGGGACCGGCGGGCGGGGCACTGGTACGAGGCCGGGAGCGCGCCCGCCCGCTTCGGGGCGAACGGCCTGGCCGAGGGCGCGACCCGCACGCAGGGCACCAGCACCACGCCGACGGGCCTCTACGAGCTCCCGTACGCCTTCGGGATCCGCCGCGCGCCGGCCGGCACGGCCTACCGGTACCGGCGGGTGACGGACCGTTCGTGGTGGTGCCAGGACAACGCGTCCGCGGCCTACAACCGCTGGGTGGAGCCGCTGCCGGCGGACTGCGCGCCGGGCGAGGCGGAGCACCTCGTGGCGTACGAGAAGCAGTACGCGCACGCGCTGCTCATCGCCTTCAACTACGACGAGCCGGTGCGCGGCCGGGGCGCGGGGATCTTCCTGCACGTCAACGGCAAGGGGGCGACGGCCGGTTGCGTGTCCGTGCCGGAGCGGGCGATGCGGGAGATCCTGCGCTGGGCGGACCCGCGGCGCCGACCGCACATCGCGATCGGCACCGAGTCGGGGGCGCTGGCGGTGACCCGGTACTGAGGCACCGGGTCCCGCCCGGGGCGGCCCGGGGTCAGCTCTCCTTCTGGGCCAGCCGCAGGAGGTGGTCGGCGAGCGCCTGCCCGCCCTCCGGGTCGCGGCTGATCAGCATCAGGGTGTCGTCGCCCGCGATCGTGCCCAGGATCGCCCGGAGTTCGGCCTGGTCGATCGCCGAGGCGAGGAACTGGGCCGCGCCCGGCGGGGTGCGCAGGACCACGAGGTTGGCGGAGGCCTCCGCCGAGATCAGCAGTTCCCCGGAGAGGCGCCGCATGCGCTCCTCCTTCGCCGACTCCCCCAGGGGCGCCTGCGGGGTGCGGAAGCCGCCCTCGCTGGGCACCGCGTAGATCAGCTCGCCGCCGGTGTTGCGGATCTTCACCGCGCCGAGCTCGTCGAGGTCGCGGGAGAGCGTCGCCTGGGTGACGCTCAGCCCGTCGTCGGCGAGCAGCTTGGCCAGCTGGCTCTGTGAGCGGACCGGCTGCCGGTTGAGGATGTCCACGATCCGGCGGTGGCGGGCGGTGCGGGTCTGTGGGACGGCCTGGCCGCCGTGCTCGTTGTCCTGCGGCTGACTCATCGTCGTCTCATTCTCCGGATCCGTCCCCATGGGCTGCGTCGAGGACGCCGGGCAGTGCCCCGAGGAACGCGTCCACCTCGGCCTCGGTCAGTACGAACGGCGGCATGAGCCGTACGACGTCGGGGGCGGGCGCGTTGACCAGGAAGCCGGCGTCCTGAGCCGCCTGCTGCACCCGGGGTGCGAGCGGCTCGGTCAGCACGATACCCAGCAGAAGCCCGGAGCCGCGGACGTGGGAGACGAGCGGGTGCCCGGAGGCTTCGATTCCGGAGCGCAGCCGCTCGCCCCGCTCCTTGACCCGGTCCAGCAGCCCGTCGGCCGCGATGGTGTCGATCACGGCGAGGCCGGCCGCGCACGCGACCGGGTTGCCGCCGAAGGTGGTGCCGTGCTGGCCGGGCTGGAGCAGGTCGGCGGCGGCGCCGAAGGCTGCGACGGCGCCGATCGGGAGGCCGCCTCCGAGGCCCTTGGCAAGGGTGACGAGGTCGGGCTCCACACCCTCGTGGGCCTGGTGCTCGAACCACTGGCCGCAGCGGCCGATGCCGGTCTGCACCTCGTCGAGCACGAGCAGGGTGCCCGTGGCCCGGGTGATCTCCCGGGCGGCCGTCAGGTACCCGGCGGGGGGCACCACGACGCCGTTCTCGCCCTGGATCGGCTCGATGACCACGATCGCGGTCTCTTCGGTGACGGCGGCCCGCAGGGCCTCGACGTCGCCGTACGGGACGTGCGTGACGTCGCCCGGCAGCGGCAGGAAGGGCTCCTGCTTCTTCGGCTGGCCGGTGAGCGCGAGGGCGCCCATGGTCCGGCCGTGGAAGCCGCCGTCGGTGGCGACCATGTGGGTCCGCCCGGTCAGTCGGCCGATCTTGAAGGCCGCTTCGACCGCCTCTGCACCGGAGTTGCAGAAGAACACCTTGCCGGAACGGCCGAACAGCTGGAGCAGCCGCTCGCCCAGCGCGATGACCGGCTCGGAGGCGAAGAGGTTGGAGACGTGCCCGAGGCTCTGGATCTGCGTGGTGACGGCCGCGACGATCGCCGGGTGGGCGTGGCCGAGGGCGTTGACCGCGATGCCGCCGACGAAGTCGGTGTACTGCTTGCCGTCCGCGTCCCAGACCTGGGCGCCCTCACCGCGTACGAGGGCCAGCGCGGGGGTGCCGTAGTTGTTGGTCAGCGCACCCTGCCAGCGGGTCCGGTAGTCCTCGTTGCCGGTCACTGTGCTCCCCCTTGCTGCTTGTCCGGCACGACCATCGTGCCGATTCCCTCGTCCGTGAAGATCTCCAGCAGGATCGAGTGCTGGACCCGCCCGTCGATCACGCGCGCGGTGCCGACGCCGCCGCGCACCGCGTGCAGGCAGCCCTCCATCTTGGGCACCATGCCGCTGGACAGCTCGGGCAGCAGCTTCTCCAGCTCGCTGACGGTGAGCCGGCTGATGACCTCGTCGCTGTTGGGCCAGTCCGCGTAGAGGCCCTCGACGTCGGTGAGGACCATCAGCGTCTCGGCGCCGAGTGCGGCGGCGAGCGCCGCGGCGGCCGTGTCGGCGTTCACGTTGTAGACGTGGTGGTCGTCGGCGCTGCGCGCGATGGAGGAGATGACCGGGATCCGGCCGTCCGCCAGCAGCGCCTCGATCGCGCCCGTGTCTATGGCGGTGATCTCGCCGACCCGCCCGATGTCGACGAGCTCGCCGTCGATCTCGGGGCTGTGCTTGACCGCGGTGATGGTGTGCGCGTCCTCGCCGGTCAGGCCGACGGCGAGCGGTCCGTGCTGGTTGAGCAGCCCGACCAGCTCGCGCTGGACCCGGCCCGCCAGGACCATCCGTACGACGTCCATGGCATCGGGCGTGGTGACGCGCAGGCCGGCCTTGAACTCGCTGACCAGGCCTTCCTTGTCGAGCTGGGCGTTGATCTGGGGGCCGCCGCCGTGCACCACGACGGGCTTGAGGCCGGCCTGCCGCAGGAAGACCACGTCCTGCGCGAAGGCCGCCTTGAGCTCCTCGTCGATCATGGCGTTGCCGCCGAACTTGATGACGACGATCTTGCCGTTGTGGCGGGTGAGCCACGGGAGGGCCTCGATCAGGATCTCCGCCTTCGGCAGTGCCGTGTGCTTGCGTGCAGTGCTCATGAGGAGTACGCCGAGTTCTCGTGGACGTAGTCGGCGGTCAGGTCGTTGGCCCAGATGACCGCGGACTCGGAGCCGGTGGACAGGTCGGCGGTGATGCGGACCTCGCGGTCCTTCATGCTGACCAGGTCGCGGTCCTCGCCGACCGAGCCGTTCTTGCAGACCCAGACGTCGTTGATGGCCACGTTCAGCCGGTCCGGGTCGAACGCGGCCTTGGTGGTGCCGATGGCGGAGAGCACCCGGCCCCAGTTCGGGTCCTCGCCGTGGATGGCGCACTTGAGCAGGTTGTTGCGGGCGATGGAGCGGCCGACCTCGACCGCGTCGTCCTCGGTGGCCGCGCCGATGACCTCGATGCGGATGTCCTTGCTGGCGCCCTCGGCGTCGCCGATCAGCTGGCGGGCCAGGTCGTCGCAGACCGCCCGTACGGCCTCGGCGAACTCCTCGTACGCCGGCACCTGGCCGGACGCCCCGGAGGCGAGGAGGAGCACGGTGTCGTTGGTGGACATGCAGCCGTCGGAGTCGACCCGGTCGAAGGTGGTGCGGGTGGCGGCGCGCAGGGCCCGGTCGAGGGTGGCGCTGTCCAGGTCGGCGTCGGTGGTGAGGACGACGAGCATCGTGGCGAGGCCCGGGGCGAGCATGCCCGCGCCCTTGGCCATGCCGCCGACGGTCCAGCCGCCCTGGGTGACGGTGGCCGTCTTGTGCACGGTGTCGGTGGTCTTGATGGCGATCGCAGCGGCCTCGCCGCCGTCCTCGGACAGGGCGGCCGCGGCGGTCTCGACGCCGGGCAGCAGCTTGTCCATGGGGAGCAGGACGCCGATCAGCCCGGTGGAGGCGACGGCGACCTCGCCCGCGTTGACGTCACCGCCCAGCGTCTCGGCGACCTTCTCGGCGGTGGCGTGGGTGTCCTGGAAGCCCTTGGGGCCGGTGCAGGCGTTGGCGCCGCCGGAGTTCAGGACGACCGCGGAGACGGTGCCGCCGCGCAGGACCTGCTCGGACCAGTGCACGGGCGCGGCCTTGACCCGGTTCGAGGTGAAGACGCCCGCCGCGGCCAGCCGCGGTCCGTTGTTGACCACGAGGGCCAGGTCGGGATTGCCGTTCGCCTTGATCCCGGCGGCGATGCCCGCCGCCGTGAATCCCTGTGCTGCCGTGACGCTCAAGGTGCCACTCCGATCGTGGAAAGACCCAGGCCCTCGTGGAGCCCGAGGGCGATGTTCATGCTCTGTACCGCGCCGCCGGCGGTCCCCTTGGTCAGGTTGTCGATGGCGCTGATCGCGATGATGCGGCCGGCGGACTCGTCGTACGCGACCTGCACGTGGACGGCGTTCGAACCCTGGACGGACTTGGTGGTGGGCCACCGGCCCTCGGGGAGCAGCTGGACGAAGGGCTCGTCCGCGTAGGCCTTCTCGTAGGCGGCGCGGAGCGATTCCGCGGTGGTGCCGGGGAGGGCCTTGGCGGAGCAGGTCGCGAGGATCCCGCGGGCCATGGGGACGAGGTTGGGCGTGAAGGAGACGGAGACCCGTTCCCCGGCGAGCGGGGTCAGGTTCTGCACCATCTCGGGGGTGTGGCGGTGGGCGCCGCCGACTCCGTAGGGGGTGACCGTGCCCATCACCTCGGAGCCGAGCAGGTTCGTCTTGAGGGCCTTGCCCGCGCCGGAGGTACCGGTGGCTGCGACGATCACGGCCTCGGGCTCGGCGAGGCGCGCCTGGTAGGCCGGGAACAGCGCGAGGGAGACGGCGGTCGGGAAGCAGCCGGGGACGGCGACGCGCTTGGCGCCCGTGAGCGCGGCGCGGGCGCCCGGCAGCTCGGGCAGGCCGTAGGGCCAGGTCCCGGCGTGCGTGCCGCCGTAGAACCTGTCCCAGTCGGCGGAGTCCTTGAGCCGGTGGTCGGCGCCCATGTCGATGACGAGGACGTCCTCGCCGAGCTGGGCGGCGACGGCGGCGGACTGGCCGTGCGGGAGCGCGAGGAAGACGACATCGTGGCCGGCGAGCACCTCGGGGGTGGTCGCCTCCAGGGTCCGGCCGGCGAGCGGGCCGAGGTGCGGCTGCAGGTTGCCGAAGAGCTCACCCGCGTTGGAGTGGCCGGTCAGGGCGCCGATCTCGACCTCGGGGTGGTTCAGGAGCAGGCGCAGGACCTCACCGCCCGCGTACCCACTCGCTCCGGCCACCGCTACACGTACCACCATCGGACCCTCCTCATCGATGGCATGACTATACGTATCGCCGCACGTTTATGCAAAGATCTTCGGGTGCCATGCGATCCTGAGGAGCGTGACATCCCTTGAGGACCTCGTACGGCTGCGCCGCGCGCGAGACACGATGGACCGGGACTACGCAGAGCCTCTGGACGTCCCGGCACTGGCCAGAGTCGCCTTGATGTCGGCCGGGCACTTCTCGCGCAGCTTCCGCGCCGCCTACGGCGAGACGCCTTACAGCTACCTTATGACCCGCCGTGTCGAGCGGGCCAAGGCTCTGTTGCGCCGGGGCGACCTGAGCGTGACGGAGGTCTGCTTCGCGGTCGGATGTACGTCACTGGGCTCGTTCAGCTCCCGCTTCACCGAGCTGGTCGGCGAGGCCCCGAGCTCGTACCGGGCCCGCGAGCACGGGGCGGGCGCGGCGATCCCGGCATGCGTGGCCAAGATCCGCACGCGTCCGGTGCGGGGCGGCTGACAGCCGGGAGCGAACCGGCCGAAACCTGCCCGGACCGGTCAGAATCGGAGAAGCGCGATCCGGCGGCGTCTCGTAACTTCGAGAACATGAACAGCATCAAGCTCTCGCAGTGCTTCATCGCAGTCGACGACCACGACAAGGCGCTCGCCTTCTACCGCGACGTCCTCGGCATGGAGGTCCGCAACGACGTCGGCTTCGAGGGGATGCGCTGGGTGACCGTCGGGTCGCCCGAGCAGCCGGACGTGGAGATCGTCCTCGAACCGCCGCTCGCCGACCCCAACGCCTCGCCCGCCGACCGGCAGGCAATGGCGGAGTTGCTGGCCAAGGGCCTGCTGCGCGGCGTGATCTTCCAGACGGAGGACGTGGACGCCACCTTCGAGAAGATCCGCGCCGCGGGCGCCGAGGTCCTCCAGGAGCCGGTCGACCAGCCCTACGGGGTGCGCGACTGCGCCTTCCGCGACCCGGCCGGCAACATGCTCCGCTTCAACCAGCCGCGTACCCGCTAGGCCGGCACCAGCACCAGCACCGACAGCACGAGGCCCGCGCCCAGCATCGCCGTTGCCGCCCTCGGGCGCCGGCGCGGGTCCGCCCCGGCGGCCAGCAGGAGCTGCAGGACCGAGGGGAAGAAGACGAGCATCCCCGCCATGGCGCCGATGAACGACCACGGCAGCAGGAGCGCCGCGACGAACCCCGCGGACCATCCGAAGCCGGACGGCCGGGAATGCAGGAACAGCGGTACGGCGACCACCGCGGCGGTCGCGTAGACGCACGCGAGGACGCCCCCGGGCGCCCACGCCCACTGGGTCGACGGCACCAGCGGGGTGACCGCCGCGAGCACCACCAGCCCGAACTGCCACGGATGAACGCTCTCCCGCGCACCGGCCTGCACGACCCACCCCCGGATCCGGCGACTTGAACGCGTTCAAGGTATCGGATCCGGCCGCGTCCTACGTCAGCGGGTGCCGCACCCACACGTTCGGCTCCACGTAGACCGCGTAGCCCTGCTCCGGCTCGCACCGGACCGGGGCGAGGGCGCCCGGGACGTGCACCGGGCCCGGCTCGTCGAAGGGCAGGCCGGTCCACTCGCGCCACTGGTCGAGCGAGCCGTTGATCGTCATCGACAGCGGGGCCACCGAGTCGACGAACCCGCCCGCGCGGACGTGGACGCGCAGCCACGGGTCGTACGGGAGCCCGTCCTCCCGCGTCCGGTACGCGTACTCGTGGATCGAGGTGTCCGGCTCGGCGGGCTTGCCGCTCGGCCGGACGGGGGCCACGGCCTCGGCGAAGCCCCGGGCGCGGGCGTTCTCCCGCATCGCGGCGAGCATCCGGCCGGACAGGCCCTCGCCCTGCCGGTCGGTGGCCACGCTGATCTCGATCGCGCTCACCGTGTCGGGCTCGACCCCGCGCCGCCGGTCGGAGAAGGCCCACATCAGGATCCGGTCCCAGCCCTGCGCGGGCAGCACCCCGTCACGGCCCGGCGCGTGCTGCGCGAACGGCAGGCTGAAGCCCCGGGCGACCACCGTGTCCCCGTCGGTGGCGACGAGCACGTACTCGGGGAACTCGGCGACCATCCGCGGGTACAGCAGCCAGGCCAGCGCGTCGTGCTGCGCGAACTCGGGCCAGGAGTCCTTCATGTCCCAGAGCCGGCCCGCCAGTTCGGGCCGCTCCGCCAGGGTGGTGATCTCGATGCCGCTCATCCGGGCAGGTTAGACCGGCTCCCACCAGGCACTCAACCGAATTGGACCGGAGCCTGGAGCGAGAGGTGCCAGCGGCCGGACCAGCCGGTGAGGGTCATCGTGGACAGCGGGCGCACGTCCACGTTCCAGTACGTCAGCGGGGGCGCCTTCAGTGCGTAGACCAGGGCCGCCCGGACCACCGAGGGTTCCGCCACCGCCACGATCGCGCCCCCGTCGTCCGCGGGCCGGGTGTCGAGCCAGCCGCCGATCCGGGAGATGAACGCGAGCAGGGACTCCCCGCCGTGCGGCGCCGCCCGCGGGTCGGTGAGCCACAGGTCCACGGCACCCGGATCATGGGCGGTCACCTCCGCCAGGGTCAGCCCCCGCCAGCGGCCCATGTCGCACTCGCGCAGCGCCGGCTGGGCGAGCGGCGCGTAGCCGAGGGCCTGGCCGGTGGCGCGGCTGCGCGGGGTCGGCGAGCAGTAGCGCAGCTCGGCCGCGCCCAGCCGGGCGAGCCCGGGCGCGGCGCTCGCCACCGCGTTCCAGCCCTGCCCGTCGAGCGGGCGGTCGTCGTCGAAGCGCTCGGCGAGCAGCGAGGAACCACGGGCTGCGGCGACGAGCGAAACCCGAACATGCATGCGGCGATGGTGGGCCCCGCGCCGCACGGGGTCAAGCGTCCTGACCGACGTCAGGCGTCCTGGCCGGCCCCGCCCGGCGGCAGGGCCGCACGCAGCCGCCGCACCGCCTCGACCAGCTCCCCGGGACCGGAGACCCCGGCGAAACTCAGCCTGACGTGCGGACCCGGCGGTTCCGCGCAGAAGTACGGACGCCCGGGCGATACGGCGACCCCCGCGCGCAGGGCCTCCGCCGCGAAGGCGGTGTCGTCGCCGGTCCCCGTGGGCCGCACCCACAACTGGTAGCCGCCGGAGGGCAGGTGCGGCAGCGTCAGCCCGGGCAGCTCCCGGCGCAGGGCTCCGGCCAGCACGTCCCTGCGGTGGCGCAGTTCGGCGGCGACGCTGCGCAGGTGGCGGGGCCAGGCGGGCGCCCCCACGAGCTCCAGCGCGGCCTCCTGGAGCGGCCGGGCCACGAAGAAGCTGTCCACGACCTGGATGGCGCGCAGCCGGTCCACGACCGGGCCCCGGGCCGCGATGGCGCCCACCCGCAGGCTGGGCGAGGTGGGCTTGGTCAGCGAGCGGACGTGCACCACCACCCCGTCCGCGTCCTCGGCGGCCAGCGTCGCGGGCGGCGCCCCGGCGTCCTCGTGGGCGAGGTAGCGGGCGTAGTCGTCCTCCACGACGAAGGCCCCGGCGGCCCGCGCGATGCGCAGCACCTCGCCCCGCCGCTCCGGAGCCAGCACGGACCCGGTCGGGTTCTGGAACAGCGGCTGGCATACGAACACGCGCGCGCCGGTGGCCTCGAAGGCGGCGGCCAGCAGCTCCGGCCGGACCCCGTCCGCGTCGACCGGGACCGGCACCGGCCGGCATCCGGAGGCGCGGGCGATGGCCAGCAGCCCGGGGTAGGTCGGCGACTCCACGAGGATCGGCGCCCCCGGCGGGGCGAGTGCGCGCAGCGCGGCGGCCAGCGCGCTCTGCCCGCCCGCGGTGATCAGTACGTCCGCGGCGACGACCGCGCCGCCGATCTCCCGGGCGAACCAGTCGCGCAGCTCGGGCAGCCCCTCGACGGGCGGCCTCCCCCAGGCACCGGGGCGCCGCCCGGCCCGGGCCAGGGCGGCCGCCATGGCCCGCTCGGGCTGGAGGGAGGGGTGCAGGTAGCCGCCGTTGAGCTCGATGACCCCGGCCGGCGGCGTGGCCAGCGAGACGAGGACCCCGCCGGCGTCCACGGAGCGCGGGACGATCTCCCCGGCCCCTTCGGCGCTGAGGGCGACCTCCTGCCAGGAGGTGTCCCCGGCCGCGGGCACCGCCGTACGCGGCCGGGCGCGGAAGACCCCGGAGCCGGGGCGGGTGACGACCAGGCCCTCCGCAGCGAGTTGCGCGAGGGCCCGGGACACGGTGACCGGGCTGACCCGGTAGCGCTCGACCAGGGCCCGGCTCGACGGGAGCTTTCCACCTACCGAGTAGCGGTTGAGTTCGGACCGCAGGGAATCCGCCAACTCCGCCACACTGCTACGCTCGTACATGACAGCACACAATAGCGCTACTCGCCCGACCACGATAGCGGTTACGAGTTCTCTCCCGGGATCGCTGAGCCGCGGCACGATCCTCGCCTCGCTCGGTGTCCTGGCCTTCTCGCTGACCTTCCCCGCCACGGCGTGGGGGCTGCAGAGCTTCGGACCGTGGTCGCTCGTCTCCCTGCGCAGCGTGCTCGCGGCCGTCATCGCGGCCGGATTCCTGATCGCCCTGCGCGTGCCGCTGCCCCGCCGCGAGCACCGGGCCGGCCTCGCCGTCGTCGCCGCCGGCGTGGTGGTCGGCTTCCCGATGCTGACCACGCTCGCCCTCCAGACGTCCACGACCTCGCACGCCGCCGTCGTGGTCGGCCTGTTGCCGCTGACCACCGCCGCGCTGTCCGCGCTGCGCACCGGTGCCCGCCCGTCGCGCACGTTCTGGATCGCGGCCGTCGCCGGCGCCGTGGTCGTGCTGGGCTTCACCCTCGGGCAGAGCGGTGGCGCCCTCTCCCTCGGCGACGGCTACCTGTTCGCCGCGCTGCTGGTGTGCGCGGCCGGGTACACCGAGGGCGGGCGCCTCGCGCGGCTGATGCCGGGCTGGCAGGTGATCGGCTGGGCGCTGGTGCTGTGCCTGCCGCTGAGCCTGGCCGGTTCCGCGCTCGGCCTCGCGTACGAGCCGGTGCACCTCACCGGCCAGGGGCTGGCGGGCCTGATCTGGGCCGCGGCGGGCTCCACCTTCCTCGGGCTGTACGTCTGGTACCGCGGCATGGCCGAGATCGGCGCCCCGCGCGCCAGCCAGCTCCAGCTCGCGCAGCCGCTGCTGACGCTGGTCTGGTCGGTCGCCCTGCTCGGTGAGCACCTCTCCCCGGCCGCCCCGGCCGCCGCCTGCGCGGTCCTGGTCTGCATTGCGGTGACCCAGCGGGTCAAATGACCCCGAGTCGACCTAAACTGCTAGCACCGGATCGGACCGCCACCGAGGAGGTCAGTTATGCGAGCGACCGAGGGCGACCAGTTGGTGCAGCACGGCCGGGTCGTGGGCCAGCACGACAAGATCGGTGAGATCACTCAGGTACTCGGAGAGAACGGCACCCCTCCCTACCGGGTCCGTTTCCAGGACGGCCACGAGGCAGTCATGTCTCCGGGCCCCGACTGCGTCGTGAAGCACCCGGCGGAGCCCGCACACTGACTCAAGCCGGCGCCGCCGCCGTCGGGTAGTGATCGGCGACCACCCTGGCCATTGCCCCGTTGGGGTCCGCGGCCACGTTCTTGGCGGAGAACCAGACGTGGCCGCGGACCTGCGGGTACTTCCGCGCGAACGTCACGTGCCGCGACAGTTCGCGCGGGTCCCTCCAGGCCTCGGTGGGACTGTCCGCATCACAGCGGTACAGCGCCTCCCCCACGTACAGCCGCACGCCCGTGCCCGCCACGGTCTGCGCCCACCAGGGCACGAGGTCCGCGTAGTCGGCGGTCGGGTGGCCGATGTGCCAGTACGCCTGGGGCACCACGTAGTCGATCCAGCCCTGCTTGACCCACTTGCGGGTGTCCGCGTACAGGTCGTCGTACGTCCCGAGGCCCTGCGTGGGTGAGCCGAGCGGGTCGGCGTCGGAGTTGCGCCAGATCCCGAACGGGCTGATGCCGAACCGCGCCGCGGGCCGCACCGCCCGCACCCGCGCCGACATCTCCCGGACCAGGGTGTCGACGTTGTTCCGGCGCCAGGCGGCGCGGGAGGCGAAGTCGCCGCCGTGCTCCTCGTAGGCCTCGTCGTCGTCGAAGTACTCCCCCTCCACCGGGTAGGGGTAGAAGTAGTCGTCCCAGTGCACCCCGTCGACCGGGTACCGGGTGACGGCGTCGAGCATGGCCTCCTGCACGAACTGCCGCACTTCGGGCATGCCGGGGTTGTAGAAGAGCTTCCCGCCGTACTCGACGGTCCAGTCCGGGTTCCGCCGGGCCGGGTGGCCCTCCGCCAGCCGGTCCGGGTCGGTGTGGTTGGCCACGCGGTACGGGTTGAACCAGGCGTGCAGCTGCAGCCCGCGGGCGTGCGCCTCGGCGACGGCCGTGCCCAGCGGGTCCCAGCCCGGGTCCTCCCCCTGCTCCCCGGTCAGCCACTGCGACCAGGGCTCCAGCCGCGAGGGCCACAGCGCGTCGGCGGCGGGCCGCACCTGGAGGATCACCGCGTTGAGCCGCCGCTTGACGGCCGTGTCGAGCAGCGAGATCAGCTCGGCCCGCTGCCGGGCGGCGGACAGCCCGGCCCGGGAGGGCCAGTCCACGTTCGACACCGTGGCGATCCACATGCCCCGGAACTCGGCGGCGGCCGCCCGGGCCGGGATCCGGCCGGCCGGCGGCTCCGAGGCCCTGGGGGCGGCCGCGGCGCCCGGCCCGGCCGTGGCCGCCGCGATCACCCCCGCCGCTCCCGCCAGCAGTTCCCGTCGGCCGATGCGCGCCATGTGACAGCTCCGTTTCACTGAGTGACATTGGACGGTGTGACCCAGCATGCCCGCCCCGGCCCGCCGCCCGGCGCAAGGTCGGGAGTAACGTCGGGGGGCGTGGCGGGCGCCGGAATCGTACGGGGGACCCGCCGACGGATGAGCAGCGAAAGGCACGAAGTGACTGACCTCCCTTCCGACATCACACGGGTCGGCGTAGTGGGCTGTGGCCAGATGGGCGCGGGTATCGCGGAGGTGTGCGCCCGCAGCGGCCTTGAGGTCAAGGTCGCCGAGACCACGGGCGAGGCCCTGGAGATCGGACGCACCCGGCTGTACAACTCGCTGACCAAGGCCGCCGAACGCGGCAAGATCACGGAGGAGGAGCGGGACGCCACCCTGGCCCGCCTCACCTTCACCACCGACCTCGGCGAGTTCGCCGACCGCGACCTGGTCATCGAGGCCGTCGTCGAGAACGAGCAGGTCAAGACGGAGATCTTCCAGATCCTCGACCAGGTGATCACCCGCCCGGACGCGATCCTGGCCTCCAACACCTCCTCGATCCCGCTGGTCAAGCTGGCCGTCGCGACCTCGCGGCCCGACCAGGTCATCGGCATCCACTTCTTCAACCCGGCCCCGGTGCAGAAGCTCGTCGAGCTGATCCCGGCGCTGACCACGGGCGACGAGACCGTCAAGCGTGCCGAGGCCCTGGTGCGGGACGTGCTGGGCAAGCACGCCGTCCGCGCCCAGGACCGTTCCGGTTTCGTGGTGAACGCGCTCCTCGTCCCGTACCTGCTGTCGGCGATCCGGATGTTCGAGTCCGGCATCGCGAGCCGCGAGGACATCGACAACGGCATGGAGCTCGGCTGCGCCCACCCGATGGGCCCGCTGAAGCTGTCCGACCTGATCGGCCTGGACACCATCGTCTCCATCGCCGACTCCATGTACGCCGAGTACAAGGAGCCGCTCTACGCCGCTCCCCCGCTGCTCCAGCGGATGGTCGACGCGGGCCGCCTCGGCCGCAAGACGGGATCCGGCTTCTACCCGTACGGCTGACCCTGCCCGGTCCTAGGGCCGGCCGCCCAGCCTGAGGTGATGCAGGAGCAGCAGCCCGGCCGCCATGTTGGCGGCCGGGATCTCACCGCGCGCGATCATGTCCGGCACGAGCTTCAGCGGGACCCACTCGCGCCGTGAGGACTCGAAGTCGTCCTCGGGATGGCCGACGTACGTGGCCCCGTCCGCCCAGTACAGGTGGTGGCGGGCGTCGGTCAGTCCGTTGGACGGCTCCACGGTCATCAGGTGGTGGAGCGGGCCGGGCCGCCAGCCCGACTCCTCCTCCATCTCGCGGGCCGCCGCCGATTCGACGCACTCCCCGTCCTCGACCACGCCGGCGGGCAGCTCCCAGCCCCAGCTGTCGGTGATGAAGCGGTGCCGCCACAGCAGCAGCACCTCGTTCGCCTCGTTGACGGCCGTGGCGACGGCCACCGGACGCAGCCGGATGACGAAGTGGTCCAGGTGCCGCCCGTCGGGCAGTTCCACGTCCGCCAGGTTCACGTCGAACCAGCGGTTCTTGTACACGGTCTGCTCACTCAGGTTCGTCCACTGCACGGTCCTGCCGCCTTCCGTTCGGAATTGGTGGCAACATGGCAGCAGTCCGAGCCGTCACAGGGGAACGCGCAGCGCTCCGTCGATGAGCTCCGCGGTCTCCTCCGCGCCCGAGCAGCCGCTGGTCAGCAGCTGCTCGCGGACCGCCCGCAACCGGTCCCGCAGTCGCAGCGACTCCATCCCCCTGGCCCGGTGGGCCATTTCGGCCGCGGCCGCCACCGCCCGGTCGGCCTCGCCCTGGCGCAGCTGGATCTCGCACAGCATCGCCAGCCGGTGCACGCGCCCCCGGTCGTGCGCGGGGGTGCCGACGGCCGCGGTGGCCTGTTCGTGGGCCGCGGTCAGATCCCCGAGGCTCAACAGCGCCTCGGCCACCTGTACGTTGACCAGCCCGGGCTGCACGTAGCCGGTCTCGTCCGGCTCGCTGCCCGGCCGGATCCGCTCGGCGGCGGCCTCGGCGTGCCGGATGCAGTCCAATGCCGCCGCGGTGTCCCCGAGTTGGGCGTAGGCCTTGGCCTGCATCGCATAGAGGTCGGAGGCCAGCGCCGGGGTGGTGTGCCGGCCCGCGGCGCGCAGCGCGGCCTCGGCGAAGGCGACGGCCTGCCGGTACTCGCGCAGGTGCAGGCACTGATTGACGATCAGCGCGATCACGTACGCCCCGAGCCCCCGGTCCCCGCTCGCCTTCGCCAGCCGCAGCGCCTGGTGGAAGTAGCGCTGGGCGAGCCCGTGCGCGTCCGAGTCGTACGCGCAGATGCCCGCGACCGCCACGAGGGACCCGCTGGCCCGGTGGAGGCGGCGGCCGAGGCCGTCGGAGTAGCTCCCGCGCAGCATCGGCGCGGTCTCGCTGCCGAGGAAGCGCACGATCCGGTCCCGGGTGGCCACCCCGCCGGCCCGGCGGTACATCAGCTCGTAGTGCGCGCGGGCGGCCTTGAGGATCTCGATGTGCTCGGGCCCGATCCGGTCGGGACCGTCCCTCGACACGTCGGTGTCCTCGGGCGGGTTCTCCCACTCCCACACCGGTATGACCGCCGGGGTCCCGGTGACCGCCTCCGCGGCGAGCAGGTGCGGCCGCGCCTGCCCGTCCGACCGCCACAGGGCGGTCGCCCGGTCCACGAACCCGCTCAGCGGCGAAGCCCCCGGCGGGACGGCCTGGCCGGGCACGCCGAGTCCGATGTCGTCCAGGCCGACGGGCCTGCGCAGCCGCCCGCCGAGCACCTCGCAGATCAGGTCGGGGACCTGGCCGCGGGGGCGCTGTCCCTTCAACCACCGGTGGACGGCGGTGTGTTCGTAGCGCAGGGCGAGACCGCGGGTGCGGCCCGCCTGGTTCACGTACGCCGCAAGTCCGGCATGGGACATGCCCGCCTCGGAGAGGAGGGCGTCGAGCAGGACATTGGGCTGCATGGGCCGCTCCCGGGGCTCGTCGCTCCCAGGCTAGTGGGTGCGGGGTTCACACGGGGTGTGAACCAAGTACGCGCATAAATGCGATACGCACTCTGCCGCCGGGACCGCGCGGGGCGCTTCACTTAAGGGCCTCGCCAAAGAGGCAGCCCGGGTCGTCGGCTCCCCCTCGTACAGTGCGACGACCCGTCACAGCGCCGCCCGTCCTGCTGTCTGCCCGACACTCCACGGCAGGCGGGCGGCGCCGTCCGGCTCCGCCGGTGCCGGGTTGGTCGCCCGGCCCGGCCGAGCCGGACCTCTCGGGGCCCCGCCCCAGACCCCGCACCCAGCACAGGTGCGGCACCGCTCCTGGGGCTCCGCCCCAGACCCCGCGCCTCAAACGCCGGCGTGGCTGGTTCTGCCCCTGCGGCCGAGTTCGTCCACGGACGGGTACGAGCCGACGCCGGCCAAATCCAGCCCCGCCGGCGTTTGAGGCGCGGGGGTTCGGGGGCAGCGCCCCCGACCGGGGCGCCGCAGGAGGGGTCGGGCGGTCACTGGAACGGGTGAGGGGTGTACCCGGCGGACCAGGTACACCCCTCACGGCACGGCGCCTGCGACTACGCGCCCCGGAGCACCGCCCCGGTCCGCTCGCCCGCGAGGGCAACGGCCGCGTCACGGGCCGCCGTCGACTCCTCGGCGGTCAGCGTGCGGTCCGCCGCGCGGAAGCGCAGCGCGTACGCCAGGGACTTCTTGCCCTCGCCGACCTGCTCACCGGTGAACACGTCGAACAGGCGCAGCGACTCGAGGAGTTCGCCCGCGCCCTTGCGCAGCGCGGCCTCCACCGAGGACGCCGGTACGGACGCGTCCACGATCAGAGCGACGTCCTGGGTCGCCACCGGGAAGGAGGAGATCCTGGGCGCCCGGAGTGCCTCGCCGCCGGCCGCCGCGAGGCGGTCCAGGTCGATCTCCATCGCGCTGGTGCGGGCCGGCAGGCCCATGGCCTTGACCACGCGCGGGTGCAGTTCGCCGGCGTGGCCGATGACCGTCTCCACCCCGTCCAGGGTGACGAGCAGCTCGGCGCACCGGCCCGGGTGCCACGGCCCGTACTGGCCCTGGCGGACCACCAGCTCGGCACCGGCCTCCACGGCCAGCGCACGCGCCGCCTGGACCGCGTCCGCCCAGTCGGCCGGACGGCCCTTGCCCCACCAGCCGGCCTGCTCGCGCGCGCCGGCCAGCACGACCGCGGCGTACCGCGGCTGCGCGGGCAGGGCCGCGTTCAGGGTGGCGATCTCCTCGTCCGTGGGACGCCGGTCGACGGGCAGCCGCACGGCGACGCCCGGCCGGTCACCGGCACGGAAGACCGAACCGGTCTCGAAGAGCGCGAGGTCGTGGCTGCCCCGGCTGTCGTTGCGGCGCAGCGCGCCGAGCAGACCCGGCAGCAGCGTGGTGCGCAGCGCCGGCTCCTCGTCGGAGATCGGGTTGACCAGCTTGACGACCTGGCGGGACGCGTCGTGCTCCGGGAGCTGGAGCTGGTCGAAGACGCCCTCGCCGATGAACGGGTAGCTCAGCGCCTCGACGTAGCCCGCGCCGGCCAGCGCACGGCCCACCCGCCGGTGCAGCTGCTGCCGGGCGGTCAGACCACGGCCGGAGGGCACCTGCGGGAGGGTCGACGGGAGGTTCCCGTACCCCTCGAGCCGGATGACCTCTTCGGCAAGGTCGTTGGGCGCGGCGAGGTCGGGCCGCCACGACGGGACGGTGACGACGAGCTCGTCCTGGCCGTAGACGTCGCAGCCGATCTCCTGGAGGCGGCGCACGACGGTCTCGCGGCCGTACTCCATGCCCGCGACCCGGTCCGGGTGGTCCGCGGCCATCGCGATGGTGCGCGGGGCGCCCGGGGCGGTGACCTCGGTGACGCCGGCCTCGGCGGTGCCGCCCGCGAGCAGCACGAGCAGGTCGACGGTCCGCTGCGCGGCCGCGGCGGCGGCCTGCGGGTCGACGCCGCGCTCGAAGCGCTTGGAGGCCTCGGAGGACAGCTTCATGCGGCGGGCGGTGCGCGAGATCGACACGGAGTCGAAGTGCGCGGCCTCGACGACCACCTCGGTGGTGCCGGTGACGGCGCCGGTCTCCGGGTCGGTGACGGAGTCGGCGATCTCGGTGTTGGCACCGCCCATGACACCGGCGAGGCCGATCGGCCCGCTGTTGTCGGTGATCACCAGGTCCTCGGCGTCGAGCGTGCGCTTGACCCCGTCGAGGGTGGTGAACTTCTCGCCCTGCTCGGCGCGGCGGACACCGATGGCGCCGTCGATCCGCGAGCGGTCGTAGGCGTGCAGCGGCTGGCCGAGCTCGAGCATCACGTAGTTGGTGATGTCCACGGCGAGCGAGATCGGGCGCATGCCCGCCTTCTGCAGGCGGCGGGTCAGCCAGATCGGGGAGCGCGCGTCGGGGTCGAGACCGGTGACGGTGCGCGCGGTGAAGCGGTCGCAGCCGGCCGGGTCCTCGATCTTCACGGGGTAGCCGTACGAGTTCGGCGCCGGGACGTCGAGCAGCGCCGGGTCGCGCAGCGGCAGACCGTACGCGGTCGCCGCCTCGCGGGCGACACCGCGCATGGACATGCAGTAGCCGCGGTCCGGGGTGATGTCGATGTCGAGGACCTCGTCGACGAGCTGGAGCAGCTCGATCGCGTCGGTGCCGACCTCGTGCTCCGGCGGCAGCACGATGATGCCGTGCCCGCCGTCGTCGCCCATGCCCAGCTCGTCGCCGGAGCAGATCATGCCGTGCGAGGTGCGGCCGTACGTCTTGCGCGAGGCGATCGCGAAGTCGCCGGGCAGCACGGCGCCGGGCAGGACCACGACGACCTTGTCGCCGACGGTGAAGTTCCGGGCGCCGCAGACGATCTCCTGGGGCTCACCGGTGCCGTTGGCCTGGCCGACGTCGACCGTGCAGAAGCGGATCGGCTTGCGGAAGCCCTCGAGCTCCTCGATGGTCAGCACCTGGCCGACGACGAGGGGACCCTTGAGGCCGGCGCCGAGCTGCTCGACGGTCTCGACCTCGAGGCCGGCGTCGACGAGCTTGGCCGCCACGTCACGGCCGGTCTCGCCCGCGGGGAGGTCGACGTACTCCCGCAGCCAGGAAAGCGGGACGCGCATCAGATCTCACTCCCGAACGGCCGGGTGAAACGAACGTCACCTTCGACCATGTCTCGCATGTCTTCAACGTTGTGGCGGAACATCAGCATCCGCTCGATGCCGAACCCGAAGGCGAACCCGCTGTACTTCTCGGGGTCCACACCGCAGGCGACGAGCACCTTGGGGTTGACCATGCCGCAGCCGCCGAGCTCGATCCAGCCCTCGCTGGAGCAGGTGCGGCACGGGCGGTCGGGGTTGCCCACCGACGCGCCGCGGCACACGTAGCACTGCATGTCCATCTCGGCGGACGGCTCGGTGAAGGGGAAGAAGTGCGGGCGCAGGCGCGTGGTCGTGCCCTCGCCGAACAGCTCCTGGACCATGTGGTCCATGGTGCCCTTGAGGTCCGCCATGGTCAGGCCCTCGTCCACGGCGAGCAGCTCGACCTGGTGGAAGACCGGGGTGTGCGTCGCGTCGAGCTCGTCGGTGCGGTACACGCGGCCCGGGCAGACGATGTAGACGGGGGGCTTGCGCTCCAGCAGCGAGCGCGCCTGCACCGGGGAGGTGTGGGTGCGCAGCACGACGCCGGACTCGTCGCCCTCGGTGCCCTCGGGCCCCTGGACGAAGAAGGTGTCCTGCATCTGGCGTGCCGGGTGGTCGGGCGTGAAGTTGAGGGCGTCGAAGTTGAACCACTCCGCCTCGACCTCGGGGCCCTCGGCGACCTCGTAGCCCATGCCCACGAAGATGTCCGCGATGCGGTCCATCAGCGTGGTCAGGGGGTGCCGGGCGCCGGCCGGGACGCGGTCGTAAGGCAGCGTGACGTCCACGGCCTCCTCGACCAGCACCCGCTCGTCGCGCTCGGCCTCCAGCTCGACCGTGCGGGCCCCGAAGGCCTTGTTCACGGCGCCGCGGGCCTGGCCCATGCGCTTGCCGACCTCGGCCTTGGCCTGGGGCGGCAGGGCGCCGATCTCGCGGTTGGCGAGCGCGAGGGGCGAGCGGTCGCCCATGTGCGCGGTCTTCGCCTCCCGCAGCGCGTCGAGGTCGCCGGCGGCCGCGAAGGCGGCGAGCGCCTCGTCCCGCATGCGCTCGATCTCTTCCGGTTTCAGTGCCTCGACCTCGACAGGGTCGTACGACTTGTTCGGTGCCGACATCTCTTCCCGTACTTCCGATGGCTGGCTGGTGGTCCCGTGCGCGACTCGAGAAGTTCGTCACCAGGACACAAAGGTGCCAAAGGACGAGTCTAAAGGCCGCCGGGGGTGAAGGAGCCCGTGGGCCACCCGGCAAGGCTCTCCGCAGTGCTACTGCGTGAGGTACGCCGGGGCGCTCACGGGCAGGATAAATCGGAATTCGGCGCCGCCGCCGGGGCCGCGGCCCACCGTGATGGTGCCGCCGTGAGCCTCCACGATCCCCTTGACGATGTACAGGCCCAGGCCGGTGCCGCCGCGCTTGCTCCCCCGCCAGAAGCGGGTGAAGACGCGGCTCATCGACTCCTCGGGGATCCCGGGGCCTTCGTCGGTCACGGTGACGGCGGTTCCCTTCTCGTGCGGCATCACGTCGATGGTGACCGTTCCGTCGCCGTGCCGCACCGCATTTTCGAGGAGGTTGCCGAGGATCTGGTCGATCTTGTCCGGGTCGGCCCACAGATCGGGGAGCGGGCGGCTGACGCTGACGAGGAACCGCTCCGGCTCCTGCCCGTTTGCGGTCAGGGCCTGGACGTGGCGGCCGACGGCGGTGGCGATGTCGACCGGCTGGCGGCGGACCTCCAGCCGGCCGGAGTCGATCCGGGAGATGTCGAGGAGTTCGGCGATCAGCCGGGTGACCCGGTTGGCGTCGGCGTCGACGGTCTCCAGCATCAGCCGCTTCTGGTCGTCGGTGAACCGCTCCCACTTGGCGAGCAGCGTCGCCGTGAAGCCCTTGACGGAGGTCAGCGGGGAGCGCAGCTCGTGGGCGACGGTGGCGATCAGCTCGGCGTGGCTGCGCTCGGTGCGGCGGCGTGCCTCGGTGCCGCGCAGGGTGACGACGAGGCGGCGCAGCGGGCCCGTGGGGTGCGTACGGACGTAGCTGGCCGAGACGAGCACCTCGCGGCCGCCGGGCAGCAGCAGGTTCCGCTCGGGCTGTCCGCGCCGGGTGGCGAGGCCTCCGTACGGATCGGTCAGCGCCCACCAGCGGCGGCCTTCGAGGTCCTCGAGCGGGAGCGCCCGGTCGATGCGGGTGCCGAGGGCCTCGTGCGGCGCGATGGCGGTGATGCGGGCGGCGGCCCGGTTGAAGCAGATCACCCGGCCGGCGTCGTCGGCGACGACCAGCCCGTCGGGCAGCTCGTCGGGGTCGACCCCGAAGGCGTGGAAGGCCCGCTCCGGCGAGGCGGTCGCGGGCGGCGGCACCTCCTGTGAAGGTCCCGCTGCCGCGCCGGGTGCCATCGGCAGCCCGGAGCCGACCGGCTGAGGCGCAACGGTCATGTCCCCGTACCGTTCCTGTGCAATGCGCAGGAACGAGCCCTGCGTATCGGCACGCCCCGAACGGTCTTGAGCGCACTGGGTCCCAGCTTTCGCAGCCCGGACGGCGACACGCATCCCGTGCGTGATCCGTTCCGGGAGGGCCGGTTCCCTGGCGACCTGGCCATGTGGGCACGGCCAAAGACCACGGGGAGGCCCTGAACCATCACTCTGGTGGAGGAGGGGCCCCGCAACCCGGCACCGTACTCGGCGTCCCATATCGCACCGGCAACGCTATCCGGCTGAGCACCACTCTCCGCAAGCCGCCAATCCGACAACCACCCAATCGAGCTAACGCACACTCGTCCACACTCCCCATCGAGCGGTCCGCCCCCACATCTCCGAGCAGCGCAGTGGCCCCGGGCCGCCACATTACTAGCTGGGGGTCACGGAGCGGCACCCTCCGGGCGCCCGCTGTGCACGCGCGGAGGCGTAGAGGCACACGGCGGCGGCCGTCGCGAGGTTCAGGCTCTCGGCCTTGCCGTGGATCGGGACCCGTACGACGGCGTCCGCGAGCGCCCGCGTCTCCTCGGGCAGGCCCCACGCCTCGTTGCCGAAGACCCAGGCCGAGGGGGTGCCCATGGTGCCGGCGTCCAGCTCGGCGTCCAGGTCGTCCTCACCGGCCCCGTCGGCCGCGAGGATCCGCACGCCCGCCGCGCGCAGCCCCTCGACGGCCTGTTCCACCGGGACACCGACCGCCACCGGCAGGTGGAAGAGGGAGCCCACGGAGGCCCGTACGGACTTGGGGTTGTAGAGGTCCACGGAGGCGTCGGTCAGGACGACGGCATCGGCTCCGGCCGCGTCCGCGCAGCGCAGCACGGTGCCCGCGTTGCCGGGGTCGCGGACGTGCGCGAGGACGGCGACCAGCTTGGGCCGCGCACGGAGGATCTCCTCGAACGGCGAGTCGAGGAAGTGGCAGACACCGACCAGGCCCTGCGGGGTGACCGTCTGCGAGACCTCGGCGAGCACCTCGTCGGAGGCGTGGTGCACGCGCGCGCCGGCCTTCCGGGCGGCTTCGACGATGTCCGCGTAGCGCTCGGCGGCCTCGACGGTGGCGAACAGCTCGATCAGGGTCGACGCGCCCTCGGCTCCGCGGTGCTCCACGGCCTCGCGGACCGCCTGGGGGCCCTCTGCGATGAACCGGCGCTCCTTGGTGCGGAAGTTGCGCCGCGCCAGGCGCCTGGCGGCGGCCACCCGCGGGGACCGGGGGGAGATCAGCTCGTCGGGGTGACCCATGGTGTCTGCGGTTCTCTTTCGGTGTTCCGTGGCTGTCTGAACTGATGCCTGCAAAGCACACGGACCCGCAGGCGAATGCCTGCGGGTCCGTGGGGGCCGGCCGCGTGGGAGCGGGCCGGCTAGCCCTTAGGCAGCAACCTTGGGGGCGTTGACGTCGGCCGGGAGGGCCTTCTGCGCGACCTCGACCAGCGCGGCGAACGCGTTGGCGTCGTTGACGGCGAGCTCGGCGAGGATCTTGCGGTCCACCTCGATGTTCGCGGCCTTCAGACCCTGGATGAGGCGGTTGTACGTCATGCCGTTCTGGCGGGCAGCAGCGTTGATGCGCTGGATCCACAGCTGACGGAAGTCGCCCTTGCGCTTCTTGCGGTCGTTGAAGTTGTAGACCAGCGAGTGGGTGACCTGCTCCTTGGCCTTGCGGTACAGGCGCGAACGCTGACCGCGGTAGCCGGAGGCCGCCTCGAGGATCGCCCGGCGCTTCTTGTGGGCGTTTACTGCCCGCTTGACGCGTGCCACTTTTTAACTCCTTGTAGCGGGGCCGTGGGTGTCTTCACACGGCCCGAATTCGATGGGGTCCCGGTCTTGACGCTCATCCGCTCCCGTCGCGGGAGCGGAGAACATCACTTGCCGAGAAGCTTCTTGATCTTCGCGGCGTCGCCGGGGGCCATCTCCGCGGTGCCGGTCAGGCGGCGGGTGACACGGGACGACTTGTGCTCGAGCAGGTGGCGCTTGCCGGCGCGCTCGCGGAGCACCTTGCCGGAGCCGGTGACCTTGAAGCGCTTCTTGGTACCGCTGTGCGTCTTGTTCTTCGGCATAGCGCCGTTATCTCCTCGTCGGTGGCGCTCCCTCGCCGATCCGGACCGGACCGGCGAGCGGGAGCGTCATGTTGTGTCGGGTGATTCGAGACAGGCTGCCTCGGAATCAGGCCTCGGCGTTCGCCTCGTCGGCGGCGGCCTCGGTGACCTCGGCATCCGTGGCGTCGGTCGCCTCGGCCGGAGCGGTCTCCTCGGAAGGAGCCGCCTCGTCGTTGGCGACGACACCCTGGCGCTCCGCCTTGCGGGCGGCCTGCGCCTCGCGGGCTTCGGCCATGGCCTCGGTCTTCTTCTTGTGCGGACCGAGGACCATGATCATGTTTCGGCCGTCCTGCTTCGGGTTCGACTCGATGAAGCCGAGCTCCTCGACGTCCGAAGCGAGACGCTGCAGCAGTCGGTAGCCGAGTTCCGGCCGGGACTGCTCGCGACCACGGAACATGATCGTGATCTTGACCTTGTCGCCCTGCTTGAGGAACCGAACGACGTGACCCTTCTTGGTGTCATAGTCGTGCGGGTCGATCTTCGGCCGGAGCTTCATTTCCTTGATGACCGTGTGCGCCTGGTTCTTGCGCGCCTCACGGGCCTTCATGGCCGACTCGTACTTGAACTTGCCGTAGTCCATGAGCTTGCAGACCGGCGGGCGTGCGGAGGCCGCTACCTCGACCAGGTCGAGGTCGTACTCCTGTGCGAGCTCAAGCGCCTTGGCAAGCGGCACGATGCCGACCTGCTCACCGCTGGGACCGACGAGTCGAACCTCGGGAACGCGAATCCGGTCGTTGATGCGGGGCTCGGTGCTGATGGATCCTCCTCGGTAGCACCACACGACTGCCTGGCAGACAGCCGCTGACGTGTAATTCCGTCAGACCGACCGCGGCGGGAGAATCAAAAAAGCCCCGCCGGGCACAGGCGGGGGCTCCAAAACAACCGGAGCACCGTCGCGTGCGAACCGCGGGGCGCAACATCGGGTGGCTTTCCATCGTCCGTACGGAACGATGGATGCCGCCTGACCGGTGACCTGCCGCCCCGGAGGGTGGTCAGGTGGGAGAATCGGAGCCTCCACTTGTGGGCCGGGCACACAGGTGTCCGGCCGGTCGAACTACATACTAGCACCGAGCGCGCAAGGCCGCTTCCCCGGCGCCGCGCGTACGGGGCCGGCTCCCCGGCGCCGTGCCTGCGGTGTCGCTCCACGGCCTATCGTGGTCCGCATGACTGACGCGACGCCTTCCGCTTCCACTCCCGATTACGACGACATGACCCGCGACATCGCGGAGGTTCCGGCCGTCGAGGTCATCACCACGGTGGCCGTGCACCTGCTGAGCGCCGCGGCGGTCAACCTGGGCCTGGACAAGCCGGACTCCGAGCACAAGGACCTCGACGAGGCCCGCAAGCTGATCAACGCCCTGGCCGGCCTGGTGACCGCCAGCGCCACCGAGATCAGCTCCTTCCACGCCGCTCCGCTGCGCGACGGCCTGAAGTCGCTCCAGCTCGCCTTCCGCGAGGCCTCGATCGTCCCGGACGAGCCGGGCCAGGGTCCGGGCGAGAAGTTCACCGGCCCCGTCTACGCCTGATCCCCGCACTCCCCCGCAGTCCCACGCGCACAGAGGGGCCGGGCCCCCGCCCGGACGGTGCGGCGGGGGGCCCGCCCCGCACGGGGGGGAGCGGCCCCCGAGCGGCGGCCCCCGCCGGGCCGGCCCGCCGGGCGGGC